>NZ_SMJW01000076.1 GCF_004348335.1 Actinomadura bangladeshensis | reverse complement strand
CCCACCGACCCACCCGTGCCGTACGGGGCTCGGGCGGGGTATGTTCCTCCGCCGCAGTTCGTCTACACGCCTACGAAGTTCGAGAAGGCGCTCAAAGCCTGGCGGCGGCCTGCTCGGCCCATGTCGCCGGCGCTCGTCGCCGGTGCTCTGATCGCGGGGGTCATCGGGGCCGTTGCGGTCGGACCCCAGCTCCGGGAGGGGTTGCTCGGGATCGGGGTCGTCATCGCGGCCGCGGCCGTCGCTTATGTGGCGGCGGCGTCGGCATGGTCGGCGGGGCGGCTCGTGCGGAAGGGGCGGGTCAATCGGACCGCGGTCGCGTTCGGGCTGCTCGCCGTGGGGCTGTCGGGCATCGCGGCGTTCCGGGAGGCCGAGTGGGTCGTCGTCCCGGCGCTGCTGCTGGCCGCCGCGGTCGGGTCGTATGCGGCGTCCGGGGGGCGGTCCTGGCCGGAGGTCCTGTTCGGTGGGCTCGCGGTCGTGCCGGCGGCCGGGGCCATGCTGCCGTGGGCGGGACGCGGTGCCTATGGGGCGGTGACGTCCGAGAAGACCAACTGGTGGCCCGCCATCCGGACCGCCCTCATCGCGGGCGGGCTGCTCGCGGTGTTCGGGGCGCTGTTCGTCGGGGCGGACGCGGCGTTCGGGAGCATCGCCGCCGGGCTCGTCCCCGAGGTGTCGGCGGTGTCGGTGGTCGTGTACGGGTTCACGGGCGCCGCGACGCTGGTGCTGGCGTCCGCCGGGGCGTACCTCGCGCAATCGCCGCCGCCGCTCCGCATGCTGGCCCCGGAGCCCGGCAAGCCCGCCGGGCGCTGGTCGTGGGCGGTGCCGATCGCGGCGCTCGACCTGCTGTTCCTGGTGTTCTGCGCGATCCAGGCCGGGGTGTTCCTCGCCGGCGACAAGGACGAACTGCTGCGCTCGACCGGGCTCACCTATGCCGAGTACGCGCGGCAGGGGTTCTTCCAGCTCGTCGTCGTGACCGTGCTGGTGCTGGTGGTCGTCGCCATCGCCAAGCGGTACGCGCCGTCGGGGAACGGGGGCGATCGCGCGACCGTCCGCGTCCTGCTGGGGCTGCTGTGCGCGCTGACGCTGGTCGTCGTCGCGGTCGCGCTGCGGCGCCTCTACCTGTACGAGCAGACGTTCGGCTGGACGAGGCTGCGGCTGTGGGTGCACGCGTTCGAGCTGTGGCTCGGCTTCGTCGTGGTCCTCGTCGCCGTGGCCGGGGTGGTCAAGGGGCGCGTCGCGTGGCTGCCGCGGGTGGTCGCGGCGAGCGGCGCGGTCGCGATGCTCCTCCTGGCGCTGCTCAACCCGGACGGGTTCATCGCCGAGCACAACGTCGCCCGCTACAAGGACACCGGCAAGATCGACGTCCCGTACCTGCGGGGCCTGTCCGCCGACGCCGTGCCCGCCCTGGACCGGCTCCCCGAACCGGCGCGGACGTGCGCGCTCCGCCAGATCGCCCTCGAGACGACCGGGAACGAGCCGGCGATGAGCGCCAACCTCGCCCGAGCCCGGGCCCGGGAGATCCTCGAGCGGCGGCCCATCGACCGGTCGGCGGACTGCTTCAGCCCGTCTCGTCCATGATGAGCAGGGCGTAGGCGGCGATGGTCGAGTCGTCGGTGATGCGGCCCGCCCGGATCAGCGCCTTGAACTCGGCCCGGGAGAACCACTTCTGCCGCATGTCCTGCTCCTCGGGCTCCCGGTCGGTCTCCCCGGCCTCCAGGTCGGACGCGACGAAGATGTTGAAGCCCTGCCCGCTCGTCCCGTGCGAGCAGTTCAGGCGGCCGAGATGCGTCAGCGTCCCGGCGCGCAGGCCCGTCTCCTGGGCGAGTTCGAGGCGGGCCAGCTCCTCGGGGTCGGCGTCCTCGCGGCCGGGGAGCGAGCCCTGCGGGAAGCTCCACGTGCGCTTCCCGATCGGGTACCGGTACTCCTCGACCAAGTGGAACCCGTCGCCCTCCAGCGGGATGACCAGCACGAAGTCGGGTTTGTCGATGACGCCGTAGATGCCGCGCGAGCCGTCCAGCCGCTCGACCTCGTCCTCGCGGACGACCATCCACGGGTTCTCGTAGACGATCCGCGTGCCGACCTGGCGGACGGCGGGCTCCTCGGTCATGTCACGCTCCCGACCCGTAGCGGTAGACGAGTTCGTGCCGGTCGCCGACCACCACCCGGTGGGTGACCTCGACGACGCGGTCCTCCTGGTCGTAGGCGCGGCGCCACAGGGTGAGGACGGGCTGCTCCGGGCCGATCCGCAGCGTCTCCTGCTCGTCCGCGCGCGGGAGCCGGCACGTCACCGACTCCTCGAACGTGATCCGGCGGCCCGTCTCCTCCAGCCGCGAGTAGAGGCCGCCGGGGCCGGTGTCGACCTCCCGCAGCACCGGGATCTCGGCGACGATCTCCGGGACGATCCAGGTCGTCGCCGTCTGGACGGGCGGCTCCCCCTCCACGCCCTGGACGCGCGCCCGCTCCAGGACCCGCGTCCCGACGGGGACGTCCAGGCGGGGCGCGAGCCGCTCACCGGCCTCGACCTCGGTCACGGTGGTCCGGGTGAACGGGCGCCGCCCGCCCTTCTGCGCCGACACGTGGAAGCCGCGCCACTCGCCGACCTGCCGGGTGATGTCGGCCGCCGCGCGCCGCACCTTCGGCGCCGTCCGGACCTGCGCGCCCGCGCCGTGCCGCAGCTGGACGAGGTCGGCCTCGGCCAGCATCCGCAGGGCCCGCCGGACGGTGGAGCGGTCGGCGCCGTACTCGCTCGCCAGCCGCCGCTCGGACGGCAGCCACGCGCCCGGATCCAGCTCGCCCTCGACGATGCGGGCGGCGAGCGCGTTGGAGATCACCTGTGCCTTCGTGGGGGGTCGCGGCATACCAGATCCTGCTCCGGGTCATTGCACTGATCTCACACCGTACAGATCCCACCCGGTCCGGCGTCCTCTTGGGGTTCTGCCGAACGCGTTGTGGGCGATGCTTGGTAGTCCTATGGTAGACCTACCATAGACCGACCGAGGGAGCCCCGGACGATGTCGGTGATCATGTGCATGCCCGGCTGGCACAGCGAGCGCTCGGGCGAGGGCCTGCGCGCCACGAGGGTCACCCAGTTGTCGGACTACCAGCTCCTCAACGGCTGCCTCGAGCAGATCGTCGCGGCGGACGAGGGCGAGCTGTGGCTGCTCTGCGACGCCCAGACACGGCTCGCCGAACGCGTCGCCACCGCCGAGCGGCTCCGCTCGTCCCGCCGCGACTAGCCCGCGACCGCGATGAACCCGCCGCGCCGGATGCGCGGCGGGTCCGGTGGGCCGGTCCGCTCAGGTGCGGCGGAAGCTGACGACCTCGCCGGAGTCGCCGACCGCCTCGCGGGACGGCGGGATGATCCGCTCGCCCGCGTTGTCGGCGAGCAGCGCGCGGGCGCGCAGCACGATCTCCAGGTCGAAGCGCAGGTCCGGGTCGAGCAGCTGGTCGCCGAACAGCTCCTCCAGCTGCCGCAGCCGGTACCGGACGGTCTGCGGGTGGACGTGCAGCCGCATCGCGACCTCGTTGGCGTTGCGTCCCGACTGCAGCCAGGCCAGCAGCGTCTCGGCGAGCCGGTCCTGCTGGCTCGGCCGCAGGTGCGCGAGCGGGGCGAGGCGCAGGTCGGCGAGCGAGGTGACGAGCCCCTCGTCCTGGAAGAGGATCAGCGTGGACATGTGCTCCACGCTGCGGATCACGCCGCTGTCCGCCTCGATCACCCCGCGCTGGACGAGCGACAGCGTCTTGCGCGCCCACTGGATGGACCGCGCCGCCTCCATCAGCGGGACGGTCGGGCCGACGACGGCGAGCGTTCCCGCCAGGGCCCGGTCCACGAGCTTGGCGCGGCCGGGGCCGTCCGGGTCGGGGATGATCAGGCTGGGGGTGCGGCGGGTCAGGTCGGCGAGGACGTCCGGCGGGAAGGCCGGCTGCCTGGCGTCCTGGTGCCGGCCGAGCGCGACCGCGGCGATCGTCCGCGGGATCGGCCAGTGCGCGGCGGCCGCGAGGTCGGCGATGGCCTCCTGCGCGGCGGGCGGGTCGGCGAACAGCAGGTCCAGCAGGCGCTTGCGGCGGCGCTGCATCTCGCCCGCGACGGCGGCCTTGGCCTGCGAGAACCCCTCGGCGGCGGCGTGCGCCAGGTCGTCTTGGAACTCCATCAGGACCTCGCCGACGGCGCCGAGCGTGCGCGGCGACACCTGGAGCACCTCGGCGCCCTCGGTCATCCGGCGCCACGCCACCATTCCGCCGACCCGCATCGCCGTCTGCATCGCGTCGAGGCTGCGGCCCTCGCCGGCCTCGCCGCGGCCGATGGCGCGGAAGAAGTCGGTCACCGGGGCGGGGTCGTGCGCCGGGTCGGCGACCCGGTCGACGAAGTAGTGGAGGACGCGCTCGACGGCGAGGCGCAGGGTCCCCGAGTAGGAGCCGTCCCCGGGCCGGTCGTACTCCCTGACGCGCGTCTGGATCTCCTGGATCATGTCGTCCGCCACCTCGTCGAGGTGGGGGCGCATGTGATCTGCCAGTTCCCTGGGCAGATCCGCCCACGGGCGCCCGCTGGTGGTCGAACCGTCGTTCGCCACACAAACCTCCCCTGCTCGTCCCCCAGCGTTGCGCGCCGTACACAGGGGGTAATTACTTACTTATGAGACCTGTGTGAGGCAAATCATGACCCGTGGCGACCCCGGGCGCAAAGTCTAGGTCGACATTCGACCAGCTTCGGCCTACCCGATAGCAAAAACACCACACGTCCGGGAACTTTCGTGGACGTCACAGAGCGTCCGATGTCGTTCACCGGACGCCGCCACCCCGGGGGAGGGCGCCGCGGAAAGCGCGGCAGAAAGAGCCGCGCGGCAGGCATAGCGGAACGGGGCCGGGAGCGTCTTGAAGGGGGACGGTAATTCGGAGGTGACGATGGATGACGCGGAAGAGCGACATTTCCGTGAGTTCGTGGAGACGAGGTCGGCCGCGCTGATGCGCCTGGCGTACCTGCTCGCCGGGGGCGACCAGCACGCGGCGGAGGACCTGCTGCAGGCGGCGCTCGCCAAGGCGGCGAAGCACTGGGCCGGCATCGACGACCCGGAGCCGTACGTCCGGCGCACCCTGTACCGCCAGCAGGTCAGCACCTGGCGGCGGACGCGGCGGCGGCGGGAGACGCGGGTCGCCGCGCCGCCCGAGGAGGTCGCGCGCGACGCCACGTCGGCGGTCGACCTGAAGCTGACCGTCCGCACGGCGCTGGCCCGCCTCACGTCCCGGCAGCGGGCGGTGCTGGTGCTGCGGTTCTTCGAGGACCTGCCCGAGGCGGAGGTCGCCCGGATCCTCGGCTGCGGCGTCGGCACCGTGCGCAGCACGACGCATCGCTCCCTCGCGCGGCTGCGCGAACTGGCCCCCGAACTGAACGACCGGAAGCCCGAGGAGGCTCGGCAATGAAGCCCGAAACGATCGTCAAGAGCACGCTCGACGCATGGGCCGAGGAGGCGCGGGTCCCCGCCGGCCTCGCCGACCGCGCGCTGCGCGGACGCACCCGCCGCCGCTCCTTCAAGATCGCACTGGTCGGCGGGACGAGCGCGCTGCTCGCCGGGGCGACCGCCGTCGTCCTCGTCTCCGCCGGCGGTCCGGTGCGGCCGTCGCAGCAGGTCGCGTTCGAGCCCGTGTCCCTGTCCGCGGACACATCGCTGCGCACGGACCTGGGCAGTGGCTTCCCCAGCCGCCTCGTCGCCGCCGGGCACACGGCCGTGGCCGCCTACTACACCGGCAACACGGCGATGGGGGCCGAGCGGGGCACCGTCCGCCGCACCTGGCACCTGTACAACCCGTCCACGGGCGCGTACGGGAAGACGGACTGGGCGTATCTCGACGTCGCGCCCGGCATGCAGCGCGCGGCCGTCCTGCGGGGGCCGCTCCCCGCGTCCAAGGTCGGCGTGCTGGACATGAAGACGCAGAAGGTCACGCGGTGGATCGAGGTCGACCACCCGGTCGGCGGGCTCGCCTGGTCGCCGGACGGCCGCCGGCTGCTCCTGACGTCCTACTCCTCGAACCCCGACGTGATCGGCGGGGTCCCGGGCGCATCGCCGAGGACGGGCTACTACGTGGTCGACAGCGCGGCCGAGCCGGGTGCGTTCCACACGCTGCCGGGGCTGCCCGGCAACCCGAACCACCGGCAGGACCTGGGCTGGAGCCGGGACGGGAAGCTGATCTGGGCGCCGACCGCCACCGAGCCGACCAAGGTCTTCTATGACCAGGACGGCCGGAAGCGGCCCGCACCCGCGCACGAGGCCGAGGATCAGCAGGAGGCCGGCCTGTCCCCGAACGGCGCCCTGCGGGCGCGCTTCGGCCCGGCGCCCGGCCCCGCCGTCACCATCACCGATGTCAAGAGCGACCGAAAGGTGGCGGTCCTCCCGATCCAGCAGGCTCTGGCATGGGCCGACGACGGCAAGCTGTTCGCCATGGGCTGCGACGTGAAGAAGTGCGAGGGCAAGGGCGAGTTCCGCAACCGGCTCCTGCTCGTCACCCTGAAGGGGAAGATCACTCCCCTCACCGGCTACCAGCGCTCCGACCGGGCCGGCTCCTGGACCCCCCTCTTCACGCACCGCTGACCCGATCCGTTGACCTGCGGCGTGTTGTTGTTATGAGCGCGTCGAAAACAACAACACGCCGCAGATCAACGAGGGGCTGCCTGGCCGGTCGCCAGGGGGACGGTGACGTCGGCGGTCAGCGTCACGGCGCCGGCCGCGCGCTGGTAGTCGAACAGGCCGGTGATGGGGACGATCTGGAGATCGATGTCGCTGCCGCGATCCACGGCCCAGGAGACCGCCTCGATGGTGCGGGTGACGGTGCGCGGCCTGCCGTCCAGGACGACCGGGATCGGCGTGGCCTGATTACCGATGACGACGCCGGTCTCGCGGTCCACGAGCTGCGCGAACAGGAAGGTGCGCGACTTGGCGGCCAGGCCCCGGTAGCGGAGGGCGACCTGCGGCGTCCCGACGGCCTGGCCGGAACCGGCGGGAGCCGGAAGGTGCACGTTGACGGCCTTGGCCGCGGGCTGGGCGGCCACGGCCGGCAGCGGCAGGCCGCCGGGGCCGCCGTCCTGCCCGCCGTCGTCCAGGTACTGGAGGGCGTCGGCGCGGGAGAAGGCCATCGACCCGGAGCCGGTGGCGCGCAGCGTCCCCTGCCGCTTGGGCGGGTAGGACGGCGCGGTGCGGTAGACGCCGTTCTGGTCGATGTACTCGAATGCGGCGCCGGTGTCGACGGGCTTGTTCCGTAGGTACTTGTCGAACCAGGCGAGGGTGGCATTGGTGACATGGTCGGCAGGGCCGGGCTTGGTTGAGCAGACGCCGTGCCCGCCGCAGAACCACACCATCTTGACCGGCACACCGTTGGCCGCGAGGGTCCTGTAGTTGGCGATGGCCTCACGCAAGGGGAACAGGGTGTCGACCGTGCCCTGAAGGAGCAGCGTCGGCGCGGTGATGCGCTTGACCAAGTAGTCGGGGCCGTGGGCGCCGAACCAGTCGGCGACGTCCTTCGGGACGGTGCCGCTGGCCATGCCGGTCACGCAGCCCTTGGTCACCTGCCAGGACAGCCGGTTGCCGGACTGGAGCCCGCCCGAGCACAGCAGCAGCCCCCAGCCGGAGCGGAAGATCTGGTCGGGGTAGAGGCTGTTGAGCAGGCTGTTGAAGGCGATCGTCGGGGCGATGGCGTCCACCCGCCGGTCCAGCCCGGCGGTGACCAGCTGGATGCCGCCGCCGTAGCTGCCGCCCGCCATGCCGAGCCGCGGGTCCCCGGCCCGGTCGAGCCGGACCTCCGGCTGCCGGGCGATCCAGTCGATGATCGCCTGCGCGTCCCGGCCCTCGACGCGCGGGTCGTCGACGTTGGCCTCACCGCCGGAGCCGAAGCCGCGGGCGTTCCAGGTGACGACGTTGTAGCCGGCGCCTAGCAGCGACGCGAGCGTGCCGCCCGCCGGGTCGGTCTCGGCCCGTCCGGCCCAGCCGTGCCCCAGCATGACCACCGGCCGCCGCTCGCCGGCGGCCAGGCCGGGCGCGCGGAAGAAGTAGGTGACGATGCCGGTGCCGTCGAAGGAGCGGACGGTCACCTGCCGCGACACCTCCTCGGCCGCCGCCGCGGGGGTGAGCGTCCCCGGCACGGCGACCAGGGACAGGACGGCTGCGAGGGCGAGACGCCGCACGCGGGCGCGAGGGGACATGCGCGGCTCCGGGGCCAAGATCCACTACCGACGAGTAAGTAATACCTTGCGCGGCCCACCCTGCCTAGACCCACGGCGGAGTCCGCCTGCGACCGTCAGGCATCCCCATGTTCCGGCCGCGCACGTGGACGCCGAAGGCCGGCACCCTCATGGCCCTGTGAATCGCCTCGCTCATCCACACACCGGCGCGGCTGCAGATCATCTCCCTGCTGGCGACCGCGACCGAAGCCGAGTTCGCCTTCGTCCGCGACAGCCTCAACATGAGCGACTCGGTCGTATCGAAGCACGCCGGCGCCCTGGAGAAGGCCGGCTACATCGAAATCCGCAAAGGCTACGTCGGCAAGCGCCCCCGCACCTGGTTCAAGCTCACCAAGGAAGGCCGCCACGCCTTCGACGACTACATCACCACCCTCCAACAGATCGTCGGCCGCCCCCTCACCGCCACCCCCCAGACCGACCACTGAACGCGACGCGGCAATGGTTTACCCTCTCGGGCATGGATCATCGGGGTGAGTTTCGTCGGGCAGCGCTTGAGTTGGGCATCCCGGACGACGAGATCAGCAGATTCAGCCAGCACCTTCGTCTGTCGATCGGATTGCACGCGGGTGGCGGCGGCTCTCCGGTCGGAAAATTCGGAGGGCTGCCCCAACTGCCGGTGGGCATGAAATGGCCATCCGCTGGGGACAGTTCGTTGCCGCTGCTCTTCTCTGTCGATTGTGGGGCGCTGCCGAGAATCGACGGCCTCGACCTGCCGGCCGACGGGACGCTGCTCTTCTTCGTGGACCAGGAGATGGACCACGAGGACACTTCCGGGAGGTATGCGCAAGTCGTGTATGTACCGGACGGAACCGAAACCGCGGTCGCGGAAGCCCCCGATTCCGTGTGCGTCCGGGAGCAGCTCGACCTCAGCTCCAACCTCATCGGCGGGCTGCCCCTTTGGCTCCAGGAGGGCGACGAGGACTGGCACGAGTACTGGGAGGATCTCGATTGGGAGGACATGTCGCCCTTCAAGCAGCAGTTGGCCCAGTACATGGAGCGCGACCTGCCGCACCTGGACGAACTCCGGGCTCTGGCCTACGACCTATGGCCGTCCGGCGCCGGCGTCGTCATCGGCGGGTACGCCGATGACGACGTGATCAACAGCATTGCCGAGCAGACCCTCGCGGGACGCGAGAAGGCAGGCGAGATCCCCGCCATCCCGGTCGCGAAATGGCCTTCCCACCTGGAGGAGGAAAAGCACCGGCTGACGAGCGAATGGATATCGCTCGCCAGAGAACTCCCGGAGTACGAGGCCTACTGCACGAGTTTTGTGATCCGCCACGACGACTTGGCCGCCGCCCGCCTGGACAAGGCGCTGGCCGTGACCACTTTCGAGGCACCGTGACCTGCCCGCCGACCCGGTAGAACGGCACTCCCGGCCGCTGTCCACCGACCCGCCGACCCCGGTCACGTCCTCGTCTGCCCGGTCGAGCACGTGACCGCACTGCACACTGCCGAGCCATCGCTGCTGAACGAGGTGTTCAACGTGGTCACCCGCCTGACGCGTGACCTGCCCCCGACTCATTACCGAGGGCGTTCGGTGTTCGGTCATGACCGAACAGCGAACAACGGATACACTGGGTCATATGATGGATGCGGAGTGGATTGAGGACTTCGTGACCGCGGTGACCAGCCTCGGCGTGGAAGTCCTCGACCGGGGGGTCAGCACGGACACCGGGCACGACCTCTCCATTATCGTCCGCGGATCACCCGCCAAAATAAGCCTCACGCGTGCGGGAACAGTGACGTCCTCCACGGTGAGCGCTCTTCTGGCGAACCGGGAGAGTCCAGAAGAACCGACTGACTCGATCCCCGTTCTGGTTGGCGAGAGGATATTGGAGCAGTCGCGCAGACTGCTACGCCAAAACGGATGGAGTTGGCTGGACCTGCGCGGGCACCTGCATCTCGAGGGGCCGGGAATTCTCGTTGATACGGACGTCGAGCCCCTTGTCGCACGTCCGGAGAGGTCCGATGCCTTCGCCGGCCTGGTCGGGCTTGAGGTCGCCGCATTGCTGTTGCTTCAACCGGACGAAGAGCCTGGCGTCCGCAGTATTTCCCGCAAGCTGAATCGATCGGCCAGTACCATTTCAGAGGTACTGAAGGCGCTTCGAAACGAAGGACTCTTGACCAGGCCAGGACGACCGGACACCCGTGACCTATTCTGGCGCTTGGCCGGTTCCTGGAATACTCCCGCCGCCTCCCTCGCCTCATTGCCCGCGCCCGGTGACGGGTCCGTCAACAAGGCGTTGAGGCTGGGCCTGCAGGATCCGGAATCGACGACGGGGTGGGCGATGACGGACACGATGGCCGCCGCCTTGTACGGCGCACCCATCGGAGTACGCGCCGACTACCCGCCGGACTTCTATGTACCAACGGAGGCTGCGTTCAGCCGGGCAATTCGTCTCCTCGGCCGCGCGGATAACCCCGCTGATCGGAAGTGCAGCATAAGAGTGGCTCCCATCACGATGGCCTGTGAACTCCGCGTCGATGCGGCTCAGCGACAGCTGGGAAACGAACACTGGCCGTTGGCCCATCCGCTTTTCGTCGCCCTGGATCTTGCCGCCGACCCGGGCCGCGGAAACGAGATCCTAGAGGGCTGGAATCCGCCGGAGCCGTGGCAACGTGTCTGGTGAGGAGCGCGATATCCCGACCGTCAAGCTGTTCGGACCGGTCATGGAGGCTCTGGTCCTCGCGATCCCGGAAGTCGAATCGCGCACGGCCCGCCAGGTCACTCTCGTGGGAGGGCTGGCTGTCCTCTGCCGCCTGGGAACCGCCTATCGAGTGACCAGTGACCTCGATACCGTGAATCGACGCGCAAAGGAGGAGCGGCCCCAACTGGAGATCCTGATCGCATCCGGAGCCCGGCCACACGGGCCTTCGGGCGTCCGGATAGCGACCCCTCGCGGCGAGGTGCAGGTAGACGTCCTCGAAGTCGCCGACCACGAACTGGCCGAACTACCCGAGGATCCGACGGACCGGCTGCATGTGATGGCACATGCCTGGGCCGTCGAGGCGGCGACACCGATGTCGATCGAGGTGCTCAACACCGAGATCTCTCCGGATCCGACGACCCTGCGCGTCCGAGTGGCCTCTCCAGGCTCACTGGTCGCCATGAAGCTGCAAGCGATCATGAATCGGCCGGCGGCCAAAGAGGGAACCGACTTGCTGGACGTCGTGCGGTTGACGTTGGACCCGGCGACCGGCCCGGCCGCTCGTGCGCAGCTCCGCCTGCGGACGGTCAGATCCTGCTGGATGCGGCGCTCCACACTCGGAGATGGTTCGTAGAGCAGCGAGCCAAGACCGTCCGGCTGATCAATGCCCTCCCGGCCGGAGACGGCATCGACCTGGACACGATCGATCTGGTGGCCGAACTGCTCCTGGAAGATCTCGAGCGCTGAGGCTCTGGTGTTCGGTGTTCGGTCATGACCGAACACCGAACACCAGCGGGGAGCGCCGCGCGAGCGGTCGGCCACCGAGCGTGCGATCAAAGGCCGCCATGCATCGGATCATCTGCGGGCGATCACGGAGCATGGATAGCGCCAGCTTCATAGCACCACTGGAGTCGTTCCCGGCGCCGGCAGGGACGGTCCCGTCCCAGAGGACGCGGCGTCGTGGATTGACAGCCGCAAGGATCCGGACGGCTGGTAGCGCGGTCCGCGACGACACCGCGCTCAGTGCTTGGGCTGGCGTTTTCCAGTTCAGGGTCTGGCAAGGTCGTCCGTTGGGCCGGCGGGCGACCTGGTCGAGCTCGTGCTGGGTGTAGGTGCGGAAGTCGGTGGAGGAGCGGAGGAAGTACTGGCGCAGCAGCCCGTTGGTGTTCTCGTTGGAACCGCGCTGCCGGGGCGAGTGCGGGTCGCAGAAGTAGACCCGGCCCCGGTGGCCAGGGTGGGGTGAAGGCTCGAACCGGGTGGTGCGCTAGACCAGGGTGATGATGGCGCTGGTGCCGCGGGCCCCGATGATCAGGTCGCCTTCCCAGTGCCCGGGCACCGCCCGGTCGGCCGCCTGGGCGACGGGCCGAGATGTGCAGGCCGGCGGTCCAGGGCTTGGGCTGCGCTCGCCGCGGGCCAGACGCGACCGCGGGCGGCGGGCCACCCGCCCGCTGCGCAGCACCGACCGCTCACCCGGCCGCAACGCAAGCTGCCGGCTCGGCCCGCATCCGGCCCCGGGCCTGGTAGTAGATCGCCTGATAGATCGTCTCGTGCGACACGTGCATCTCCGGCTGCTCGGGATAGATCACGCGCAGGTGCGCCGCGCTGCACCTCCCGCCACACCGTCGACCGGTCCCGGCCGATCACCTCCGCGATCTGCGGAACCGACAGGCGCTTGACCAGGTAGTCGGCGCCGTGGGCGTGAGCTCTCGGGAAAGTACTTGACGGATCGGAAAGTAGAAAGTACTTTCCTACTTGGCAAGTACTTCTCCAGGAAGCAGGCATCCCCCGTGAGCGACTTCACCAACGCAGCCGAGGCCCTCGCCGCGATCGAGCAGACCCAGCAGCGGGCCTACGCCGACCAGCGCCTGCCGATGTGGTACATCCCCGGCGTGGTCACCCTCGGCACCACCGCCGCGATCGCCTCCGAGCTGGACGGGACGGCCCAGACCGTCCTCACCGCCGGCGCCGTCGCGGGCCTCCTCGCCCTCGTCGCCACCCTCTCCGCCCGGATGCGCATCAGATTCCGGCCGCGCACGTGGACGCCGAAGGCCGGCACCCTCATGGCCCTGTGGATCGCCTCGCTCTTCGCCGTCTGGGGCGCCGTCCCACTCATCGCCGACGCGTTCACCGACTCGGCCGTCTGGCAGAAAGCGATCGCGGGCGCCATCACCGTGCTCTACGCCGCGGCGACCACCCGTCCGGCCGAGAACCTGGTACTGGCCCGGCTGGCCGGAAAGGTGGCCCGATGAACCTCGACCCGATCATCCACACACCGGCGCGGCTGCAGATCATCTCCCTGCTGGCGACCGCGACCGAAGCCGAGTTCGCCTTCGTCCGCGACAGCCTCAACATGAGCGACTCGGTCGTATCAAAGCACGCCAGCGCCCTGGAGAAGGCCGGCTACATCGAGATCCGCAAGGGCTACGTCGGCAAGCGCCCCCGCACCTGGTTCAAGCTCACCAAGGAAGGCCGCCACGCCTTCGACGACTACATCACCACCCTCCAACAGATCGTCGGCCGCCCCCTCACCGAAGCCCCTCATACCGACCACTGACCGCACGCGCCGGAGCCGCCGCGTCGGCGACGGTGCTCTAGGCGGCGGGCGTCCGGCCGCCCCATTCGAACGGGACGGCCGGCTGCCCTCAAGCGCTCGCTACCTGTGGTGGTGCCAGTGGTGGTGGTGGCCGTGGTGGTGGTGGTGACCGTGGTGGTGGCCGTGGTGGTGGCCGTGGTGGTGGTGGTGACGGATGCGAACGCACCTGTGGAGGTAGCGGTTCCAGTACTTGCCGTGCGGGCAGTGGGGCCGCGCCGTCTGAACCGCGACCGTCTGAACCGCGGCCGTTTCCGCCGCGCTCGCCGAGGTCGCGGGAGCGAACGCGGCCAGCCCCGCGGCCATGGCCAGCCCCGCGACGGTGACCGCCGCCGAGCGAAGCGGATTCGTGATCTTCATGTTCTCCTCCATGAGGCATGGGACCCGACGAGGTCCGTGTGCTTCCTCCGACCACCTACCCCCTCTGTATTCAAGCGGCCACTGAAAGTAAGTAGATCTAAACCTGCCCCGGCCCCCGTCCGAACGCGGCAACAGACCCCCGAATCCGCCTAACCTGACCCGAATGACTGACGGCTGCCCCTTCTGCGCGATGGGTTCAGGCGAGACAGACCGCGACCTCAGCAGGCCGGGCGCGCTCGGCGTCGACGCTCACGGGTTTCGGGTGTGCTCTGCGCCCGTGTGGGTGAGGATCGTGTGGGCGACGGTGTCCCAGTCTGTGCGCTTTAGGCCGTGACCAGCTCCCCTGAGGCGGACGAGAGTGGCGCCCGGGATCTCTTCGGCCAGTGCTTCTCCGTGTTCGATGGGGAACATCGGGTCTGCGGTGCCGTGGATTACTGCAGTGGGCGCGGTTATCGACGTCAGCGGGTCTCGGTGGCGGTCGGCCTCCGGGATCGCATAGTGGTTCTGGACCGTCCTGATGTCGCGGGCCCGGTCCACGTCGCGGCGGACGAGGTCGCGGATCGCCGTCTCGTCCGGTGGGCGCTCCGTCCCGGTGAGCATGAGGTCGTACCCGGTCAGGTAGTCGACCACCGATGCGGTGTCAGACCAGTCGACCTTCGCGGTCGAGAAGAAGCGTCCGAACTCCTCGGTCGGCGGTGGTAGGTCGCGGGCGCCGGGGAGGGCTCGGCTTGTGCTGATCAGGGTGAGGGAGAGCACGCGGGTGGGGTGGTCCAGCGCTAGGAGTTGTGCGAGCGAGCCGCCTGCCGAGACGCCTACCACGTGTGCGGCCGGTATGCCGTAGGCGTCCAGGACGGCGGCGGCATCGTCGACGAGATCCAGGTTCGTGTAGCCGGGGTTGCCCGGTGCGTAGGTGGTCGAGCGGCCGGTGTCTCGGTGGTCGTAGCGGATGATGAAGCGTCCACCGTCGGCGAGCATCCGGCAGAAGTCCTCCTCCCACCAGAGCATCGACGCGCCCAGTCCCATGATGAGGAGGATCGGCCGATCTGCCGGGTCGCCGAAGGATTCCGTGCAGATTTCGGCGCCGTTCGCATCGATGAGCCGCTCTGCCACCTGGTGCCTCCCTACTGGACGGCCTGGACCTTGGTTCGGGAGGCTAGCGCGTGGATCACTGCGGCCATGTCCGACGGGCCGTGGCCCAACTCCTGGGTCTCGCGGTACAGGGCATGGCAGGCGTCCAGGACGGGTGAGGCGATGCCCGCTTGGCGTGCGGCTTCGGCGATGAGGCGGTTGTTGTCCAGGACGTTGGTGATCGACGCCTGGACGGAGAAGTCGTGGTCGAGGAGTTTGTGCGCCTTGGCGCGGGAGACGGTGCTCGCCATCGGGCCGGCGTCCAGGACGTCCAGCAGGCGCCGCTGGTCCAGGCCGTGCCGGGCGGCGAAGTGGAACGACTCGGCCAGGCCGGTGACCATCGTGATCAGGAACAGGTTGACCGCGAGTTTCATCTGCAGCGCTTGCGGGACGGGGCCGCAGACGAACGTCTGGTGGCACATCGGTGCGATGAGCGGTCGGATCAGGTCGATGGCGGCGGGCTCGCCGGCCAGCATCGCGACGAGTTCGCCTGTTTCGGCTGGGCCTCGTGAACCGGATACCGGCGCCTCCACGTAGCGTCCGCCTGCGGCATGGACGTCGGCCTCCAGGCCGCGCGAGTAGTCGGGGGACGTCGTCCCCATGTGGACGATCACGCGTCCCGCGACGTTCGCGGCGAAGTCCGGTGTGCCGCGGCCCAGGGTGGCGTCGATGGCGGGGCCGTGGGCCAGCATGAGGATCACGATCTCCGCGCGCCTGAACACCTCGGTGTGGGTGGACGCCACGGCCGCTCCGGCGGTGCGCGGCGCATCGGCTCGGGCGGGCGTGCGGTTCCAGACGATCAGGCGGGTTCCGGCGCGGGCGAGGTTGAGCGCCATGGGGCCTCCCATGACGCCGAGTCCGATGAATCCGACATTCGTGTCCACCGTCGCCTCCGGTCGCGGGCTGGACGGCGCTCGGCACAGGGGTGGCGGCGGAGCGCTCGTGGGGACGTACCGACCTTGCCGATTATGACAGCGGTCATGATAATGGTCCAGGTGAAGCCGGAAACTGAGGATCGAGATCCCCGCGAGCGGATGGTCTTCAGCGCCGCGCAGCTCATCCGCCGGGACGGTGTCACCGCCACGGGCCTGCGCGAGGTCGCCGCCCATGCGGGCGCGCCGCGCGGGTCGCTCCAGCACTACTTCCCCGGCGGCAAGGAGCAGGTGGTGAACGAGGCCGTGGCGTGGGCCGGGCGCTACGCGGCCGGGCGGATCGACCGCTTCATGGCCTCCATGTCCCGCCCCTCCCCCAGCGGGCTTTTCGCGGCGATGGTCCGGCAATGGACGGAGGAGTTCCGGACGGAGGGCTTCGCGGGCGGCTGCCCCGTCGCCGCGGCGACGGTCGACTGCGCCGACTCCGTCGCCTCCACCCGGGCCGCCGCCGCGGACGCGTTCGCGGCCTGGCGCCGTCCGATCGCCCGGGAACTGACCGCCATGGGCGTCCCGTCCCGCAAGGCAGGTGCACTCGCGACGCTCATGGTCGGCGCACTGGAGGGCGCGATCCTGATGGCCAAGGCCGAGCAGTCGGTACGTCCTCTGACGGTGGTCGCCCGGGAACTGGGCCCCTACCTGGACTCCTGCATCGTCGCCGAGACCTGAACCGCGGCGGGCGGACGTGGTCAGGCCAGGAAGTGTTCTAGGAGGAGGTAGACGCCCAAGACCGTCATGACGGCACCGGAGAGGCGGCTGATCAGGCGGGTCTTGCCTGGACTGCCGTTCAGCACGGTTCTGGTGAGGGTGCCCAGGCAGAGGTACCAGACCGCACACGTGGCCATGAACGTGAGGCCGAGGACGCCGATCTGGCTCGCGATGGGCCAACTGTCGGCGGGGTCGGTGAACTGGGGTAGGAGGGCCACGAAGAGCAACAGGCCCTTGGGGTTCAGGCCGCTGACCCCTATGCCGCGCAGGAAGGTGTGCCAACAGGTGCCGGCCTCGGGTTCGGTGCTCGCCGTGGCCGGGCGGGTGAGGGTCGTGGCGCCCTGCCAGATCAGGTAGGCGCCGCCGACCAGGGTCAGGGCGGTCAGCGCGGACGGGGAGCCGGCGACCAGCGCGCCGACACCGGCCGCGACGATGGCGGTGACGGCGGCGTAGCCGACGACCAGACCGCTCACGGCGGGGACGACGGAGCGGCCGGTCAGGCCGGCGCCGATGGTGAACGCCCAGTCGGGGCCCGGCACGACGATGAGCAGGAACGCGACCGCCCAGAAGGCGAGTACGGAGCCGGTCGCCATGGCTTCCCCTCCCTCTCTGCCCGCCGCTAAGAGAAGCGTATTCTCGGATGGCGAGAAGGTGTTCCCGAATTTGCCTCTGTAGCGGCATAGGAGTGGAAGGAACTTCTACATGGACGCGATCGACCGGAAGATCCTTGCTGTGCTCCAGGAGAACGGGCGTCTGACCATCACCGATCTGGCGGCTCAGGTCGGGTTGAGCGTCTCGCCCTGCCATCGGCGGCTGCGGGAGCTGGAACGCAGCGGCACCATCCGCGGCTACCGGGCGGTCGTGGACGCCGCGGCGCTCGGGCTGACGTTCCAGGCCCTCGTTTTCGTCACCATGCGACAGGAGGACCGGGAAACGCTGCTCGGCTTCGAGGAGGCGGTCGCGCGCGTCCCGGAAGTGGTGCAGGCTCAGCGGCTCTTCGGCGATCCCGATTACCTGTTGCGCATCGTGACCGCCGATCTGACCGCCTATCAGGAACTGGAGGACGATGTGCTGAGTGCACTGCCAGGTGTACAGAGGCTGAACTCCACCCTCGTGATGAAGCATGTAGTAGATGAACGGCCGCTGCCCACCTGACGACCATTTCCGACGCCGAGGCGAATATCGGGTGTGGCACAGTTCACACGCTCACGGCGATCGCCGCACCTCTCACTTGAACGCATTTTCATAGTGGCAGCAAGTGGGGTCGACCTTTCACTCTGTGTTATTTCCACTGATCAGCCGATGTGAGTGGATAGCGAGGTCGCGCAGGGACTGGAGGGGTTTACACAACCCTGGCGGATGACCTGGTCCGGCCATTAGCCCACGACCAGGCAATTTCCGGTCCGCAGGCCGGTGAAACCCCGCTAAGCTGCCGACTCATCATTCTCTTCCGTCTCCCCGGGCGCTCGTAGTTCGACGAAGCCCTGCATGCCAGCCGCCGGCCCGCGGCACATCCCCGCCATCGCATGGGCACATCTCGCTTCGCCTGGGACGCGGAAAGCCCCCGAACAGAGGAGCACGCAATGCGCGCAAGTCGGCTGGCCGCGGTGGGGATCGCTGCGGGATCCATGATGCTCGGAATGGCGGCGCCCGCGCTCGCCACCCCGGACCCGGTCACCCCCGGCGCCTTCTGCGACGAGGCCGGCGCCACCGGGACGAGCAGCACGGGCAAGGCCATGGTCTGCAAGACGGCCGCGGACGGAAAGCTGCGCTGGGTCTCGGCCGACGGCAACGAGAACCCCGGTGGCGAGAACCCGGGTGGCGAGAACCCCGGTGGCGAGGACCCCGGCACGCCCAACGAGCCGGCGTTCAAGTTCGGTCCCGACAAGGTGAAGCTGTCCAGCCTCCGCGTCGCGCCCGGCTACAAGACGACCTTCACGGTGACCTGCCCGACGTCGGTGTCCATCACGAGCAACGGCTACACGCAGAACCCGCTGCCGGTGAAGAAGGCCGGCGAGAACACCTGGACGGCCACCGGCACGTTCCGCAAGAGCCTGCCGAACCCGACGACCGCCACGGTGGTCTGCCAGGACTACGGCTCGGTCAAGTTCACCACGCAGCCCGACAAGGCCGACGGCAACAAGGGCGACAAGGGCGGGAACAAGGGCGGCGGCACGCTGACGCCGAAGACGCCGAAGATTCCGACCGGCCGCATCGACACCGGTGACGGCAGCATGTACATGCGCGACCAGAACTCCCCGGCGCCGCTGCTGGCCGCCGGCTGGGGCGCGCTGATGGCGGCCGGCCTCGGCGCGGTCGTGCTGCGCCGCCGCTCGGCTGCGGAGCGGTCGTAACGTTGCCGGAACTTCCCGCATCCGCCGCCGGTCGCCGCGCCGCGAGCGCGGCGGCCGGTGCGCTGCTCATCGGACTTCTGCTCGGCGGCTGCGGCGGGGACGACGGCGGGACCGCCGCCGCCTCCGGCGCGCCGACGCCCGCCGCGACGGAGACGTCCGGCGCGACCGCGCCCGCGTCGAACGTCCATCCGCTGTCGCAGTCGCCGCCGACGAAGATCGCCATCCCGCGGATCGGCGTGTCGGCTCCGGTCGGCGCGGTCGGGCTGCTGCCCGACGGCCGCGTCGAGGAGCCGCCGCTCAGCAAGCCGAACCTGGCCGGCTGGTACGACGAGGGCGTCACTCCGGGCGAGGTCGGCCCGTCGGTGATCCTCGGCCACGTCGACGCCAACGGCAAGCCCGCGGTGTTCTACCGGCTGAAGGACCTGAAGCCCGGCGACAAGATCGCGGTGGCCCGCAAGGACGGGTCCGTCGCGACGTTCGCCGTCCAGCAGGCGCAGCGGGTCGACAAGGACGCCTTCCCGCACAAGAAGGTGTTCGGTGAGGCGCTCGACCACGCGTCCCTGCGGCTGGTGACGTGCGGCGGCGCCTTCGACCCGAAGATCGGCCACTACAAGGACAACCTGATCGTCTACGCCAAGCTGATCGGTTCCTGACCCGAAGTACGAAGAACGCCCGCCGGTGGACGCACCGGCGGGCGTTCCCATTTCCGGCACCGGACAAGCGGGGGTGGCATCTCAGTGCGTAGGAACGAACTCGACGCCACACCCTCGGCGCAAGGCTGAAGGTGGAGTCCACCGACGCCGCCTGACATCAGCGGGTGGTGATGAGGCCGGATTCGTAGGCGTGATCACAAGTTGGGCGCGGTCGCGGCGCCGAGTCTGGTGAGCAGGCGGCCTCGGCCCCGGTGGCGGCCTCGCCGACCACCGTGAGGTCGGAGGTGGTCTCGATGAGGGCGCGGAGCTGAAGGACCCGCCGTACATCGCGACGCGTTCGCGCATCCCGACCAGCCCGTGCCCGCCGGGCGCCGGTCTCAGGGGCGGGAGGCCCGTGCCGCCGTCGACCACGTGGATGCTCACCTCGCGTGCCGAGACGTCCACCGTGGCCCGGCAGCGGGTGGGGGCCGGTCTGGGGCCGATCCGCCGGGGAGGTCCGCGTCCTGCCGCTCGGGGTCGTGAAGGGCACGACACCGCTGTCAATCGTCGCCACGGCGGGCCTGTGCATCGCACTCGTCCCCCTCGGGCTCGCGATCCTCTCCACCGGTCCCCGCCCCATCCGCCGTTCGGCGGCCCAGTTCGGCATCGGCGCCCTGGCAGTCATCACCCTCGCCTTCGTCTCGTCCCTGGGCTGACCCGGCGCGCGGTGTTCGGCAGTCGGCTGCAACAAGGTGAAGCCGTCCAGCCTTCGCCCGGCTCGGGTAAAGGTCTTTCGACGGCAGGGTCTTGTCCCCGCCAGTGCGCTTGACAGGATGATCAGCCCTTCTCATTCTTGGCTGCGGCTGACGTTTTTCCATGGCGATCACCGGGGGCGGGTATGTCTTTCTGGAGTCGGCAGATGGTCGCGCGGAGCGCGACCGGGCTTCTGTTGCTCGCGGGATTTCCGGTCGCACTCGGCGCGGAACCCGCCATGGGGGCCGCCGACTCGGCTGTCACGGTCTGCGCGGTTCCGAAGAGCGCCCCGCATACCGAGAAGACCGTGCAGGTGGCGAAGCGGGCCGTCGGCAAGCTGCTCGCCCGTTCCCTCTCCTATCCCGGGCCGTGCGCCCAGTACGGGCAGAGCGCGCCCCTCGGAAACGGGAGGCTCACCGCGTTCTCTCAAACAAAGGGGAAGACCCCGCTGGTCATCGGGCTCCTCGCCAAGGACGGCACCTACGACGGTCTTCCGTACGAGCCGCCCACGAGCGGGATCTGGTGCTATGACAAGAACAGCGACGGCACCGTCGACCAGCACCGTGAATGCACGGGCGGGCATGAGAGATCCCTCCGGTTGAGCCCGAAGTTCACGAAGAGGGTCGACTCGCCGTTCACCTACGTCCTGGCCAACTGGAATCCGATGGGGCACATGCCTGCCCACATTTGGGACGTACCGCATTTCGACGTCCACTTCTACATGAATCCCGAAGCGGAGCGGCTGGCGATCCGCCCCGGACCGTGCCCGCAGCTCACCAACTGCGAGGACTACCCCAAGGGCAAGATCCTCCCGGCCGCGAAATACCGGCACCCCGACTACGAGGACACCGACGCCGTTGAGCCCGGAATGGGCAACCACCTTGTCGACACGACCGCCCCCGAATTCCATGGGGGAAGATTCACGTCCTCGTTCATCTACGGCATCTGGAACGGCAAGGTCACCTTCTACGAGCCGATGGTGAACCTCGCGCAGTACAACGGGCTGCGCAACGGCACCATTGATGATCACTGCGTGCCGATCAAGCTGCCGCAGGCGTATGAGCGTTCGGGCTGGTACCCCACGCGGTACTGCATGCGGCACCGCTACAACCGCGCCGAGACAGTGACCTCGCTTGAGGGGTTCGTCTACAGGACGGCGGGCTGACGGTCATCGCCCTCGGCTTCGTCTCGTCCCTGGGCTGACCCGACGCACGGGACGGGGTGCCGGCGGTCGGGTGTATCGCGGGCGTATCGAAAATCGCATACGCCACCGCAACAGTCTCCAGTTTTCGATGAAGGCTCGGACCACAGCGGCGCGGGCGAAGGCCCGGTGCCCCGGCTTCGGAGTCCATCGGGACTGGAAGGAGACGGACATGGCCAGTGCGAGTGACGGGGCATGGGACCGGCGTTCGATGTTGCGGGGCGCCGCCGTGGTGGCCGGTGCCGGCGCGGCCACACCGCTGCTGGGCGGGGCGGCCACGGCACGAACCGGGAGAGGTGCACAGCTCGGCCCGATCCCGCCGGACACCCGTCCCGGCGGCGCCTACGACCGGTACATCGCGAGGCTCGCCGCGGAGGACAGGTTCTCCGGAGTGGTGCTGCTGTCGCACCGGGGCCGGACGGTGCTGTCGCGCAGTTACGGCATGGCCGACAAGGAGAAGGGGATCCGCAACCATGAAGGTGTCGCGTTCAACCAGTACGGCGGGCCGTTCGTCAGCCTGTCCATCGTGCAGTTGGCGCAGCGGGGAAAGGTGAAGCTGTGGGACACGGTGGGCACCCACCTGACCGGTTTCGCCAAGGAGATCGCTGAGCAGGTGCGCGTCCATCACCTGCTTGTGGGCACCTCGGGGTTGTCCTTTCCGGAGCGCGACTACCAGCGCATCTTCCACAGCGAGGAAGAGCAGCGGGAGTACGACCAGCAGTACGCCCGAGAGGCCACGCTGGTCGCGGCCCCCGGTGCGGGTTCGCAGAAACCCGGCTGGGGTTCGGAAGTCGTCGTGCAGATCGTCGAGGCGGTGTCCGGCATGACGTTCTGGGACTACGTGCAGAAGAACATCTTCGAGCGCTGCGGCATGACCGGCTCGGGGTACTACACCAGGCCGCAGTGGCTGGCCGACGCGCATATCGCGCACTCGTACATGGAACAGGCCGACGGCAGCCGGGTGGACGCCGTCCGCAACCTGGACAAGGGCAGCCCTTACCCGGGTATGGCGGGCCAGAACAATGCCCGAAGCTTCGTCCCGGACGGCGGGTTCGTCACCGCGCCGGACATGGTCCGGTTCGCGGAAGCGTTGTACGACGGCACCGTGCTCGACCCGTCCTGGGCCGACGTGTACACCTCGGTCAAGGCCCCCAACTTCCGAGGCTCCCCGGGGTTCGCCACCTACAGCCCGACAGCCCACATCGTCGAAGGCCAGTGGGAGCTCGGACGCGGAGGCCCCCACCCCGGCAGTTCCACCTACTACAGCATCTATCCGGACAGCGGGTGGGTCGGCGTCATCCTCGGCAACTACGACGACATACCGCTGCAGGAGATCACCGGACGGCAGACGCAGGCCATTACCGGGGCCGCACCCGGCGACGGCGGCGGCTGACGCACGGCCACGGGTCGATTCGGCGGCCGGCTACCCGCCGAGCAGCGCGAGGTGCTGTTCGACAACTCCGCCCGCGCCTACCAGGGCGCCGCCGAGGAGTTCGGCACGCCGTCGTGACCTCGCCGGAGGAATGCGGAAGGGACGGACCCGGTGATCGGGCCCGTCCCCTCGGGTGGGTACGTCAGCGGCGGTAGAGGTTCATCTTCTCCTCGCCGATGCGCTCGCGCAGGGCCGGGTCGTCCACGCCCTGGCCCTCCTTCTCGGCGCCGCACAGGACGGCGACCTTGCCGATGTGCTGGTTGGTCTGGACGGCGCGGGTCGCCTCCCCGGCCTCCTCCAGCGGGAACACCTTCGACAGCGTCGGGTGGATCATGCCGAGGCCGAACAGCCGGTTCACCTCGACGGCCTCGTGGTAGTTGAAGCCGTGCGAGCCGATGATGCTCTTCAGCCGCATCCACAGGAACCGGTTGTCGTACTCGTGCTTGTAGCCGGTGGACGAGCCGCACGTGACGATCTTGCCGCCGCGCTTGGCGACGTAGACGGACGCGCCGAACGTCTCGCGGCCGAGGTACTCGAACACGATGCCGGGGTCCTCGCCGACGAGGCCGCGGATGGCCTCGCCGAGCATCCGGCCGGCCTTCGGGTGCCGCAGGCCCTGCTCGCCGAGGTTCAGCTCGTTGCGGTTGATGACGTGCTCGCAGCCCTGCGACCGGACGATCTCGGCCTTCTCCTCCGACGACACGACCCCGACCGGGATGCCGCCGCCGTTCTTGACGAGCTGCGTCGCGAACGAGCCGAGCCCGCCGGTCGCGCCCCAGATCAGCACGACGTCGCCCTGCTTCATGCGGGCGCCGTGCGTCCCGACGAGCATCCGGTAGGCGGTGGCGGCGCACAGCGTGTTGGAGCCGGCCTCCTCCCAGGTGAGGTGGGCGGGCTTGCGGATCAGCTGGTTCGCCTTGACGATGCAGTACTCGCCGAGCGAGCCGAAGTTGGTCTCGAAGCCCCAGGCGAGCTGCGTCTCCGACATCATGCCGTCGTCGTAGGAGCCGTGGTCCTCCTCGTCCACGTAGGACGGGGACAGGACGACCTTGTCGCCGACCTTCCAGTGCTTCACCCCGGCGCCGGTCCGCACGACGACGCCGGAGCCGTCCGAGCCGAGGATGTGGTACGGCAGGTCGTGCCGCGCCCCGTACCAGCCCTGCCGGCCGAACTTCTCCAGGAACGCGAACGTCGGCACCGGCTCGAAGATCGCCGACCAGACGGTGTTGAAGTTGATCGCGGCGGACATCACCGCGACCACGCACTCGTCGGGCGCGAGCTCGGGCATCTCGACCTCGCCGACGTGCAGCGAGCGGCGCACGTCCTTGTCGGTCTGGCCCTCGAAGATGCCGACCTCGTCCTTGCGGGTGTGCGCGGCGCGGAAGCGGGTCGGCAGGTCGATCTCCTGCAGCTCGGGGCCGCTCGCGCCGCCGCGTACGGCCTCGAGCAGGGCGTGGGACGAGCCGGAGTTGGCCATGGGTGTCCTCCGTGGACGACGGGTTCGGGGTGGGGCCCTCAGCGGGCCGTTGTGGACGTGAGGACGGCGTCGCGCTCCCGCCGTCCGGCCAGCCGGCCCTCCAGGTGCGCGGCGAGAACCTCCACACCGGGCGGGTCGAGCAGGTTGAGGTGGTGCACCCCGGGGATCGTGACGATCTCCAGGTCGGAGCAGAGCCCGCCGAAACCGTTGGTCCCGTCGAGCACATAACGAGCATCCCGGACGGCCCAGGGGGTCTCCTCGGGCGCGTAGTAGAGGATGACGCGTCCGTCGTACGGCTCGGGCCGGTAGGCCTCCAGGGAACGGGTGTCCTGGTGCGAGGTGAGCTGGTGGGTGAGGGCCGCCGGGGGGATGTAGTCCACGAGCGGGGCGGCGCGCTCCATGACGAGCGCGAACTGCGCCTCCTCGTCCAGCCCGGACAGCTCCTCGTAGGTGAGGGTGACGTCCAGTCCGTACGTCTCGTTGATGTAGTCGGCGAACGCGGAGAAGCGGCGGGCGAGCGTGTCGGACTCGTCGTCCACCGGCAGCGGCAGGCCCGCGTCGAACAGCGCGACGAACTCGACCTCGCGTCCGGCGGCCTTCAGCTGCCGGGCGGTCTCGTAGGCGAGGACGCCGCCGAACGACCAGCCGCCGAGCCGGAACGCGCCCTCGGGCTGCGCCTCCTGCAGGTGCCGGACGTAGCGGGCGGCGCGCTCCTCGACGGAGGGCGCGTCCTCGAACCGCTCCAGCCCGTACACCGGCTGGTCGGCGCCGAGCAGGTCGACGAGCTGCCGGTAGCAGGCGGTGGTGCCGCCGGCGGGGTGCGCGATGAAGATCGGCCGCCGGTCGCCGGCGGGCTTGAGCGGACGGACCGTCTGCCGCGCCGCCTCCTCGTCCGCCGCCCGGATGTACTCGGCGACGTTCTCCGCCGTCGGGACCTCGAACAGCTCGCCGCGGGTGACGGCGGCGCCGAGCTCGGTGGAGACGAGCGCCACGATCTGGTCGGCCTGGTGCTCCTGCCCGCCGAGGTCGGCGAAGAAGTCGGCGGTGACGCCGACGCGGTCGAGGCCGAGGACGTCCTCGAAGATGCGGACCGCGAGCCGCTCGGCGGCGTCGCGCGGCATGACGTATCCGGATTCGGCGTTCGAGACGGCGGTGGGGGCCGGGGCGCCGGCGAGGCCGAGCTCGCCCGCCGCCCACTCCTCGAACACGTTCACGCTGGCGCCCTGGAGCAGGACCGACGCGGGGACGGTCAGCCCGAGGTCGTGCTCGACGCCGCTCTTGATCCGGACGGCGACGAGCGAGTCGAGGCCGAGGTCGGTGAGCGGGACGGCCGGGTCCAGGCGCTGCGGGTCGAACCCGAGGACGGCCGCGATCCGGTGCTTGACCTGCGCGGCGATCAGCTTGCGGGCGGCGGCGGGGTCGAGGTCCTTGAGGGCGTCCACGCCGGGCCAGTCGCCGGCGTCGTCGGCGCCCGCCTCGTCCGCCGCCTCGGTCAGCGCGGCGAAGTAGGGCATGGTGCGGATCTCGGGGAACAGGCTCACCGCCGTGACCGGGTCGAAGCGCAGCACGCCGGTCGCCGGCAGGTCGTGGACGAGCAGCGCTTCGAGGGCCTCCGCGCCCTCGGCCGGGCTGATCGGGTCGATGACCGTGACGGACGTGTCGGCGGCGCCGCCGACCTGCGACCAGGTGCCCCAGTTGATGGTGGTTCCGGGGCGGCCGTTCGCGCGGCGGTGGGCCGTCAGCGCGTCGATCGCGGCGTTCGCGGCGGCGTAGGCGCCCTGGCCGGGCGAGCCGAGCAGCGCGGCGGCCGAGGAGTGCATGACGAGCCAGTCGAGGTCGAGGTCCCAGGCGGCCTCGCTGAGCCGGCGGGCGCCCTCGACCTTCGCCGTCCACACCCTGTGGAGATCGTCCGGGCCGAGGTCGGCGATGAGCCGGTCGTCGATCGCGCCGGCGCCGTGCACGATGCCGCACAGCCGCGTGCCGCCCTCCCGGGCGGCCTCGATCAGGCGCTCGGCGGTGCCGGGCCGCGCGATGTCGCCGAGGACGACGCCGACGTCCACGCCGCCCTCGCGCAGGCGCGCGATCACCTTCTCGGCGTCGGCGCCGGGACCGCTGCGCCCGGACAGGACGATGCGTCCCGCGCCGCGCTCGGCCAGCAGCCGCGCGGTGACCAGGCCGATCCCGCCGTACCCGCCGGTGACGATGTACGCGCCGCCGCGCCGGACGGCCCGCTTCCGCTTGGGCGCGGCGTCCGGGAGGGCGGCCCGGCCGAGGCGTGCCGTGTACCGGGTGCCCGCGCGCCAGGCGACCTCGCGGGCGTCGCCGCCGGCGAGCAGTTCCGCGACCAGGTCGGCCGGACGGTCGACGTCCACGTGGGTGGCCCGCTGGACGGTCCGCTCGAACGCCAGCACGCGCGTGAGCGCGCTGACGAACGCGTGACCGGGCAGCCCTTCCTCGCCGTTCAGGGGGAGTGCGTTGCGGGTCGCGACGTACAGGCGCGGCCCGTCCGGCAGTGAACGGCTCACGCCGACGAGGGCGAGCACGAGTTCCTCGTCGACCAGATCGGCCGAGGGGACGAGCACGACGCCTTCGACCGGCTCCGCCATGGCCGGATGGTCGTCCGGCGGACGGTTCGTCACCCGGTGCCGGATGACGCGCTTCCCGCGCTCCTCCAGTCCCGCGCCGGCCGCCGCGGCCAGCGCGTCGTCCTCGTCGGACAGGACCAGCCACGTCCCGCCGCCGGACGCCTCGGTGTCGGGGAGGGGCGACTCGTCCCAGACGAGTTCGACCAGTTTGTCTTCGAGCGGGACCGGGACGCCGGGGCGTTCGACCTTGCGCAGGGTGATGCCCGTCGCCTCGGCGAGCAGGTCGCCTTCCGGCGACAGGAGGGTGATCGAGCCGGTCACGCCCTCTTCGTCCCGGACGACGCGCGCCTGGACGTGGCCACCGCGGTGCGTCGGGCCGTGGACGCGGAGGCTGCCGATCGTCTCGGCCAGCCAGACGCCGCCGTCGTCACCGGCCGCCTCGTCCGACAGCACCGACAGGCAGCGGTCGAAGACCTCGGGGTGCAGCCGGTAGTGGCGGCTGCCGCGCTCGGCGGCGCCGACCTCGGTGGCCGCGCCCGGCTCGGGCACGGCGGGGTCGCGGTGGTCCTCGCCGACGTCCGCGCTGGCCAGCCGCGCCCACGTGCCCGCCGGCGTCAGCGCGTGGATCTCGACCCGCTGCTCCGCCTCGGTGAACGTCGTGGTCACGGTGGTGTGCTCGGCGAGCGCCAGCGGACGCTCCATCCACAGGCTGTTGACGCGCACGCCATCGGTGCCGAGCGCGGTCGCGCCGGCGGCGAGCGCCATCTCGGCGTACGCGGCGACCGGCAGCGCGTGCAGGCCGTGGACGGTCACGCCCTTCAGCCACGGCTGCGCGGCCAGGCCGACGTCGGAGCGCCAGGCGTGGCGGTCCTCGCCGGGCATCTCCACGTGCGCGCCGAGCAGCGGGTGCTCGTCGCTCTTGCCGGACGTGCGGGACGACAGGTCGACCCAGTGCCGCTCGTGCCGCCACGGCGACTGCGGGACGTCGACGATGCGGCCGTCCGGCGGCGTCGCGACCGTGAGGCCGTGCGCGGCGAGGGTCGCGAGCTGCGCGTGGAAGGTGAGCGTGTCGTCGGTCTCCTCGCCCTTGCGCGCCCGCTTGAGCGTGTGGGTGACGAGCGCGCCCGTCCCGTCGAGGGTCTCACCGACCGCGTGGGCGAGGATCGGGTGCGCGTTGACCTCGACGAACGTCCGGTGGCCGTCCTCGGCGGCGGCCGAGACGGCATCGGTGAGCCGCACCGCGTTGCGCAGGTTCGCGGCCCAGTGGTCGACCCCCAGCGCCTCATCGGAGGCGAGGTAGGCGCGGGGGTCGTCGAGCGCGGTGGTGTAGAGCCTGATGCCGTCGGCGAGCGGGGTGCCGCGCTCGGTGCCGACCTCGGCGAGGAGTTCGCGCAGCTCGGGGAGCAGCGGGTCGACCTGCGGGGAGTGCCCGGCGCCCTCGGCCTGGACCATCCGGGCGAGGCGCCCCTCGGCCTCGGCGCGCTTCACGACCTCGGCGATCTGGTCGGCGTCGCCGGTGACGACGGTCTGCTTCGGGGAGGAGTGGACGGCCGCGTAGACCTCGGGGAGGCCGTCCGCGAGCCGCGCGACCTCGTCGGCGGACGCGCCGAGCACGGCCATCGCGCCGCCGCCGACGAGACGTGTCAGCAGGCGCGACCGGCGGCAGATGACGCGGACGCCGTCCTCCAGCGTGAGCGCACCCGCGACGACGGCCGCCGCGACCTCGCCCATCGAGTGGCCGACGACCGCGCCGGGCGTGACGCCGTACGCCTTCCACATGCGGGCCAGGCCGATCTGGATGGCGAACAGCACCGGCATGGCGTCGGCCGGCCCGTCGGGCTTGCGGCCCTCTTCGAGCAGCGACCACAGGTCGGGGCCGCCCTCCTCGGCGAACAGTCCGTCCAGGTCGTCGATGGCCTCGGCGAACGCGGGCTCTTCCTCCAGGAGGCGCTGCGCCATGCCCGGACGCTGCGCCCCGTACCCGGAGAACACCCACACGGGACGGCCCGGCATACCGAGCGCGGAACCCGTGACCACACCCGCATGGGGACGGCCTTCGGCGAGGGCGGTCAGCCCTTCGATGAGCCCTGCGCGGTCGCGGGCGGCGACGGCGGCGCGGGCTCGTCCACGGCCGGCGCGGCGGTGCAGGGTGCGAGCGACGTCGGCGAGCTTCACACCGTCCTGGGCGGGCAGCCACTCGGCGAGGAGGGCCGCGTGGTCGCGGACACGGTCGTCGCTGGTGTCCGACAGCGGGAACGTCCGGACGACGGCCGGGTGGACGGTCGTCTCCTGCGCGGGTGCCTCTTCGAGGATGACGTGTGCGTTCGTCCCGCCGAAACCGAACCCGGACACGCCCGCCCGTGCGGGGTGGTTCCGGTCAGGCCAGGGCGTCTCCTCGCTGACGACCGCAAGGTGCAGTTCGTCGAACGGGATGTGCGGGTTGGGTTCCTTGTAGTGCGCGCTGGGCGGGATGACCCGGTGGTGCAGCGCGAGGACGGCCTTGATGAGCCCGGCGATGCCCGCCGCCGACTCCATGTGGCCGAGGTTCGACTTCGCCGAGCCCAGCAGCAGGGGCGCGTCGTCGCCGCGTCCGGCGCCGAGGACCTCGCCGACCGACTTGGCCTCGATCGGGTCGCCCAGGAACGTGCCCGTCCCGTGGGCCTCGATGTAGTCGACCTCGCGCGTGTCGACGCCGGCGGCCGCGTAGACGTGGCGGAGCAGGGCGCGCTGCGCGTCGGAGTTCGGGGCGACGAGGCCGTTGGAGCGGCCGTCGGAGTTGACGCCGGAGCCCTTGACGACGGCGAGGACGCGGTCGCCGTCCCGCTGCGCGTCCGACAGGCGCTTCAGGACGACCGCGCCGCAGCCCTCCGCGCGGACCATGCCGTCGGCGGAGGCGTCGAACGCCTTGCAGTGCCCGTCCGCCGCCGTCCCGCCCGCGAGGTCGAACGTCATCGTGACGGTCGGCGACAGCAGCAGGTTCACGCCGCCCGCGAGCGCCACGTCGGCCTCGCCGCTGCGCAGCGCCTGCACGGCGAGGTGCGTGGACACCAGCGACGACGAGCACGCCGTGTCGACGATCATGCTGGGGCCGCGCAGGTCGAGCAGGTACGACAGCCGGTTCGCGATGATGCTGAGCGCGGCGCCGGTCGCCGTGAACGGTTCCAGGGACGCCAGGTCGGAGGCGGTGAACGCGGCGTACTCCGGCGCCGACACGCCGACGAACACGCCGGTGCGGCTGCCGCGCAGCGACGCCGGGCCGATGCCCGCGTGCTCGAACGCCTCCCACGCCACCTCGAGGACGAGCCGCTGCTGCGGGTCCATGACGGCGGCCTCGCGCGGCGTGATGCCGAAGAACTGCGCGTCGAACCCGGCGACGTCGTCGAGGAAGCCGCCGAGCCTGGTGGTCTTCTCCAGGAGGTCGCCGACCTCGGGGGAGCCGTCGTCGAACGGGTCCCAGCGGCCGTCCGGCACCTCGCGGATCGCGTCGCCGCGCCCGGTCAGGAAGCGCCAGTAGTCGGCGGGGCCGGTCAGGTCGCGGTCGCCGCCGGGGAAGCGGCAGCCGATGCCGACGACGGCGATCGGCTCGTCGCTCGCGCCCGCCGCCCGGACCGGCTGCGGCTCCGGCTCGGCCTCCCGGGCGCCGCCGCCCGCCAGCGCGACAGAGAGCTTGTTGATCGTGGGGTGTTCCCAGACGAGGGTGGCCGGCAGGGAGCGGCGCAGCATCTGCTCCAGCTCGCCGGCGATCGCGACGGCGTCGCGGGACGCCAGCCCGAACTCCTCCAGCGGCCGGTCGGGGTCGATGTCGGCGACGGCGGTCCGGGAGCGGCGCGCGATCTGCTCGACCAGGTGCCGGCGGATCGCGTCCTCGCCGACCCGGGTCTCGTCCTGCGAGGCGTCCCGCGCGGCTCCCGAACGATCGTTGCTCTGCATGCGCTGGGTTCCCCCCATGAAACCGGGATCGTTCATCGAAGCGGAGGGACCACTTTGTCCCACGCTGACCGGCTCACGATGCGCATCCAGACCACTTTTCTCAGCGACGTCTTGTCACGGTGATGACAAGACTCGGGAGTAACCAATGTGGCCTGATGGGATAGTTGAGGCAGCCCGGCACAGAGTCAGGGCTGAGTAACGAGACGCCAACCAATAGTAACAATAGCGACGACTGCTTTTAGGGGGAAGCGGCGGATTTCCCGGCGGTGCGGGACCCTCGCCGTACGGACTCTTGACCCGGGGCCGATACCGATGGGCGCTGGCGGTGGTGGCCGTCAGCGCGTTCATGACCACCATGGACAACACGGTGGTCTTCACGGCGCTGCCCACGATCATGGCCGACCTCGACATGTCGTCCTCGGCCAAGGACTGGGTCGCCACCGGCTACATCCTGATGTTCTCCTGCCTGATGATCACGGGCGGGCGGCTCAGCGACGTCTTCGGCTGCCGCCTCACCTTCACCACCGGCATGGTCGTGTTCACGGCCGCGTCCGCCGTCTGCGGGCTCGCGGAGACCTCCGAGGTGCTGATCGTCTCCCGGATCGTGCAGGGCGCCGGGGCCGCGCTCGTGCTGCCCGCCACGCAGGTGATGGTCACCGTCGGACGCAACGACAAGCAGCGCTCGATCGGCAACATCGCCTTCATCGGCGCCGCGTCCGCCGCGACCGCGCTCGGCCCCGCGATCGGCGGGTTCATCGTCGAGCACTGGCACTGGGGCTGGATCTTCCTGATCAACATCGTGCCCGGCATCCTGGTGATCGTGCTGGGCCTGTTCGTCCTCACCCCGACCGGCGAGAACAAGCACGCCCGCATCGACCTGCCCGGCGTGCTGATCTCCGCGACGATGCTGTTCGCGTTCATCTACGGGCTGGAGGCCGGCAACAAGCTCGGCTGGTCCGACCCGTCCGTGCTCAGCGTCTTCGCCCTCGGCGCGATCGCGCTGGTCTGCTTCATCGTGGTGGAGAACTGGGCCCCCGACCCCATGATCGACCTGCGGTTCTTCCGCAACCGGGTGTTCACCGGCGGGCTGCTGTCGCAGATGCTGTACGGCATCGGCTTCAACGGCATGATGTTCTACTCGCAGCCGTTCCTGCAGCGCTTCCTGGGCTTCTCGCCGTCGGAGGCGGGGCTGGTCATGCTGCCCCCGGCCATCGCGATCATCGTGCTGACCCCGCTGGCGTTCCTGATGGCCGCCAAGATCGGCCCGCGCCCGGCGATCGGCGCCGGCATGGCGCTGATGGGCCTCGGCATGGTGCTGTTCTCCATGCTCAAGGTCGGCGACGGCTACGCCGACCTGATGCCCGGGGTCATGCTCGTCGGCGTCGGCGCGGCCCTCGGCATGCCGCTGGTGATGTACGTGCTCAAGGCCGTCCCGGAGAAGCGGGCCGGGGTCGCGAGCGGCGTCATCAACGTGATCCGGGAGGCGTCCGGCGCGTTCGGCATCGCCATCGTCGGGCTCCTCGTCCACCACGTCCCGGACGAGGGCGCGAGCGCCGCCGAACTGGAGACGTTCCGCGCCGGGACCTCCTCGGGGCTGATCCTCGGCGCCGTCCTCGTCCTCGTCGGCGGCCTGATCAGCGGGCTGACGCTGCCGAGCCGGCGCGGGTGGCTCGGGCCGAAGCACGGCAAGACCTCCCCCGTCATCCCGGACGTCCCGGACGCCCCGGGCCTTCCGGAGTTCGACCCGTCGATGACCCCGCGCGACCCGATCCCGGCCCTGGTCGCGCCCGCGTCCGGCCCCCTCGCGGCGCCGGTCGCGGTGGCGGCCGCCGCGCCGCCCAACGTGCCCCTCCCGCTTCCCGCCACCTGGGAGGACGACCCCATGC
>NZ_SMJW01000075.1 GCF_004348335.1 Actinomadura bangladeshensis | reverse complement strand
CCTGGCGGCCGCCCGCCGACGACCCCCTCGTCATCCTGCACACTTCGGGCACCACCGGTGTGCCGAAGCTCGTCGTGCACTCCACCCGCACGCTGCTGCGGCGCCTCGCCGACTTCGAGGCCCACCGGTGGCCCGTGCTCGCGAGCCGTCCGGACGACGTGGCGGCCGCCGCCTTCTCCTTCGCGCACGGGCGCGCGCTCGCCTGGACGGCCGCCGTCGCGGCCCTCGGCCCCGCGAAGATGCTGGTGATCACGTCCGCCGAGTGGGACGAGGCGCGCCCGCTGCTCGCGGAGCACCGGCCGACGATCATGGAGGCGCAGCCCTCGACGTTCGCGCGCTGGCGGTCCCGCGCGCGGTCGGGGGCGTTCGACCGCGTCCGCCTCTACGTCAGCACGTTCGACGCCGTGCACCCGCCGACCGTCCGGACGTTCCTCGGCGCCACCCGGCATCCGCGCCCGGTCTGGCTGCAGGGGTGGGGGCAGAGCGAGACGGGGCCGCTGACCTTCCGGTTCCTCACCCGGCGCGCGATGCGCCCCGAGCGTGAGCGGCATCCGACCACCCGCGACCTCGGCCGTCCGATCCCCGGCCGCACGCGGCTGCGCGTCATCGACCGCTACACGCTGCGCCCCGTCCCGCGCGGCACCGTCGGCCTGCTGGCGTGCAGCACCAAGGCGCTGTGCCTGGACTACGTCGCCGAACACGAACGCTACCTGCGCAAACGCGCGGGGCAGTGGTTCATCACCGGCGACCTCGGCGTCCTCACCCGGAGCGGGCGCCTGCTCCTGCTGGACCGGGAGGCCGACTCCCTTCCCCGGGCCAGCTGCGTCGAGGTCGAGGACGTCATCGAGGACCGGCTGCCCGGCGTCGCCGAATGCGTCGTCCTGAGCGTCCCCGGCCGTCCCGCGCAGCCCGTGCTCGTCGTCGACGACGGCCGCCTCGACCCGGACGAGTGGCGCGGCGCGGTCGCCGACCTGCCGGACCTCGCCGAACCCGTCCTCGCGACATGGGAGCAGATACCGCGCACGGCGACCGGCAAGGTGCGGCGAGCCGCCCTGCGCGAGCACCTGGGCCTGCCGCCCGAGACCCACGGGACGGGGAAATGGACATGAGGGCGGCCGCGCCCCGAGCCCTGGAGGACCTCACGGCCCGGCCTCTGGACGGGACGGTCGTGCGCGCGCTCGGCGACTCCCGGGCGGTCCGCGTCGCCGCCGCCCGGTTGCGCGCGCTCGGCTGCCTGGTCGAGACCGGTCGCGAGGCGCCGCCGGAGGCGCCGGCGGGATGGCTGGGCGTCGTCCACGCGCCCTTCGTGCCCGGGGACCGCACGCTGCCCGAGTGCCGCATCGGCTGGTCCGGGCCGGTGAAGGTGCCCATGGAAGGGGAGCGCGACGTGCAGGCCGCGTGCGGCATCATGCACGTCCACGGGCGCGCCGCCGGCGCGCCGCGTGCGCTGCCGGTCGACTTCGCCTCGGTGTGCGCCGGGGTCCTGGCGGTCCAGGCTCTCGCCGCCGGGATGCTGGCGGTGCTGCGCGGCGGGCCCGCCGCCTGCGCGGCGACGTCCGTCGCCCAGGCCGCCGCATTGGCGCTCAACCAGTACGTCGCCGTCGCCACATCGGAGCCCGGCGCCGGACGGTGCCCGCCCGAGGCCGCCGAGCGGACGCCGCCGTTCCGGTCGGCCGACGGTATCCGGTTCGAGATCGAGACGTTCGCGGCCGAGAACTGGCTGGCCTTCTGGACGGCGCTCGGCGCCGGACGTCCCGCGATCGCCGCGGGCTGGCCGCCCTTCCGGCAGCGGTTCGCCACTGCGACCTGCGCACTTCCGCCCGCATTGCAGGCTGCGGCCGGGTCGCTTCCCTACCTGGACGTTCGCGCCGCCGCGCACACCGCCGGCGTCAGCGTCGTGGAGGTGAACGAGGACGCCGGGTGGCCGCTGCCGCCGCTCGCGTCCCCGTGGCGGCTGCGTCCGACCGCCGGGCCCGGCGGCCGGATGTCGAAGTACCGTCCCGCGAGCGGCCATGCCCCTCTCGGCGGTGTGCGCGTCGCCGAGTCCACCAACCGGATCCAGGGGCCGCTCGCCGGGCATCTGCTCGGGCTGCTCGGCGCCGAGGTCGTCCGCCTGGAACCGCCGGGCGGCGACCCGATGCGCGGCGTCCCGCCCCTGGCGGGCGACCGCTCCGTCCGCTTCCTCGCGCTGAACCGGGGCAAGGGCGCGGTCGAGGCCGACCTGAAGACCCGTGCGGGACGCGCGACGGCGCTCGGCCTCGTCGCCTCGTCCGATGTCTTCCTGGAGAACTGGCCGCCCGGCCGCGCGAAGCTGTTCGAGCTGGACGCCGGTGACCTGGCCGCCGTCCGGCCCGGCCTCGTCTACGCCCATGCCGGAGGCTGGGCCGAGGTCCACCCCGCGCCGCAGCCGATGGGCACCGACTACCTCGTCCAGGCGTACACCGGAGTCGCGGCACTGCTGGCGGAGCGCGGACGGCCCCCGGCGCCGACGCTGATGACCATCACGGACGTCCTCGGCGCGCTCATCAGCGCCGAAGGGACCATCGCGGGCCTGCTCGCCCGCGCCCGCACCGGCACCGGCGTCCGCGTCGAGACCGGGCTGGTCGACGCCGCCCGCCTCCTGCGCGACGCGCACGCCGGCGGCCCGGCCACGGACACCGCGCCGGCCGCGCCCGTGGTGACGGACCTCGCGGCCATGGCCGCCGACCCGGCCTACGAGGCGCTCTTCGAGACCGACGGCGAGGCGACCTTCAGCCGCACCCCGTGGACCTTCACTCCGCAGCCCTCCCATTCCTGAAGAGAGGCCCTATGACATCCGCTGCCGCTTCAACCTGGAGATCCGCCAACGGCGTCACGCTGGTCGACCGCGTCCCCGCCGAGACGCGCGCGGCCTGGACCGCCGCCGGGCTCTGCCCCGGCCGGGACCTCTACGCGCTGTTCCGCGACCACGCCCTGGCCGCGCCCGAGCGCGCGGCCGTCATCGACGGCGCGGGCGTCCTCGACTACGCCGAACTGGACCACCGCGTCCGCCGCGCGGCCGCCGCGTTGCGGGCCGCGGGCCGCGGGTCGGCCGACATCATCGCCGTCCTCCTGCCGAACGGACGCGACGCCGTCGTCTCCGAACTGGCGATCGCGGCGATCGGCGCCGTGGCCCTGCCGATCCCGCACACGCACGGGCGGCGCGACATCACCCGCCTGCTCGCCAGGTCCCGAGCCGCCGCGCTCATCACCGCCCCCGACCGGGTCGCGACGGTCGGCGGCCCGGACGCCCCGCAGCCGTGGACGCCGGGCACGCCGCCGGCGGACGGCGTCCACTCCCTTGACGAGGCCGGCGACGGCGACGTCCGGGCCTGGCAGCCCGAAGCCATCGATCCGGAGGCGCCGGCCCGCATCCTGGTCTCCTCCGGCTCGGAGTCGGAACCGAAGATGGTGGCCTACTCCCACAACGCCATGGGAGGCGGGCGCGGCAACTACGTGGCCGCCCTGAAACGCGGGCCCGGCCCCATGCGCGCCCTGGTGCTGGTCTCGCTCGCGTCGTCGTACGGATCGCTGGCGACCTCGGTGATCGTCGCCCGCCACGGCGGCACCCTGGTGCTGCTGCCGCGCTTCGACGCGGCCGCCGCGCTCGACGCCGTCGAGCGGCACCGTCCCGACCACCTGTTCGCGGTCCCGACGATGCTGTGGCGCATGGCCGAATGCGAGACCGGCGCGGACGTGTCGTCGCTCAACGCCGTCATCTCCAGCGCGGGGCCGGTGCACCGGCACGTCCGGGACGCCTGCGTGCGCCGGTTCGGCATGCCTCCCGTCAACATCTACGGCTCCAGCGACGGGGTCAACTGCCACACCGGCCACGACCCGGACCGCTGGGAACCCGGGCTTGCCGGCGTCCCCGATCCCGACGTGGCGCGGATCAGCATCCGCGACCCGGAGGGCCGCTCCCTGCCCCCCGGCCGGGCCGGGGAGATCTGGGCGCTCGGGCCGATGACCCCGCTGTGCTACGTCGCGGCCCCGGAACTGGACGCCCGGTACCGCGCCCCCGGCGGCTGGGTGCGCACCGGCGACCTCGGCCGCCTGGACGACGACGGCGCGCTGTGGGTGCTCGACCGGCTCAAGCGCGTCGTCATCCGCGGCGGCATCGGGATATCCCCGGCCGAGGTGGAACGCGCGCTCATCGGCCACCCCGACATCGCCGACGTGCACTGCGTCCCGGTGAGCGACCGCGACCTCGGCGAACGGATGTGCGCCTGCCTGGCACCGCGCCCCGGCGCCCTGCCGCCCACCCCGGCCGCCCTGATCGCGTACCTGCTCGACCGCGGCCTGGACAAGCGCGGGCTGCCCGAACGCTTCCTGTTGCTGCCCGAACTCCCGCTCGGCCCGACCGGGAAGGTCGACGTCTCCGCGCTGACCCGCATCGCCGCCGAGGCCGCCGTCCCCGCGGCCACCGTGCGTCCGAACGCCTGGATGTGAGGAGCCGCAGGTGAGCGCGACGTCCGGGCTCCGGCCCCCGCCCGTCTTCGGCGGACACGACGACCACAACGCCGAGCAGCACCGCCTGCTGGGCCTGGCCTTCGACCCCTTCACCATCGGACGCCTCGCCCGGACCGGCATCGGACCGGGCCGGCGGTGCCTGGAGGTCGGCGCCGGCGACGGCGGCATCGCGGCATGGCTGGCCCGCCGCGTCGCCCCGACGGGTCGGGTGGTGGCCACCGACATCAGGCCCGTCCGAGGCCCGGCCGCCGCGGGTCTGGAATACGTCCGGCACGACATCGTCCGCGACCCGCTTCCCGAGGGCGAGTTCGATCTCGTCCACGCCCGACTCGTGCTGCGGCTGCTACCCGAACGCCTCGCCGTGCTCGACCGGCTCGTCCGGGCCCTCAAACGGGGCGGCGTGCTCCAGGTGGACGAGTTCGATGCCACCGACGCGCCCGCCCTGCGAGTGCCCGACCCCGCCGCGCGCCGGCTCTACCGGACGTTCATGGACGCGAAGACACAGGTCATGGCCGGTGCGGAGGTCGACATCGCCTGGGGGTGCAAGGCGGCCGGCGCGATGAGCCGAGCAGGACTGACCGGCGTCACCTCCCACCGCCGCTCCGACGTGTGGGACGCCGGCTCGCCCGGACTCCGGCTCCTCGCCCACCACACCCGCCACCTGCGCGAGAGGCTCATCCGCGCCGGAATGACCGACGGGCAACTGTCCGACGTGCGCGAACTGCTCGCCCACCCCGGCTTCCGAGCCCGCTCCTATGCGCTCTACTCGGTCCAGGGCCGGCGCCCCAAGGGGAGCCGTTAGCGGGGGTTGCGGCGGAGGAGCAGGACGGCCGTGTCGTCGCTCTGTCTGCCCTGGGTGTGTTCCTGCAGTTCGCGGCTGATGGCCGGGGCCATGTCCTCGGGCGGGAGGTCGCTCCACGCGGCCACGCGCCTGGCCAGGGGAAAGAAGGCGCCGGACGGGCTGCGGGCCTCGGTGACGCCGTCGGTGCACAGCAGGAGGGTGGAGTCGTAAGGGAAGTCGAACCATGTGACGGTGCGGGATTCGGGGGCGAGCGCCGCCAGCCCGAGCGGGACGGACGCCTCGCCCAGCGGGACCGGGCCTGCGCGGTCGTGCTCCAGCAGGTAGGGCGGGACGTGCCCGCAGTCGATCGCCTGGATCTTCGTGTCGGAGCCGATGTCCAGGACGAGGGCGGTGACGAAGCGTTCCGCCTCGCCCGCCTGGGCGGCGAACGCGTTGTGGTGCAGCACCGAGCTCTCCAGGGCGTCCACGACGGCGGTGAGGGTGGGCTGCGCCAGGGCCGCCTCCCGGAAGGAGTTGAGCACGGCGAAGGCCGTGCTGATGGCGGGCAGCCCCTTGCCCTGGACGTCGCCGATGAGCACCCGGCTGCCGTACGGGGTCGCCATGACCTCGTAGATGTCGCCGCCGACCTGGCTGTCCTCCTCAAGGGGTTCGTACAGGCCGTGCACGAGCAACTCATGCGTGACGAGGGGGAAGGGGCGCAGGACCTGGCGTTGCAGCGCGGCGGCCGCGGACCGCAGCCGGGTGATCTCCCCCTCCTTGCGGACGCGCTGCAGCGCCTGGACGACGCTCAGGCCGTTCAGCGCGACGGCGAAGACGAGCACGCTCGCGTTGGCCGCCGCCGTCTCCAGGGGGCTGCGGATCAGGGAGCCGGCGATGACCACCGTCGCCCACCCGGCGGCGACCGCGGTCTGCCGGGTCGTGCCCCGCCCGGCGATGAGCGTGGGCAGGAAGACGAGGAAGGGCGCGAGGCCCGTCTCCCTGCTGAGGACGACACCGGTCACCGCCAGGACCGCCGTGATCCCGACGAGCCACAGGATCACAACCGGCCACGAGAGAGGCGCCGCACGACCGCCCCGCCTCGTGGCGGGGTCCAGACCGTCCGCGCCGCTCGAGATGCCCATCACCCGACAGTCTAGTGATCACCCGATCACAGAACGTGAAGGCATCAGAAGCTGGCCGGGCAGCCTCGCCCTGACCAGGGCGCGGCATCCGGCGAATCCACCGAAGATGAGGCACGCGCCGGCGATGTGACGTGTGAGCATCCGCGCCCGGTTGACGCGCCGAGAGTAATGATCTGGTCAGGGCGAGATCAGAGAGCCGGTACCGTGCGACCGGTCGGCCTTTGTGAGCAGGGATCTGAGGATCGGCTCGGCGTGCGTCCACAGCAGCGCGCCGCCGATTCCCGGCACCACGTTGCGCTGAGCGGTGGTCATGCGCGTGGCGAGAAGTGCTCCGTTGTCGGGCGAGTGGCTTGTGTCGTGCTCGCCGTACCAGATGTCGATCGGAACGCTGATCTTGCTGAGCTCGAAGGGCCAGCGTCCCATGGCCAGGACGGTGTCGCGCGCGTAACCGGCGGCGCCTTGGGCGAAACCTTCGTCCAAGGCCCTGCGGTAAGCGGCGGCAAAGTCGGGGTTCCCGTACACGGCGAGGTCGCATTCCGGGCTTGCGGCCATGACCATGTCCCACATGGCCTTGGAGGTGAAGCCGGCGAAGAATTCCTCGGCGCCGTCCGGGTCGGACGCGGTCCGTTCGACGAGGCCGCGCAGCTCCGCCGGCAGGACGGACGCGAACTGCGGCGCGGCGACCTCGTCCGCGCCGGAGACCACGGCCAGCGCCGACGCGACGCCCGCCTCGGCACAGGCGATGGCGAACGGCGCGCCCTGCGAATTGCCGACCACGGCCGGATTCCCCAGCCCCCGCTGGGCGCAGAACTGACGCATGTCACCGGCGAAGCTTGAGAAGGTCCGCCCTGGTGCGGGCGTGGAGGCGCCGAGGCCGGGACGGTCGACGGAGAGCAGCCGCACGCCGAGCGCCTCGATGACACCCCCTCCGCCGAAGCCGAGCCACCGGCTTGTAGCGGCCCCCGGACAGAGCAGCACGGGTATCCCGTCCGAAGGCCCCCACTCCGCCCATCCGAGCGATCGTCCATCGGACAGCCGCACGTCGCCCAGCCGGACGGGATCATCAACCTGAACAGCCATGGCCGACAGCATGGCAACCCCGTTGCCGCCCACGCATCCGCATTTCGACGCGCGGTCGTCCACGCAAGCCCTGACAGCACATGGCCCGCCCATACGCCGTTCGGTGAGCCCTACCGCCTGGTTGGCGCATAATCTGCAGCTCACCGGTCGGATTGATGTGAGCCCGCACGCAGCTTCCAAATCTGCGTGCGGGCTCACCTTAACGTCACACGCGGGACGCGGAAGGAAGCCACCATCGCCCGACGCGAGTGAGGTCCCCCGTAGCACGCACAGTTGGGGCTCACGTCGGGGGTGAAGGCGGCTAGCCCGCTGGTCGGTGGTAGGTGGTCGTTCGGCCTCTTCCGCCGTGTTGTTCGATGAGTCCCCGGCGGCGCAACTCGCGGAGGACCTTGCGGATGTTGGGGGCGGTCAGGTCCAGTTGACCCTGGAGTTCCGCCACGGTACGCGCGCCGGTCGCCAGTGCGTCGTAGACGCGCAACTCCGTCTGGTTGAGGTCGTCGCCGGGCCGCGTTGTGGAGGTGGCCCTCCGGAGGAGGACGGTGAAGCGGATACCGGCGTCGATGTAGTGCGCAGGTGGGAGTCCCGCTTCGGCGAGGGCGCTGGTCACGATGGGGATGCCGGAGGCGAGGGCTTCGATGACGCGGGCCCCGCCGTCGGGGGTGCGGACATGCTGGCAGATGGCGACGAGCCGGGCGTTGCGGGCCGAGGTCACGGCCTCGCGGCCGAGTCTCTCGACGGTGATCCCGTAGAGACCACCGGGATTGGAGACGATGAGGCGGTCACGGCGCAGGCGTACCTCGACGGCCATGCCAGCCGACCAGTGGTCGAGGTCGCGGTGGACGAGCGCGTTGGCGATGATCTCGCGGAAGGCGATGAGGGGGAAGGCCGGTTCGTCGTGGACGGTGCCGTCGGGTGCGGAGACGATCGCGGTGTCGAAGGTCCGCCGTGCCCAGGCGAGTGCCTCGTCGAGCATGCGGGGAATCGGGCCGGTGATGGTGGCCTGGTTGCGGGCGCGTGATCCCACAGGGTCGTTCGGCAGTGGTTCGGCCGACGCCTGGATGACGAACCGCGGGAACCATTCCTGCGGGTGGGCGCCCAGGGACAGCAGGCCGGCGACCGTGGGCGTCCCGTCGGGCGTCGTCACCCCCGCGCGGCGGAGGAGTTCCGCGCTGTCGCGGAAACGGCCCAGCCCGTGGGGGTCCCGTTCGCGCACCGACCGCAGGAAGCCCGCAACGAGATCACGGTCGAGGTCATCGCGGGTGGCGCCGTCGACCGGGGCCCGGTCGAACAGGGGCGGCTGCCGTGCGGCGAGGAATGCCTGCTCCTCCAGGGCCGACAGTTCGAAGTCCCCGTCGTACCCGCGCAGGTAGGCCGTGCCGGATCCGGTCACGCGGCACGGTTTCGCCGAGGGATCGCACTCGTGGACGTGCGCGATGACGACCGGCATTCCCTCGACCACCCCGTCTTCCACGGTGATCCGGATGGGCGGGGTGAAGGAGCGTGCCTTTGCGGCGATGCCTTGCTTGAGCTTCTGCGGGTCGGTGAGCGGTACGGGTCGGAAGCCTGTCGCCTCATCGAGCCCCAGGATGATCGTGCCGCCGCCCGGAAGGTTCGCCAGGGCGCTGAGTGTGGAGGTCAGCGACTGCGGCAGCCCGCCGGCGGCCGACTTGACCTCCACGTCCGACGAGTCGCCGCCCGCTGTGCGCAGGCGTTCCACCAGGTCGTCCAGATTCATGCTCACACGCCAAATGTAACGGGGGTGCGGTTACATTTGCTATTGGTTCAGTTGCATTTGGGTCCGCTCGGCAGGTCGAAGGCTGACCAGGCGTCGGGCGCCGAGTCGGATCCGGTTCCATTCGGTTTGTGCTTCCGGGCTCCCGTCCGGGCTCGATGTTCCGGACGGTCAGCGACCACCCCGCCCTGACCTGGTCACCGGAGGCTGCCCCGGAGCTCATGGGCGCACGGCTCGCGGCCCCTTGAGAACTGCCAGACGTCCCTTGACGTGGATCGAGGGGAAGTATACAAACGTTCATACACCAAATCGAGGAGGCGGCCTTGTTCACTTACCGGACGGACGGGATGTCCCGGCGAGGGTTCCTGGCGGGCGCCGCGTCCGCCGCCGCGCTCGGCGTGGTCGGGCTGGGAACGGCGGCGTGCGGGAGTTCTGGGGGCGGTGGGACGAAGGCCGCCCGGATCGGGTGGGTGGAGCCGAAGACCGGCCGGCTCGCCGCCGCCTACAAGCCGATCTACGTCGGCGCGAGGCTCGCCTTGGAGGACATCAAGGCGGCCGGCGGGCTGCTCGGGGAGGCCGTCCAGGTCACCGAGCACGACGACAAGGGGAGCCCGGCCAGCCAGCCGGCGGTGGCGCAGCGGCTGATCCGGGACGAGCCCACCTTCGTCGTCGGCCCGACCGGGAGCTCGCAGGTGCTGGCGTCGGTGACGGCGCTCTCCCGCGCGAAGCTGATCCAGTCGGCGTGGGGCGGCGCGGAGCTGCTCGGCGACGGCGACCGCTTCCCGCACCACTACCAGCTCGTCTACAACACCACGCAGCAGGCCGGGGTCGCGGCGCGCTTCCTGTACGAGGTCCGCGGGCTACGCAAGATCGGCATCATCGTGGAGAACTCGGAGTTCGGCACCTCGATCCGGGACGCCGTCGTCAGGACGCTGCGGGATGCCTACTCCGCCGAGCCGGTCGCGGTCGAGGTGTTCGAGGTGGACGCCTCCGACATGACGCCGTTCGTCCGCAACCTGGAACGCGCCGGCGTGGACGGGCTGGGGCTGTTCACCGGCCAGCCGCAGGCGACGATCCTGATCCTGCGGGCGATGGCGGCTAGCGACTTCCATCCGGTGATCGTGTCGCACGACCTCAACTACATCGACGCGCTCGGCGAGTTCCCCCGCGCGCTGCTCGACGGTTTCTTCGGCACCACCTACCGGGGGCTCACCTACACCGGTCAGGAGCAACCGTCCGCGGGGGTGCGCAAGCTGGTCGAGCGCATCAACAAGCACCCGGACACCGCTGGCCTCGGGTACTCGGCGGTGACCAGCCCCTACTACGACTACATGATGCTGATGGCCAAGGTCGTCGAGGACACCAAGAGCACCGATCCGGCCAAGCTCAAGGCCGCCCTCGACAAGGTCAGCGGCCACCAGGGCATCCGGGCGAAGGTGTCGTTCACCGCGAAGCGGCACTCCGGCATCGCCGACGAGGACATCACCATCGGCACTCTCATGTCGGCTAAGGAGCCGGAGAGCCTGGGCGGGGTCCTGCGCCGGCGCGCGGACGGGGTGTGACCGTCCGATGATCGCCGACATCCTGGTCGCCGGGCTCGTCTTCGGCAGCCTGTACGGCCTCGTCGCGATGGGATTCAACGTGCTGCACCGGCCGACGAACGTGGTGAACTTCGCGCAGGGCGAGCTCATCATGATCGGCGCGATGCTGATGGCCGCCACGGGGATCGGCGGGCTCCCCTGGGGGATCGCCGCGGTCTGCGTGATGGCCGTCGTCGCGGTGGTGGCTCTGGCCGAGGAGCGGGTGGCGGTCACCCCGGTGCTGCGCCGGTCGTCCCACGCCGCCGGCTGGGTGATCACGACGCTGGCGTTCTCGCTGCTGATCGCGGAGGCCGCCGGACGGCTCTGGACGGACCAGCCGAGCACCGTCGCGCCGCCGTGGCCGCTGTCCCTGGACGTCAACGACGTGGCGGGGGTCCGGTTCTCCAGCTACCAGGTCGCGGTGGTGGCGGTCGCCGTCGCCGTGGTGCTGCTGCTCGGCCTGCTGGACCGCTCCCGGCTCGGCACCGCGCTGCGCGCGGTGGCCGCCGACCGCGACGGCGCCCGGCTGCGCGGCATCGACCCGAGGGCGCTGACCCGGCGCTCCTTCCTGCTCGGCGGCGCCCTGGCGGGGCTCACCGGAGTGCTGGCGGCGCCGCTGCTGCTGGCCTCGGTGACGATGGGCCTCGGCCTGCTGATCAAGGGGTTCGCCGCCCTTGCGGTCGGCGGGATCGGCGACAATCGCGGTGTGCTGGTGGCCGGGTGGGTGCTCGGCACCGTCGAGGCCGCCGGCGCCGCCTACGCCTCGCCCGGTTCGCAGTCGGTCGTCCTGTTCGGGGCGATGCTGCTCATCCTGCTGGTCCGGCCCAACGGCCTGCGCGGTCTGGCGGTGCAACGTCATGTCTGAAATCCTCCGGACCCGGTCCGGCGCCGTACGGCGTGCCGCCCCCTGGCTCGTCCTCCTGGCGGCGGCCGCCGTGCTGCCGCTGGTGAGCCGCGATCCCACGATCACCTACCTCGCCACCACGGCCGCGATCTACGTGGTGGTGGGGACGGGGCTGAACATCATGTTCGGCTACACCGGCCAGGTCTCGCTCGGCCAGGGCGCGCTGGTCGCCGTCGGCGCCTATACGACCGGTGCCCTCATGGCCGACCACGGCTGGACGTTCTGGGCGGCGGCCCCCGCGGCGGTGGTGGTCACCACGGCCGCCGGGACGCTGATGGCGCTTCCCGCGTTCCGGCTGTCGTCCTGGTACATCGCGCTGGTGACCCTCGGCGCGGCGATGGCGGTGCGCAGCCTGCTGGTCGAGTTCGAGGGACTGACCGGGGGCTGGTCCGGGCTGGTCGGCATACCGCGGCCCGCACTCGGGTCGTGGGAGCTGGGAGAGCGGGACGTCCTCTGGCTGGTCATAGCCGTGAACGTCGTACTGTTCGTCATGGTCCGCAACATCGTCGACTCCCGCCTGGGCCGGGGCATGATGGCCGTCCGGGACGCGCCGGAGATGGCGCGGAGCGTCGGCGTCGGCCCCGCGCGGACGAAGCTGTTCGCGTTCGCCTGCGGCGGCGCCACCGCCGGGATGGGCGGGGCGCTGCTGGCCGTCCACCACGGGCTGGTCACGCCCGACGACTTCACGCTCGACTTCTCGATCCTCTTCCTGCTGGTGGTCATCATCGGCGGCGCGGCGCGCCTGGCGGGCCCGATCATCGGCACGCTGCTGTTCTTCGCGCTCCCGGAGTTGCTGACGGGGCTGGCGGAGTGGCGCGGCCTCATCTACGGCGCGGCGCTGCTCGTGCTGATGGTGTACGCGCCGCGGGGCGTCGCGGGGGCGTGGGACAAGCTGCGGGCACGTTACCGGAACGGACGCGTGCCCGCGGCCGATGCCGTGGAGGACACCGCCGTCGAGGACACCGCGGTGGAAGACATCGCCGTGGAGGACGCCGCGGAGGTGGGGCCGCCGCGCGGCGAACCGCTCGGCGTCGAACTGTCTGGCGTCCGCAAGTCCTTCGGCGGCGTGCACGCCCTGCGCGGCGTCGACCTCACCATCGAGCCCGGCAAGGTGCACGCGATCGTCGGGCCGAACGGGTCGGGGAAGACGACCCTGCTCAATGTGATCAGCCGCCTGCTGCGGCAGGACGAGGGACGGATCCTCCTGGGCGCCGAGGACGTCAGCCGGGCCACTGCCGAGCGGCTCGCCCGGCGCGGTGTCGCGCGCGTCTTCCAGACGCCGCGGCTGCTCGGGGCGTCGAGCCTGCGCGACAACGTCCTGCTCGGCGCCTACGCGCGCGAACGGGCGGGCGGGCCGGCGACCGTCCTGCGGCTGCCGCGGGCCCGCCGCGAGCGGGCCGCGCTGGTAGCGGAGGCCGACCGGCTCCTGTCCGGCCACGGCCTGGCGCGGCGGGCGGACGAGGAGGCCGCCGCGCTGCCGCACGGCGAGCAGCGGCTGCTGGAGGTGGCGCGGGCCCTGATGGCGCGGCCGCGCCTGCTGCTGATGGACGAGCCGGCGGCCGGGCTCACCCCGCGGGAACTGGAGGCGCTGGGACGCCTGATCCGCGCGATCCGCGACGCCGGCACCACCGTCGTCCTGGTGGAACACCACATCGAACTCGTCGCGAACGTCGCGGACGTGGTGACGGTCCTGGACCGGGGCGAGCTGGTGACGTCGGGGGCGCCGCAGGAGGCCCTCGGCGACGCGCGGGTCGTCGAACTGTACTTGGGGGCACCCGCATGACGGCGCAGGGCGAGGAACTGATCAGCGTGTCCGGGCTGAGCTCCGGCTATGGGGCTGTGCCGGTGGTCCGCTCGGTGGACCTCACGGTCCGGACGGGCGAGATCTTCGCGGTGGTCGGCGGCAATGGAGCGGGGAAGACCACCCTGCTCAGCACCGTCTCGGGGCTGCTGCGCCCCACGTCCGGGTCGGTGTGGTTCGCCGGCGTCGACATCACCGGGTGGAGCCCCGAGCGGATCGTGGCGCACGGTCTCGTCCACATCCCCGAGGGGAGGCGCCTGTTCACCGGGCTCACGGTGGCCGAGCATCTGCGGCTCGGGCTTTGGAACGTCCCGAACCGGCGCAGGGTGGAGCGGGAGCGGACGGAACGGGTCGTCGATCTGTTCCCGGTGCTGGGCGAGCGGATGGACGCCTACGCGGAGGTGCTCAGCGGCGGGGAGCAGCAGATGCTCGCCATCGGCCAGGCGCTGATGCGCGAACCCCGGCTGCTGCTGCTGGACGAGCCGTCCATCGGCCTGGCGCCCGTGATCATCCAGCGGGTGTTCGCGGTGGTGGACCGGCTCCGCGAGCACGGCCTGACGGTGATCCTGGTCGAGCAGCGCGTCGGCCAGGCGCTGGCGCTCGCCGACCGGGGGCTCGTCATGCGGCACGGCAGGGTCGAGGCGTCCGGGGACGCCGCCGAACTGGCGGCGGACCCCGCGCTGCGGGCCGCCTACCTGGGCGCTGCGGCGGCCGGCGGGCAGCGGATCGAGGAGTGACATGAGCGATGAATGGTGGGGCCCGGCGGTGCCCGAGGCCGAGGACTGCGTGGTCGGGGAGCTCCTCGTCCGCCGTGCCGCGGAACACCCCGACCGGGTGTACGCGGTCTTCGAGGACGGGACGCGGTGGACGTACGCCGAGACCCTGGCCGAGGCCGAGCGGGTCGCCGCCGGGCTGTACGGCCTGGGTGCGCGGCCGGGTGACATGGTCGTCTCCTGGCTGCCGAACGGGCCCGACGCGCTACGCGTCTGGTTCGGCGTGAACCTGATGGGCTGCACCCTCGTCCCGCTCAACACCGCCTATCGCGGGGGGCTGCTCGAACACGCGATCCGGCTGTCCGGAGCGCGGGCGGCGGTCGTGCACGCCGATCTGGCGAGTCGCCTGGACGAGATCGACACCGGAGCGCTGGAACGCGTGGTGGTGCTCGGAGCGCGCGACGCCCGGCCGGAGGCGCCGGGGTTGGAAGTGCTCGGACCGGAGGCGCTGGCTTCGCCGGCCAGGGGATTCCGGCCGGACGCGTCGGCCAGGCCGTGGGACCCGTACGCGGTGATCCTGACGTCCGGGACGACCGGGCCGTCGAAGGGCGTCCTGTGCTCCTACGTCCAGCTCGCGGCGTGTGCGCACGCCGCGTTCGGGGGTTTCGGGGCGGCCGATCGCTACATGGTGAACCTGCCGCTGTTCCACGCGGGCGGCACCATCGGGACCTACGCCGCGCTACTGTTCGGCGGCGGGATCAGCCTGGTGAGCGCGTTCGACACCGAGTCGTTCTGGCCGGCCGTCCGCGCGACGGGGACCACGCACGTCACGCTGCTCGGCGTGATGGCGACGTTCCTCGGCAAGCGCCCGCCCTCCCCAGAGGACCGGGCGCACCCGCTCCGGCGCGTCTTCATGATCCCCCTCATCGAGGACAGCGCGGCGTTCGCCGAGCGCTTCGGCGTCGACGTCGTCGCCATGTTCAACATGACGGAGGTCTCGATCCCGATCATCTCCGAGCCCGGTCCGGGGGTGCCGGGCACGTCCGGGCGGCTGCGGCCGGGTGTCGAGGCCCGGGTCGTCGACGCGCACGACCGGGTGGTCCCCGACGGGGAGGTCGGTGAGCTGGTGCTGCGCACCGCCCAGCCCTGGGCGATGAACTCCGGCTACCTCGGGATGCCCGACGCGACGGCGCGGGCCTGGCGCAACGGCTGGTTCCACACCGGGGACGCCTTCCGCACGGTGGACGGCGAGTACTTCTTCGTGGACCGGATGGGCGACACGATCCGGCGCCGCGGCGAGAACATCTCCTCGGCCGAGGTGGAGGCCGAGCTGCTGGCGCATCCGTCGGTCCGGGACGCCGCGGTGGTCGCGGTGCCGAGCCCGCACGGCGAGGACGACGTGCTCGCGGTCGTCGCGCCCGTGGACGGCGAGGCGGTCGACCCCGCCGAGCTGCTGCGCTTCCTGATCCCGCGCATGGCGCACTTCATGGTGCCGCGCTATGTCCGGGTGGTCGGCGCGCTGCCGCACACGCCGACGAACAAGGTCGAGAAGCACCGGCTGCGCTCGGAGGGAGTCACGGCGGACACGGCCGACCGCGAGCTGCTGGGCGTGGTCGTCCGGCGGGACCGCATCGGCGGGACGTCCGCCACCCGCTGAGCCGGCCCCGGAGCCGCCCCGACCGGAGGACCCGCCGGCCCCGCCGACCGGCGCGTCCTCCGGTCGTCGCGCGTGCAGGCCGTCCGCCGGGGCGTCAGGCCTGCTGGGGGTCGACGCCGACGAGCTGCAGGGCGAGGAAGGCGTACTGGTCGGCGAGTTCCCGGGCCGACACCGCGCCCTCCGGCCGGAACCACTGCCCGGCGTTGATGCACATGTCGAGGATGGCCTTGGCGACCACGTCCACCTGGGCCGGGCGCGGCGACCGCGGGTCGCTCAGCCGGAAACGGCCGGCGGCCAGGCCCCGTTCCAGGGTCCGCTCGAAGATCCGGCGGACGCGCCGCTGGGCGTCCAGGACCTCGCGGGCCTGCTCGGGCGGGAGGTGGCGCCATTCGGTCCGGGCGACGAGGCCCTCGACGCGCCGTTCGGTGTGGAAGAGCGTCAGCTCCCGCACCAGCTCGGCCAGTTGCCGGTCGGGCAGGTCGCCGCCGTGCAGGAGGCCCTCCTCCAGCAGCGCCTCGGAGTCCTCGTGCGCCCGCTTGAGGATGGCGTAGAGCACATCCTCTTTGGACCCGTAGTGGTTGTAGAGCGAGCCCGCGGTGACACCGCACGCAGCGGTGATCTTGCGGACGCTGGTGGCGGGGAACCCGTCCTCGTAGAACAGGCGCGCCGCCTCATCGAGGATCCGCCGGCTCATCGAGGCCGCGGCCGGTGTGCCGCCGGCGGTCGTCCGGGAGCGTGTCGTAGCCACGCTTTGACGCTATCACCACATGAACGTTCATTGACCTGTCTTCATGGAATCTGGTAAACAAACGTTTGTACACAAGGGAGGCCGTGATGCGTGAACCGGTGATCGACGTCTGCGAGGTCGCCTACGACACCGAATGCTGGACGGCCTATCTGCGTTCGCTGGCCACCGTCGCGCCGCGGTACCTCGTCCTGTTCGCCGGGCGGCTCGCCGCCCTCACCGGACGGACGCACGGCGAGGTCGCGGCGGCGGCGGCGCGCGATCCGGCCGCGGCGGCGGAGCGGCTGGCCGCTGCCCTCGGACGCGGTTTCGACATCGACCGCCATGTCGCCGCGCTCGCCGAGACGGGCGTGGCCCATCAGGTCCTGCACGGTGGGCCGTGGCCCGTCGGGGACGGCACCGTCAACGACCGGGTCGCCGCATACGCCGCCCGGCACCCCGACCGGCTCAGCGCGTGGGCGGGCGTCAGCCTCGCCGATCCGCGGGCCGGGCTCGCCGAAGCGCGCCGCGCGCTCGGCGAGCTCGGCGCGACGGGCCTGTCGGTGATCCCGTTCCTCGACGGCGTCGACCCGTCCGGGCCCGAGCACGCGGAGTTCTGGCGGTTCGCCGCCGGCAGCGGCGTCCCGGTGTGGCTGCACTGCGGGCAGCACTTCCGCTCCGACGTCCCGATCGATGTCTCGGCACCGAGCGTGCTGGACCGGATCGCCGGCGCCCACCCCGGCCTCGTCCTGGTCGCCGGCCATGGAGGATGGCCCTGGGTCACCGAGATGCTGGCCGTGGCCCAGCGGCACGCCAACGTCCACCTGGAGTTCTCCTCGCACCGTCCGTCCAGGATGGCGGCCCGGGGATCGGGCTGGGAGGCGCTGCTGACGCTGGGCGCCGGGCCCGTCCGGGACCGGGTCATGTTCGGCTCGACCAGCTGGACGCAGGCCCGCCCGCCCGCCGCGCTCGCCGCCGAGGTCACCCGGCTCGGCCTGCCGGACGACACCGTCCGGGCCTGGCTGCACGGCAACGCCGAGCGGCTGCTGCACCGGGCGCGCTCCGGAGCGGCGGCGTGAAGGGCCGCCGGGTCCTGGTCACCGGCGCCGCCGGGGGCATCGGCACGTCGCTGGTCGCCGAACTGCTCACGCACGGCGCGCGGGTGCTGGCGACCGACGTCGACGCGGCCGGGTGCCGCCGCCTGGAACGGCGGTTCGGCGACGAGGTCGTGGAGGGCCGGCTGCACACGATGCCGCTCGACCTGACCGGGGACGGGGCGCCGCGGCGGCTCGTCGCCTGCGCGGCCGAGCGGCTCGGCGGGCTCGACGGCCTGGTCAACAACGCGGGCGTGGAGCACCGTGCGGCGCTGGGCGAGCACCGCACCGCCGACTGGACGCGCGTGCTGGAGATCAACCTGTCGGCGCCGTTCCGGCTGGCCCGCGAGGCGGCCCCCGCCCTCGCCGGGCGGCCGGGCGCCGCCGTCGTCAACGTCTGCTCGATCGCGGTGACCGGGTTCGCCGGGCAGGCCGCCTACGACGCGAGCAAGGGCGGGCTGCTGAGCCTGACCCGGTCGCTCGCCGTCGAACTGGGCCCGCTCGGCGTCCGCGCGAACGCCGTGTGCCCCGGCTTCATCGACACCCCGATGCTCGATGAGAGCGGGCTCCGCGGGCTGGCGGAGAAGGTCGCCGCGGGGCTGCCGCTCGGCCGCTGCGGGTACCCGGAGGAGGTCGCCGCCGCGGTCGTGTGGCTGCTGGGAACGAGCGCCGGTTACGTGACCGGCCAAGCATTGTTCGTCGATGGAGGGATGGTCAGAGCATGACGCACGGGCAGGGGAGCACGGCGTCCGGAACCGGCGGGGTCCTGCTGGTCTCGCGGCCGGCGCCGGGGGTGCTGTGGCTGACCATGAACCGTCCGGCCCAGCGCAACGCGCTCGACCGCGCGCTGGGCGAGGAACTGCTGCGGGCACTGGAGCGCGCCGAGACCGACCCGCGGGCGCGGGTGGTGGTGCTGACCGGCGCGGGCAGCGCCTTCTGCGGCGGGGACGACCTCGGCGCGGTGGACGAGCACATCGCCGGGGAGCGCAGGCACTCGCCGGTGCTCGGGGACACCGCCGACCCGGTGTACCTGCGGATCGTCGAGGCGATCGTCACGGCGCCGCAGCCGGTCATCGCGGCGGTCAACGGCCCCGCGGCCGGGGCCGGCACCGAGCTGGCCTGCGCCGCCGACCTGCGGATCGCCTCGGGCACGGCCCGGATCGGCAGCTGCCTGGTGAACGTGGCGCAGACCGGCACCGCCGTGATGCTGGCCAGGATCGTCGGGGCCGCGAAGGCGACCGAGATCTACCTGTCCGGGGGGCTGCTCGACGCCGCCGACGCCGAACGCCTCGGCATCTACACCCGGGTCGTCCCCCCGGAGGACCTGCGGGACGCGGCGCTCGCCGAGGCACGGCGCCTCGCGGCCGGCCCGACCCGCGCGATCGGGCTCTACAAGCAGCTGCGCGAACGGGTGTACGGGCAGCCGCTGGAGCAGGCGCTCCGCGTCCAGAACGGCTTCCACATCCGCACCAACAGGGAAGTCCATGACGCGGTCGAAGGTGCGCGTGCCTTCGTGGAGAAGCGCGACCCCGAGTTCACCGGCCGCTGAGGAGGCACACCATGACCATGACCACGACGGACGGCGACGTCTTCGGCCGACTCGACGGCAGGGTCGTCCTGATCACCGGCGCGGCGAGCGGGATCGGCGCGGCTTCGATGCGGCTGTTCCGCGCCGTGGGCGCCGAGGTCGTCGGCGTGGACCTGACCGCGGGCAAGGGGATCGTCCAGGCGGACGTCTCCGATCCCGCCCAGGTCGCCGAGGTCGTCGAGGGGGTGGTCGCCCGGCACGGCCGGCTGGACGTCGTCCACGGCAACGCCGGCGTCAACGTCCCCGGCCGCCCGCACAGCCTCACCGACGCCGACTACCGCAAGGTGATGGGCGTGTGCTGCGACGCCAACTTCTACCTCGTGCGCTCCGCCGTCGGGCACATGCGCGCGGACGGCGGCGTGTTCGTGTTCACTTCCTCGATGTGCGGGGTGGCGGCGACACCGCGCTCCCCGGTCTACAACATGGCCAAGCACGCCCTCATAGGCCTCGCGCAGTCGGTCGCCGTCGACTACGGCGCGCAGGGGATCCGCGCGGTGGCCCTCGTCACCGGGCCGACGCACACCGGGATGGTGGACGAGCTGTGGCCGCCCGGCCCGCTCCGCGACTCCCTCGCCGCGACCACCTCCGCCGGACGGCTGGCCACCCCCGAGGAGCAGGCCCGCGCCGCGGTGTTCGCCGCGCTGCCCGGCAGCTCCTTCCTCACCGGCTGCGCCCTCACCGTGGACGGCGGCGCGACCGCCGGATGGAACGAGATGGCCCGGACGATGCTCACCCTGAAGGCGGTGTGATGACGGAACTGGGACGCATCGAAGGCGGCGTCGAAACCCCGATGCGGGATGGCGTGCTCCTGCACGGCGACCTGTGGCGGCCCCCGTCCCCGGCCCCGGTCGTGATCTTCCGGACGCCGTACGGGCGGCGGCAGATCAGCTCCGACACGCTGCACCCCCAGCACTGCCTGGCCGGGGGGTTCGCCGCCCTGGTGCAGGACACCCGCGGCCGCTTCGACTCCGGTGGCGAGTGGCAGGCCATCATGTGGGAGCAGGAGGCCGAGGACACCTACGACACCGTGGAGTGGGCGGCGACGCAGCCCTGGTGCGACGGCAACGTGTTCCTCGCGGGCACGTCCTACCTCGGTATCGTCGCCTGGCTCGGCGCGGCGGAGCGTCCGCCGCACCTGCGGGGCATCGCCCCGGCCATGACGACCGGCGCGGCGGCGGACGTCCGCGACACCGGCGGCGCGCTGCGGCTCGACCACCTGGTCGGGTGGCTGGCCTACATGGCGGCCGACTGGCTGGGCCGGCAAGGGCCGGACGCCGACCCTGCGCTCGTCGCGAAGGTGGCGTCGCTGATCCACGACCCGGAGCGGGCGATGCGGCGGCTCCCGCTCGCCGACATGCCGGAACTGGACCTGCCCGGATTCCCGATCCGGATCGGCGACCTGCTGGACGGCCGCGTCCGGGCCCTGCCCGACTGGGACCACGCGGCCGTCGAGGTGCCGGTCCTGTCGGTGACCGGCTGGTACGACGTCTACGCCACCGCGACCATCCGCGGCCACCAGGAGATGCGGCGGCTGCGCCCGGACCTGCGGCACGAGTTGATCGTCGGACCCTGGGCGCACACCGGCGCCCTGACCCATCTGCAGGGCGAGGTGAACTTCGGCGTCGCTGCCTCGGCGGCCGCCGCGCGGCTCCCCGCCCGGCACCTGGACTTCTTCCGCCGCTGCCTGGACGGGCCGGGCGAATCCGCCCCCGTCCTGTACTTCCTGATGGGCGCGGACGAATGGCGCACCGCCGAGCGGTGGCCCCCCATGGACACCGCCGGCCATGCCCTGTACCTGACTGGCCCCGCAATCGCGGGCGGACCGCCCGGCAGGCTGACCGCCGTGCCCGCCCCGGCGGGCCCGGCAGAACCCGACGGCTACGTCCACGACCCGTCCGACCCGGTCCCGAGCCGCGGCGGCCGCGTCCTGCACCTCGGCCGCCTCGCCCCCGGGCCGCTGGACCTCGGCCGCATCGCCACGAGACCTGACGTCCTGCTCTATCTCAGTGAGCCGCTCGACGAGGACACCGACGTCACCGGCCGGGTCCGGCTGCGGCTCTCCTTCGCCACCGACGCCGCGGACGCCGACGTGATGGCCCGCCTGGTGGACCGGCTACCGGACAGCCGGCTGCTGCCGGTCTGTGAAGGAGTGGTCCGGCTGAGCCACCGCGACGGCCCGGGCACCACCGTGCCGCGCGGAAAACCGCTTCAACTGGAGATAGACCTCGGACATACAGCCCAGCGATTCAGCGAAGGCCACTGCATCGGCCTGCTGCTGTCCAGCAGCAACTTCCCGCACTTCGACCGCAATCAGGGCGACGGGGAGCCGACCGCCACGGCCGGACCCGGCACACCGTCCACCCAGAGCGTCCACTACGGCGCGTCGGTCCTCCTCCTGGGCGACGAGGCAGAGCCGTGATGCTGCGGCACCGGACCGTCCAACGCACCGGCTGCGAGATCCACTACTGGACCGGCGGCCCGGGCGACGGACCCCCGATCGTCTTCACCCACGGCGCCACCCTCGACCACCGCACGTGGGAACCACAGGTCGAGAGGTTCGCCGCCCTGCACCGGATCATCCTGTGGGACGTCCGGGGACACGGCCGCTCCATCCCCAACCGGGCCCCGTGGTCCCTGAACGCGGCCACGGAAGACCTGCTCGCGATCCTCGATCGGGAGGACATCGACCGAACCGTCCTCGTCGGCCAGTCGATGGGCGGCAACCTCTCCCAGGAGATCGTCTACCACCACCCCGACAGGGTTTCGGCTCTGGTCGCGCTGGGCTGCGCCGGGAACACCCTGCCGCTGTCACGCCGGGAACGGCTCCAGGCCGCGGCGGTCGTCCGCATGCTGCCCTGGTACCCGCGCAAGGCCCTGACCCGCCAGGAGGCCAAGGCGTCCGCCCGGGATCCGCGCGTCCGCGAGTACGTGCGCGACACCGCGAGCAGGATGTCGCACCCGGACATGGTCGCGGTCATGGCGAGCCTGGTCGGCGCCCTCCACCCCGAGCCCGCGTACCGGATCGAAATACCCGAACTGCTGCTGCACGGCGAACACGATCGACTCGGCAACTTCCGCACCGCCATGCCCGTCTGGGAACGCCGGGACCCGCTGGCGCGGTACCTCGTCGTCCCGGACGCCGCCCACCTGGCCAACCAGGACAACCCCGAATTCTTCAATGACGCCGTGCTGCGCTTCCTCGCCGAGCACGGACTCGACTCACGCAAGGACTGACATGACGATGTGGACCCGGAAGGACGGCGACGGCGTCGCCGTCCTCACCTACCGCAACCCGCCGCGCAACTTCCTCACCTTTGCCGCGCTCGAAGAACTGGACGCGGAACTCGCCCGGCTGGAAACCGACCCGGACATCAGTGTCGTAATGCTCACCAGCGGCGTCCCCGGCTACTTCGTCGCACACGCAGACCTGGACGAACTCGCCGAACTGTCCCGGGGACCGGTGCCGCGAGCCAAGATCTGGTACACCGCGATGCGGCGCATCGAGCGCCTCCCGCAGCCCGTGATCGCCGCAATCGACGGCCAAGCCTGGGGTGGCGGCCTCGAACTGTCCCTGGCCTGCACGCTGCGCTGGGCCTCGGCCGACGCCCACTTCAGCCTTCTGGAGACCGCGCTCGGCATCATCCCCGGGGCAGGCGGCACCCAGCGCCTCGCCAGGCTGATCGGCCCGGGCCGAGCCGCCGATGTCGTCCTGTCCGGTGACGTCCTCACCGCCGAACAGGCCGGGACGGCCGGAATCGTCGAGCGGGTACTCCCCACCCCCGTCTTCCAGGCGGAGGCATTGCGACTGGCCCACCGCATGGCGTCCCGTCCCGCCGCCGCGCTCGCCGCAGCGAAACGCGCCCTGATCGAGGGCTCCCGGCTGCCGCTGACCGAAGGTCTCCGCCTCGAGGCCGGGCTCTTCGCGGAACGGCTCGCCAGCCCCGAGTCCCGGGAACTCCAGCAGGACGCGCGGCGCCGTTACACCGAGGCGGCCGACGACGACCGCATCACCTTCGGGGACCGCCGATGAAGACCGCCGTCATCACCGGCGCCGGCCGCGGCATCGGCCGCGCGGCCGCGCTCGCGCTCGCACACGACGGCTACGCCGTGGCGGTCGGCTACCACCGGAACGCCGACTCCGCCGCCGAAGTCGTCGATGAGATCCACCGCAACGGCGGGCACGCCGCCGCCTTCGCGCTGGACGTGGCGGACCGGGACCAATGCGCGGAGTTCGTGCGCACTGCGGGTGAACGCCTCGGCCCCGTGCTCGCCGTCATCTCCAATGCCACGGGCTTCGGCGCGACCTCGCCGGCGCTGGGAAAGGCGCTCGACACGCCCTGGCACACCTACGAGCAGATGTTCGCCACCCGCGTCGGCTCCCTCCTCGCCCTGGTGGCGGCGGCACGCCCGCACCTGGCCGGCGGGGGCCGCGTCGTGACGACCGTGAGCACCGGGACGAGCAGGCACGTCCCCGGCTACGCCGCGATCGCCGCCGCCATGGCCGCGGCCGAGTCCGTCGTCCGCTACCTCGCGGTGGAACTCGGCCGCGACGGCATCACCGTCAACCTGGTGAGCGGGGGCGTGGTGGCCACGGACGCGCTGCGCGACATCAGCCCCGACCCGGAGCGCCTCCTGTCCGCCGCCGCCCGCGCCACCCCTCTGGGCCGCGCCGGCACCCCCGAAGACCTCGCCGGCGTCGTCTCGTTCCTGTGCGGCGACAAGGCCGCCTGGATCACGGGCCGCTCACTCACCGCCGACGGAGGCAACTCCCTCCGCTGATCTCGTAGCCACCCCCCCCGCAGAGGCGCCGCCCCCGCACGGCGTCGGCATCGGCTACACCGGCCCCCGGGCCCAGCGGAGAACTCGGACACAGCCGAAGGCCGGGCCCGAGTGCCGTCTCAGGCTGCCCAAAGCAGCCCGACATGTACAAATAGCGTGTCCGAGGGGTGAGAGATCCGGTAAGCCCACGGCACATCGCTGCCACCGGCGTGCTGTCGGCCGCGGGACGGCGGTCATGCCGGACGCGGCGCCGCTGAGTGCAGGTAGGGGGCGAGCAGCTCGTGGGCGAGGCGGCGGGCGGCGCGTTCGGCCAGGCCGTCCTCGATCATCCGGCTCAGGCTGTAGACGAGCGATTGGACGAGTTCGGCGGTCCGGTCGGGGTCGTACGCGCCGTGCTCGGCCAGGGCTGCGCGGAGCGGCGTCTGGAGTTCGTCATGGAGGAGCCGGCTTGAGTTGGCGAGTGCGTCGGTGCGGCCGGTGGACGCGAGGGCGCGGGCCAGCGCGTGGTCGCCGCGGGCGACGAGGCGGAGGTTGGCGTTGACGTAGGCCAGGACACGGTCGCCGGGGGTCCTGGCCTTGCCCATCTGTTGCCGGACGTAGGCCGACCAGCGGGGGAAGGTGTCGACGATGAGGGCGTCGAGCAGATCGTCGCGGGAGGTGAAGTAGGCGTACACGCTGGAGCGGGCGAGCCCGGCCCGGCGGGCGACCGCCGCAAGGCTGGGGGCTCGCTCGGTCTCCTCGGAGAGCAGGGTGCGGGCGGCGTCGAGCAGGGCGGTCCGCTGCGCGGCCCGATGCTCGGCGACGGTCGGCGCCTGGATCTTCGGCACACTGCCCCCTCTCTCACCGGCCGCGGCTCCGGCAGGCCCGCCCGTCAGCCGAGTGCGGCCAGCCGCCCGTCGATCATCTCGTACACGGTGTCGCAGTGTTCGAGGACGTCATGATCATGGGTCACCATGACGGCCGCCACGCCGTGCTGCCGAGTTTCGCGGGCGAGCAGCCGGACGATGTCGTGGCTGCGCGCCCGGTCCAGGGCGGCGGTGGGCTCGTCGACGAGCAGCACGCTCGGCTCGGTCACCAGGGCCCGGGCGATGCCGACCCGCTGCCGCTCCCCGCCGGACATCTGGTGCGGGTACCGGTCGGCCTTGTCCGCCATTCCCACGTCCTCCAGCAGCGCGAGCGGGGCGCGGCCGGAGCGCTCGCGGCGCGGCCGGAACCGCAGCGGCAGCCGGAGCTGGTCGAAGGCGGTGAGCGCCGGGACCAGGTTGCCGGACTGGAAGACGAACCCGATGTGCTCGCGCCGCAGCTTCGCCCTGGTCCTGGCGCCGGCGGCCGTGATGTCGGTCCCGGCGACCGTGACCGTGCCCCGGTCCGGGCGGGCGAGGCCGCCGGCCACCGCGAGCAGGCTCGACTTGCCGGCGCCGGAGGGGCCGACGATGGCGGCCAGCTCGCCGGGGCGCACGACGAGGTCGACGTTGTCGAGGGCCTGCACGGTCTCGGTGCCGTCGCCGTGCTGGAGGCAGACCCTCTCCATGTGCAGTCCCGGACGGTCGGGCGCGCCGGTGGCGCCTCCCCGCGCTCCGGCGGCGGGCATGGTCTGGCCGGTCATCGGTTTCCTCCGAGGGCGGTGGCAGGGTCGATGGACGCGATCCGGGCTACGGCGGTCCCGGCGCCGATGAGCCCGAGCAGGACGAGCCCCGCGGCGGCGGTGGTGACACTGGGCGCGCTGAGCGCGAACGGCGCGCCGCCCCCGGTGATGAGCGAGCCGAGTCCGACACCGATCCCCGCGCCGACCGCGACGGCGGCCAGCAGCAGGATGAACGCCTGGGTGAGCGCGTCGCGCAGCAGCCACCCTCTGGACGCGCCCATGGCGCGCAGCACGGCGACCTCGTGCTTGCGCTGGATCGCCCAGACCGCGAAGAACGCTCCGACGACCAGCGCGGAGATGGCGTACAGGAATCCCTGGATGAGCTGGAGCGTGGACGTCTCGGCGGTATAGCCGGGCGAAGCTCCGTAGGACTCCTTCAGGGTGAGGCTCTCGGTGCCGGCGGCGGCGTCCCCGGCGGCCAGGTCGACGGAGGCTCCGGGCTTCGCGCGCACCGCCACGGCGGTGATGTCCTGAGCGGCGTGCGCGGGCACGGGGTCGCCCGGCGCCGCCCCGGCTTTGATCAGCTGCCAGGTCCGCAGGGGCACATAGGCCACGTCGACGTGACCGAAGGTGTTCTGTCCCGCGGTGGCGCCCACGACCCGCAGCTTCGTCCCGAGCCGGTCGACCGTGATCGTGTCGCCGATGTGCAGGCCGGCGTCCAGGGCCGTGCCGCTGACGACGACGCCGTCCGCGCCGCTCAGCCGCGAACCCCTGCTCACCTCGGGCGACAGGAACGACTCCGGCGCAACCCCGAACAGCGCGAGGTCGATGTCCACGCCCCGGTCGCTCTTGGCATTGATGAGCGTGTTGCCGTAGGGGGCCGCCTCCGCCACACCCGGCCGGCCCCGCCAGGCGTCCACGGCGGACATCCCCACCACGCTCCGGGAGAAGGCGGAGTCGTGCTGGACGCCGTGCTCGAACGCGAACGAGGTGACCGGCAGGTTCTGCAGCCCGGACACCCCGTCCCTGACCAGCCCCACCGACAACCCGGACAACATCACCATGAGGACCGCGATCAACCCCACGACGGCCCCCATCAGCCCGAACCGGACCTTGGCGAACCGCAGCTCACGAACGGCGAGGAACATCAGCCCCACACCCGCTTTTTTGTCGACATCATGTCGACAACTTATCAACACGTTGTCGCCAACTTACGCGGATGCCGCGACCGCCTCAACGCGTCATACATTGGTGGGCACGGACCGCCGGCTCACGGCGCCGGATCGCGCAGGTGGCCCGGTCGAGCCGGCCGTCCTCGCTCATCCCGAGATCGGGACGGTCGTCCGCAGGAGGGAGTCGGCGAGGACGGCCTGCGCGGCGCGGCGTCCGGACACCAGGGCGCCCTGGATGGAGCCGGTGTCGCGGTGGTCGCCGCAGACGTACCGTCCGGGCCGGAGCCGCACCGGCTGCCGCATCCGCAGCGGCGGCGGCATCGCGGGGAGCGCCGCCTCGACGGGATAGGTCCCGATGAGCCGCCATCCGGAAGTGTCGCCGTAGATCTCGGTCAACCGCTCCAGCACGCGTGATTCGTCCGCATCGAGGCCGAGCACGGACGTCGAGATGAGCGCGCGGCCGTCCGGGGAGTAGCGCGGGGCCGCGTCGGTGAGGACCAGCGTGTCGGCGATGACGCCCTCGGCGTCGATGATCTGGATCGGCTCACGCAGCGGCGAGGAGGGAGCCACGTGGTAGAAGGTCGTTACCGCGCGCATAACGGGTGCTTCGACCTCGGGCAGCAGCCGGGCCGCCTGGACGGGGTCGGTGGCGACGACCACGGCGCGGGCCTGGACGGTGGAACCGTCGCCGGTCCGCACACCGCCGTCGGTGATCTCCTGGACGGCTGTGTCGAGCGAGATCGTCCCTTCGGGCAGCCGGTCGGCGAGTTGCAGGGGGATGCGGCCCATTCCCAGCGCGGGGAGGGTGATGGTGCCGCGGACGAACGACCGCCAGATCAGGTGGAAGTACCGGCTGGAGGTCTCCAGGTCGCCTTCCAGCAGCACGCCGGACAGGAACGGGCGCATGAGCCGGTCGATCATCACATTGGACAGGCCCCGCAGCCGGAGTTCGTCGTAGGTGCTTCGTTCGGGGCAGTCGCGCAGCCAGGAACCGGAGGCGGCCAGGTCCCGGGCGCTCATCGCCGCCAGCGCCGCCTTGTCGCCGATGGTGCCGATATCGGCGAGGACGCCGCTCAACGCGTGCTCGGGATGCCTCCATGGCAGCATCACCCGCTCCCGGCGGCCTCGGTGGAACACCAGCAGACCGGACGAGAACGGCTGGAGGTCCAGGGCCGCGTAGTCCAGAATCTGCCGGGCCTCGGGATAAGCGGTGTTGAAGACCTGAAAACCGCGGTCGAGGCGGAACCCGTCCACCACGTCGGTGCGCACCCGGCCGCCGATCCCGTCGGACGCCTCCAGTATCCGAACCGGCACACCGGCCTGGTGCAGCCGCACGGCACAGGCCAACCCGGCCAGTCCCGCCCCCACGATGACGACGCTTTCGGGCATCGCTTCCCCCTCCCCGGAGCGGCCGTCCCGGCCGCACGGCGCCGGTTTCTCCTGCTCAGCGCGATCGACTCGGCAACATCCGTTCCTGGGGCACCATGCCCGCCGTGTCCGTGGTCACTCCGAGCCCGGCCCCGACGGGAGGAACGCGTGCGGGTCTGGCGGGCCTCGCGCACCAGCGCGCCGTCTGTGCCCGCGGCGGCTCGTGCGCCACACTGAGCGGACGTCCAGGCATCTCGGGGGAGGATGCGCATGGGGGCGCACGACCGCTCGAAGGCCGCGTTCCACTGGCTGTTCGGGGACCAGTTGGGCCCGCACTTCCTGCGGCCCGACAGCCAGATCGTCATGATCGAGTCGCGCGGGGTCTTCCGGCGGCGCCGCTTTCACCGTGCCAAGGCGCACCTGCTGCTGTCCGCGATGCGGCACCGCGCGGCCGAACTCGGTGACCGGGTGCGCTACATCCAGGCGGAGACTTACCGTGACGGCCTGGACCGAGCCGTCGGCGACGCGCCCGTGACCGTCCATCACCCCACGTCCCACGGCGCCCTTCGCTTCGTGCGGGAACTGGAGCAGGTGGAGGTCCTGCCGCCGCGCGGGTTCCTCGTGCAGCCGGACGCGTTCGGCCGCTGGGCGGACTCCGCGGGGCACCTGCGGATGGAGGACTTCTACCGGCACGTGCGCCGGGCCCACGATCTGCTGATGGACGGCGGGGAGCCCGCGGGCGGGAAGTGGAACCTGGACACCGACAACCGCGAGGCCCCGCCCAAGAGCGCCGCGGTACTGCCGGTGCCGGCACCCTACCGGCCGCGTGAAGACGCCATCGACCACCAGGTCAGGGCCGATCTGGACCGGTGGGAGCGGCGCGGGGAGGTAGCGTTCGTCGGCCGGGACGGACCACGCCTTTTCCCCGCCGACCGCGCCGAGGCCCGGCGAGCCCTGCGCGCATTCGTGCGGAAACGCCTGCCCACCTTCGGCCCGTGGGAAGACGCGGTGCTGGCCGAGGACTGGGCCATGAGCCACAGCCTGCTGTCCGCTTCGCTCAACCTCGGGCTGCTGGATCCGGCGGAGTGCGTCGAGGCCGCCGAGAACGCCTACCGCGCGGGCGAGGCACCGCTCAACTCCGTCGAGGGCTACATCCGGCAGGTCGCCGGCTGGCGCGAGTACATGTGGAATCTCTACTGGCACCTCGGGCCCCGCTACCGCGAGTCCAACGCCCTGGGGCACCACGCGCCGCTGCCGGACTGGTTCGCCCGCCTGGACGCCGACGCCGTGCGGGCGCGCTGCCTGTCGACCACTCTGGCGCAGGTCCGTGACCGGGGCTGGGTACATCACATACCCAGGCTGATGATCTTGGGCAATCACGCCCTGCAGCGCGGCTGGGATCCGGCGGCGGTGACCGACTGGTTCCACCGCTGCTTCGTCGACGGATACGACTGGGTGATGCTCCCCAATGTGATCGGCATGTCCCAGTACGCCGACGGCGGCCGCATCACCACCAAGCCGTACGCTTCCGGCGGCGCCTACATCAACAGGATGAGCGACCTGTGCGGCCCCTGCGCCTACCGGCCCACCGAACGCGTCGGCGAGCGGGCGTGCCCCTACACCGCCGGCTACTGGGAGTTCATTCACCGCCACCGCGAACGGCTGGCGCGCAACCACCGCACCGCCCGCGCCGTCAAGCAGCTCGACCGCCTCGGCGACCTGGACGACGTACTGCGCAACGCGCGGCGCCGCGACCCGGACGCGGCACCCTGACCGAGGGCGCCCTGGCGTCTGGATGCCGCGCCGCCGATGCCGTCCTGGCCGGCCTGCCCGGCTGAGCCGCGAACGGGCCGCGCCGACCGATCATTCGGGAAGCAGGATGGGCTCCGGGTAGCCGAGCGCGCGCCGCCGTCCCGCCGGCAGGGCCCACGGGCGGTGGACGCGCGAGCCCTCGATCCCGGCGAGTTCGGGAACGTACCTGCGGACGTAGTCGCCGCGCGGGTCGAACCGGGACGCCTGCCGGAGCGGGTTCATGACCTGGTCCGGCCGGGTGCTGTTGCCGGTGCCGGCCACCCACTGCCAGTTCCCCGCGTTGTCGGCGATGTCGCCGTCGGCGAGCAGGTCGCCGAAGTGGCGCAGGCCGTCCCGCCAGTCGATCCCGAGATCGCGGGTCAGGAACGAGGCGGTGATGAGCCGTGCGCGGTTGTGCATGAAGCCCTCGCGGCGCAACTGGCGCATGCCCGCGTCCACGATCGGGACGCCGGTCGTGCCGCCGCGCCACGCGGCGAGGGCGTCCTCGTCGTCGTTCCACCGCCGCCCGCGCGGCCGGTAGTCGTCCCTGGGCAGCGCGGGGAAGGCCGCGGCGACCTGGTGGTGGAAGTCGCGCCACGCCAGCTGGCGGCGGAACGCGTCCGGCCCGGCCGCCGCCAGTTCCCGCGGCGAGACGCAGCCGAACTTGAGGTACGGGCTGAGCCGGGACGTGCGGTCGGCGGCGAGATCGTCGTGGACCTCCTCGTACGCCGCGGCGTCCTCGCGCAGCCACGCCGCCAGGCGTTCGCGTGCCTTCCGCTCACCGCCGGGCGCGAGATCGGGGGAGGGTGAGCCCTGCGTCAGCTCGGCGAGCCGCGGCAGCGCGCCCGCGTCGACGCCCGACGGCAGGCGGACCGCCTCGGGCACGTCCACGGGCGGACGCCACCGGACGGCCTCCCAGGCCCGCCAGTACGGGGTGAACACCCGGTAGTGGTCGCCGCCGGCGGGCGTGACCTCGCCCGGCGGGACGACCGTGATGCCGGGGTGCGCCGAGACGTCCAGTCCGAGCCCGCGCAGGCCGGCGAGGCGCCGGGCGGCGAACGCCGACCGCTCGTCGGCGACGAACAGCGAGCCGGCGTGCGTCCTGTCCGCCAGCCGGGCGACCTCCGCGACCGGGTCGCCGCGCACCACCACCAGGTCACCGCCCAGCTCGCGCAGCGAGGCCCGGAGGTCCGCGAGGGAGTCCAGAAGGAATCGGACGCGGTTGGGCACGGCGAACGGACCGTCCAGGATCGCCCGGTCGAGAACGAACACCGGAACGACGCGGCCGGCCGCGCAGGCGGCGGCCAGCGCGGGATTGTCGTGCACCCGCAGATCACGGGTGAACAGCATGATCGAGGTGCTCGTCACCGGCGCCCGCTCCCGGACGGACGGTTGCGGTGGGCGCCGTTCAGCGCGATGGCGAACCCGCACCATGCCGCGTAGGGGACCAGCGCGGCGGCCGCGGCGGCGTCGGCGCGGGCCGTGCGCCGGATCAGTTCGGCGTCGCCGACGTCCAGCGGCGCCGTGCCCACGACTCCCGCGTCCGGGCCGCAGCGGCCGAAGAGCGGCGTCCACACGACCCCGAACGTCCAGGGCGGCGGCTGCCATGGCGGCTGGGCCGGCGACCGGTACCAGGCGCTGTCGGCGTCGACCGCCTTGGCGCCCACCGCCGCGGTCACCGCCGCCGCGGTGGCCCCGTACGTCCGCCACCGGCCGCTCACCGGCCCGCCGCCCGTTCCATCTCCGGCCTCATGCACCCAGCCCTGCCCACTGAGGCCGCATTCGCACGTCCGCACCGGCAAGAACCCCATCACCGTGCGCGTATACGGGGCGAGGCGCCGACGTATCCGCCGGTAGTGTCCTCGGCGCATGGAAGAATCGCTACGCACAGGAACCGTTCGCTTCTCATCCGTCGCCATCGTGCACTAGAGTCCCGTGCCCAAGTGTGTTCGGGCGCCCCCCCGCCCGTATTCATAACAGTTGCTCCCACGGCCACCTCCCGAGGAGGTCATATGCACGGGGACCTGGAAACCCTCTACGACGCCCATGCCCACCGTCTTTACGCGCACTGCTGGTCGCTGCTGGGCGACCAAGGCGCGGCCGACGCCCTCCGAGAGACGCTCACCCGGGCGATGCGGAACCCGCCGCGCGGCGAGACGGTGCTGTGGCTGCACCACCTGGCCCGTACGGTCTGTGCCGAGCGTGGGGCGTTCGGCGGCCGTGGCCGTCCCGTCTTCGCCCAGGCGGCCACCGACCCGCTGCTGGACGGGATCGGAAACCTGTCCGCCGGCCACCGTGAGGCCCTGCTGCTGTCCGCGGGTCAGTGGCTGGAGGTCCGCGACATCGCCGCAGCCCTGGACATCTCGCCGGGCAGCGTGCGCGAACTCCTGCACGAAGCGCGCACCGCACTGGAAAGCTTCGTCCTGGACGTCCTCATCCGCGGACACGCCGACCCCGGCGAGCACATGGACGTCATCGCGGCGTTCGAGAAGGGACGGCTCCCGCACCTCCTGGCGCGCCGCGCCTCCATCTGGGCGCCTGCGCCGCTGCGCGACCAGGTGCTCGCCGCCGCCGAGCGCGACGAGGCCGGCGGCGTCCAGGCGGAGCCCGTCGCTCCGGCCGACCACCTCGTAGTGATCGACTCGGCTACCGAGGCCGCCGCCGCGAAACGGGAACGCTCCCGCCGCCGCAGAGCCGCCCTCAAGGGCGTCGGCGGCGTGACCGGGGTGGCAGCCACGGTCGCGGCCGGCCTGGTGATGACGTGGCCGTCCTCCGGCGGCGGCACGTTGAGCGCCATCGGACCGCACGAAGGCAGCACCCGTCCCGCGCCCGTACCGGCGGGCGGCGTCACCGATGGCACTCCGGAGACCCCGGACACCGGGGCGAACAGTGCCGCGCCGACGCGGACTCCGACGCCGACGACCGAGGAGCGGGCCCCGGTCACGGAGAAACCCGCACCTTCGGACGGCGGCGCCGCCGACCCGACGACGACCCCGGAGCACGACGCTCCGCCCACG
>NZ_SMJW01000074.1 GCF_004348335.1 Actinomadura bangladeshensis | reverse complement strand
ACCCCGCTCCCGAGCCCGCCCGCCGGCCCGACCGGGCCGCGATCCTCGATCTGCTCACGTCCGAGACCGGCCGCTCGGACGTCGAAGACCGCGCCTTCGCCGACCTCGGCCTGGACTATCCCGCCCTCCTCGCCCTCGCGACGCGGCTGCACGGCGAACTCGGCCTGCACATCCCGCTGGGCGAGCTGCTGGCAAAGCCCTCGGTGCCCGAGCTCCTGACGCGCCTCACCGGGCAATCCGCCGGGGAACGCAGGGTGGGCGGCGCCCGAGAGGACAAGGCCGGGGAAGGCGTCGGCAGGGTGCCGGGAGTGGAACGCAGCGCGGCGGACATCGAGGAGTGGCTGGTGGAGCGGGCCGCGGCCCGGCTCGACCTGCCCGCCGGGACCATCGACGCCACCGCGCCGTTCGCCGCGCTCGGCCTCACGTCCAAGGCGGCGGTCGCCCTGGTGACCGAACTCGGGAGGTGGCTGGGACGCGACCTGGCACCGAACACCGTCTTCGAACGGCCGACCATCCGGGACGTGGCCGACCGCCTCGGCGTCGAAGCGCACGGGAAGGACGCGGGCACGCCGGCCCGCGCGGATGCCGACCACCGAGCCGGAGCGCGCGCGGAGAAGGCCGGCACCGGGCCCCGGCCGCCGGACGCCGCGGAGCCGATCGCGGTCATCGGGCTGGGCTGCCGCTTCCCCGGCGCGCCCGATCCGGAGGGGTACTGGCGGCTGCTGCTCGACGGGCGGGACGCGGTCGCCGACGTGCCCGCCGGACGGTGGGACGCCGCGGGTGCGGACGCGCCGAGGCGGGGCGGGTTCCTCGATCACATCGACCGGTTCGACGCGCGCTTCTTCGGGATCTCCGCCCGCGAGGCCGAGCGCATGGACCCCCAGCAGCGGCTCCTCCTGGAGGTCGCCTGGGAGACGTTCGAGGACGCGGGCATCGCGCCGGACGGCATCGCCGGCAGCGACACCGGCGTGTTCGTCGGCATCAGCGGCCACGACTACGCCGACCTCCAGATGGGCGACCTCGACGCCATCGACGTGTACGCCGCGACGGGCACCGCGCACTCCATCGCGGCGAACCGGCTGTCGTACCAGTTCGACCTGCGCGGCCCGAGCCTGGCGATCGACACGGCCTGCTCGTCCTCGCTCGTCGCGGTGCACGCCGCCTGCCGCAGCCTGCGCGCCGGCGAGTGCGGCACCGCGCTCGCCGGCGGCGTCAACCTGCTGATCAACCCGGCGCTGTCGGTGGCGTTCGCGCGCGGCGGGATGCTGTCCCCGGACGGCTCCTGCCGCACGTTCGACGACGCGGCGAACGGCTACGTGCGCGGCGAGGGCGCCGGGCTGGTGTGCCTGAAGCCGCTGTCGCGCGCGCTCGCGGACGGCGACCGGATCTACGCGACGATCGACGGCGCCGCCGTCGGGCACGGGGGACGCGCCAACGGCCTCACCGCGCCCAAGGGGTCGGCGCAGCGGCGGGTCATCGAGCAGGCCCTCGCCGAGGCGGGCACGGACGGACGCGGCGTCGACTACGTCGAGGCGCACGGCACCGGAACCGTCCTCGGCGACCCGGTCGAGTGGGAGGCGCTCGCCGCGGTGTACGGCGCGGGCCGCGCCCCGGACGCGCCCTGCCCGGTCGGCTCCGTCAAGGCCGGCATCGGGCACCTGGAGGCGGCGGCCGGCATCGCCGGGCTGATCAAGGCGGTGCTGGCGCTGTGGCACGGCGAGCTGCCCCCGCAGCTGCACTTCACCACCCCGAACCGCCGCCTGGCCTGGGACGGGTCGGGCCTGACCGTGGCGACCGGACCGATGGGCCCGCCGGCGCGGGCGGCGGTCAGCTCGTTCGGGTTCGGCGGCGCCAACGCGCACGTGATCGTGCGGCGGGCGCCCGAGCCGGAGCCGCCGGCGGACCCGCCGGGCGGGGAACGGTCCGTGCAGGCGCTGTCCCTGTCCGCGCACACGCCGACGGCGCTGGCGACGCTCGCCCGCCGGTACCGGGCGCACATCGCGGCCCGCCCGGACGTCGAACTCGCCGACCTGTGCCATGCGGCGAACACCGGCCGGGCCGCGCTCGCGCACCGCGCCGTCCTGACGGCGGGGTCGATGACCGAACTCGACGGGGCGCTCTCCGCGCTCGCGTCCGGTGCGGCGTCCACCGATGTGACGCTCGGGCACGCCGCCGGCCGTGCCCCGAGGCCCGCGTTCCTGTTCAGCGGCCAGGGCACCCAGTACCCCGGGATGGGCCGCGGGCTCCACGAGGCCAGCCCCGTGTTCGCCGGTGTCATCGACCGGGCGGAGGAGGTGCTGCGCCCGCTGATGGGCCGCTCGCTCCGCGACCTGCTGTTCAGCGAGGACGACCCCGCCCTGCTGAAGCGGACCCGGCACTGCCAGCCCGCGCTCGTCGCGGTCGAGGTCGCGCTGGCCCGGCTGTGGGAGTCGCTCGGCGTCCGCCCGGCGGCGGTGCTCGGGCACAGCGTCGGCGCGTTCGCGGCGGCGTGCGTCGCCGGCGCGCTGTCGCTGGAGGACGCGCTCACGCTCGCCGCGACCCGGGGCCGGCTGATGGACGAGCTGCCCGGCTCCGGTGCGATGATCGCCTGCTCCGGGGACGCCGGGCTGATCGAGGAGGCGGCGGCGTCGGCGCCGTCCGTCGCCGTCGCGGCGGTGAACGCGCCGGGCCACCTCGTCCTGTCCGGCCCGGCGGACGCGATCCGGCGGCTGGCCCGCGACCTGCCGGAACGCGGCGCGGTCGTCCGCCCGCTGGCCGTCTCGCACGCCTTCCACTCGCCGCTGATGGCCGCCGCGGCCGAGCCGCTGCGGGACGCGGCCCGCGCGGTCGCCGTCCGGGAGCCGGGCATCCCGTGGATCTCCGACCACACCGGAGAGCCCATGGGCCGTCCCGAGCCCGGCTACTGGGCCGACCACCTCCTCGGCGCCGTCCGGTTCGCCGACGGGGTCGCCGCCCTGCGGCGGCTCGGCTGCGACGCCTTCGTGGAGGCGGGCCCGCACCCCACCCTCCTCGGGCTCGCCCGCACCGGCCTCGGGGAGGAGGCGGGGACCGCCCTGTGGCTGCCGTCCCTGCGCCGCGGGGCCGACGACTGGCGGACGTTCCTCCGGTCGGCGGGCCGCTGGCACTGCGCGGGCGGCGGCGTCCACTGGGCCGGGCTCGACGCCGGCCGGCCGCGGCGGCGGGTCGCCGCGCCGCACGCGGTGTTCGAACGGAGCCGCTACTGGCTCAAGGCGCCGCCGGCGCCGGACGGCGAGCAGCGAAGGGAGATCGAAGTGAACGGCAACGGCCACGTGCACGTCGACGCGGATCGGGTCCTGGCGTGCGTGTCCAGAGTCTCCGGCTTCCCCGTCGAGCAGATCCCGCCGGACGCCCGCGTCACCAGCGAGCTGGGCCTCGACTCGCTGATGAGGGGCGAGCTGGAGCGCCACCTCGCCCCCCTCTACCCCGGCCGCGTCGAGGAGCTCCGGGAGACGCTGCCGGAGGACTTCACGATCGGCCAGCTCCTGGACGCCCTCGGCGGCACCGCCGCGACCGTCCAGGCCCCGCCGGCTCCCGAACCCGAACCCGAACCGGAGCCCGAACCCGAACCCGAACCCGCGACCGCGCGTCCTGTCGTGATCCAGCGGCGGTTCGAGGAGTGGGAAGAGTACGCCGAGATGCTGGAGCGGCTCCGGCTGATCGAGTCGAGCGGCCCGAACGCCTACGAGCGCGTCCACGACGGGTTCAACTCGGGCCTCATCCACATGAACGGCCGCCGGGTCGTCAACTTCTCCGCCTTCAACTACCTGGCGCTGTCGGCGCACCCACGGCTGCGCGAGGCGTCCAAGGCCGCGATCGACCGGTACGGGACGTCCAGCTCGGCGACCCCCCTGCTGTGCGGGGAGACGCCGCTGCACCACGAGCTGGAGGCGGAGATCGCCGGGTTCCTCGGCACCGAGGCCGCGATCGTGTTCGCCGGCGGGCACGCCACCAACGTCGCGACCGTCGGGCACCTGTTCGGTCCGGAGGACCTCATCGTCCACGACGAGTGGATCCACGACAGCACGGTGCGCGGCTGCATCCTGTCGGGCGCCCGCCGCCGCCCGTTCCCGCACAACGACTGGCGGGCGCTGGACCGCATCCTCGGCGCGATGCGCGGCCGGTTCCGCCGGGCGCTGGTGGTCATCGAGGGCGCCTACAGCCAGGACGGCGACCTGCCCGATCTGCCGCGCTTCATCGAGGTCAAGCGGCGCCACGACGCGATGCTGATGATCGACGAGGCGCACTCGCTCGGCGTCCTCGGCCGGACCGGACGCGGCGTCGGCGAGCACTTCGGGGTGAATCCGGGCGACGTCGACCTGTGGATGGGCACGCTCAGCAAGGCCATCGGCAGCCTCGGCGGCTACATCGCGGCGCGCCGCCCCCTCATCCAGTTCATGAAGTACACGACCCCGCTCTACATCTTCAGCACCGGGATCTCCCCGGCCAGTGCCGCCGCCGCGCTGGAGGCATTCCGCGTCATCCGGGACGAGCCGGACCGCGTGGCGCGGCTGCACGAGCTGTCCGACCACTTCCGGGCCGCGGCGCGCGCCCGGGGCCTGGACACCGGCGTGTCCCACGAGACCGCCGTCATCCCCATCATCGTCGGCGACTGGGGACGGGCCATGGAGATCTCCAGCGCGCTGCTGGAACGCGGCGTGAACGTGATGCCGATCGGCTACCCGGCCGTGCCGCGCGACAAGTGCCGGCTCCGGTTCTTCGTCAACGCCGACCACCGCGAAGCCGACCTCGACCGCTCCCTCGACCTCCTGGTGGACGCCATGGACATGACATCGCCCGAGAACCGGACACCGCGCCCGCGCGAGCCCCGGCAGACCGCCGTGCGGCGAACGGCGACGAGACACGGCCCCGGAGACGCCGACGTGCTCGTGACGGGCGCGTCCGGATTCATCGGCGGCCACCTGACCCGGCGGCTCGCCGAGATCGGGCACCGGGTGCGGGTCCTCGTCCGGGAGGGCAGCGACCGGTCCGCGTTCGCCGACCTGCCCGTCGAGGTCGAGGTCGGCTCCCTCACCGACCTGGACGCGCTGCTGCGCGCCACCGACGGCGTCCGGCACGTCTACAACTGCGCGGGCAAGTCCGCCGACTGGGGTCCGTGGGAGGAGTTCGAGCAGGCCAACATCACCGGCTGCCGCAACCTCGTGGACGCCGCCCACCGCGCCGGCACCGTCGAGCGGTTCGTGCACCTCAGCACGACCGACGTCTACGGGTACCCCGTCCGGCCGTGCGACGAGCGCACCGAGCCGAACGACATCGGGCTGCCCTACAACCGCAGCAAGCTGCTCGGCGAGAAGGCGGTGCGGCGGGCCGCCGAGCGGGCCGGGCTGCCGCTCACCGTCATCCGGCCGGTGTCGGTGTACGGGCCGCGCAGCAAGGACTTCGTCGTCGAGATCGCGGCCCTGCTCAAGAGCCGGCAGATGGTGTACGTCCGCAAGGGGGCGGCCCCGGCCGGGCTCCTCTACGTCGCCAACGCGGTCGACGGGATGATCGCCGCGTGCGGGTCGGAGGCCGCCGCCGGCGGCGTCTATAACCTGCGCGACCCCGAGATGACGACGTGGCGGGAGTACATCGAGGCGCTCGCGGCCGGGCTCGGCGTCAAGCCGCCCGCGATGAGCCTGCCCCGGCCGCTGGCCGCCGGCGTCGCGGGCGCGGCGGAGCGGGTGTACGGGGCGCTGCGGGTCAAGGCGCGGCCCGTCCTCACCCGGCACGCCGTCCACCTGCTGGAACGCGACCAGTCGTACCCGATCGACCGGGCCCGCGAGGACTTCGGCTTCAAGAGCGAGGTCGACTTCGAGGAGGGCATGGCCCGGACGATCGCCTGGCTGGAGTCGCCGGAGGGCCGGGAGCAGCTCGATGGCTGACACCGGCACCGGCACCGAGCAGCGCGCCTGGTTCCCGGGCGTGACCGCCGACCCCGAGGCGGCCGTGCGCCTGATCTGCTTCCCGCACGCGGGCGGGACGCCGTCGGTCTACCGGGACTGGGACGCGCACGTCGGCGAGCACGTCCAGATCGTCCCGGTGCTGCTGCCCGGCCGGAGCTTCCGGCTGGAGGAGCGGCCCCGCGGCGAGCTGCGCCCGATGGCGGAGGACATCGCCGCGGCGCTCATCGACGGGGGGCTCGCCGGTTCCCACGCGCTGTTCGGGCACAGCATGGGCGCGCTGCTGGCCTACGAGGTCGCCTGCGAGCTGCGCGACCGCGGAGCCGGGGAGCCCGTCCACCTGTTCGTGTCCGGCAGCCGGGCCCCGCACTTCTACGGCGACCGGATCGGCGCGGAGCTCACCGACGACGCGCTGCTGCGCATGGTCCGCGACCTCGGCGGCCTCACCGGCGCCGGCGTCGACCCGCGCTCGGGCGGCCCGCAGTTCGCGCGCCGCATGCCGGTGCTGCGCGCCGACCTCACCGCGTGCGAGCGGTACCGGTGGGCGCCGCGCCGCCCGCTGCGCTGCCCGATCACCGCGTTCTCCGCCGCGGGCGACCCGATCGCGGCGCCGGCGCAGGTGGACGAGTGGCGCGAGTACACCTACGGCTCGACGCTGCGCCGGCACCTGCCCGGCGGCCACTTCTACCTGGCCGGCCCGGACCGGGACGCGCTGCTGCGCGAGCTCCGCCGCGAACTGGGCGGGCACCCCCGCGCCCACACCATCGACCCCCGGAGGACTCGGACATGAAAGTCGCGACCCTGGCCAAGCTGGCCGGAGGCCGGCAGGTCCCGCTGCTGCTGTCGCTCGGCCGGAGCCTCGTCACGCCCCTGTACCGGGCGTCGTTCCTCGCCGCCGCGTCGGGCAGCGGCGTGCTGCGGCGGCTGGCGGTGCGGCCCTGCGACCTGGACACGCTCGCGGCGGCGCTCGGCGTCCGCGAAGACCGGCACGTGCTGCGCGCCTGGCTGGACATCGGGGTGCGGCTCGGCGAGCTGGGCTTCGACGACGGCTGCTACAAGCTGCGCGGCCGGGCCGCGAAGGCGCTCGGCGACCCGCGCAACGACGCCGTCGCCGCCGCCCTGGAGGAGGTCGCGCGGTTCCACCTGCCCGTCCTGCTGGACGCCCCCGCCATGGCGCGGGGCGGCCGGCGGCTGACGCTCGGCGACCAGGACGGCGCGGTCATCGCCCGCTCCACCCGCGTGGTGCAGCCGTTCGTCGAGGAGGCCGTCGGCCTCGTCATGAACCGGGACGAGCCGCGCCGGCTGCTGGAGGTCGGCTGCGGCAGCGGCGTGCACGTCCGGCACGCCGCCCTGCTGAACCCGCGGCTCACCGCGCTCGCGATCGACCTGCAGGACGACGTGGCCGCCGGCGCCGCCGCGAACATGGCCGCGTGGGGCCTCGCCGACCGCGTGCAGGTCCGCCGGGCGGACGTCCGCGACCTGGACACCGAGCCGGTGTTCGACCTCGTGACCATGCACAACAACATCTACTACTTCCCCGAGGACGAGCGGGTGAAGGTGCTGGAGCGGGTGCGGTCGCTGCTGGCGCCCGGCGGCCGGCTGCTGCTGACCACCGCCTGCCGGGGCGGCGCGGTCGGCATGGAGGTCCTCGACCTGTGGTTCGAGTGCGCCGACTTCGGCGGCCCGCTGCCGCACGCCGCCGAGCTGGCCGCCCAGCTGGAGGCCGCCGGGTTCACCGGGGTCAGGGAGCGGCGGCTCATCCCCGGCGAGCAGTTCCGCGCCTTCGTCGGCACCAACCGGGCCCCGGGCCACGGCACCGCTGAGGAGCTCATCTGATGGCGACCCCGTCTTCTGTCAAGGGCAAGACCTCTGCCAAGGGAAAGACCTCTGTGAAAGAGCAGATCCTCGTGCTGGGCGCGGGCGAGGTCCCGCCCGCCGGGCTGCTCGGCGGCAAGGCGACCCGGCTGGACGAGATGCTCCGCGCGGGCCTGCCCGTCCCGCCCGCCTTCTGCCTGACGACCGCGCTGTTCGAGCGTTTCCTGCGGGAGACCGGCCTGGACGCCGACATCGCCGGGACCGAGCCCGCCAAGCTTCGCGAACGCATCGTCGCGGCGGACGTCCCGGACGGCATCGCGGCCGCGATCCTGGCGGCGTACGGGGACCTCGGGCGGCCCCGCGTCGCCGTCCGGTCGTCGGCGTCCGCGGAGGACTCCGAGTCCCATTCGTTCGCGGGCCAGCACGACACCGTGCTCGACACCGCCGGGGACGGCGCGCTCCTCGACGCCGTCAAGGTGTGCTGGGCGTCGCTGTGGACCGACCGGGCCGCCGCCTACCGGGACGCGTCGCAGGCCGGGTCGATCGCCGTGGTCGTCCAGCAGATGGTGCACGCCGACACCGGCGGGGTGCTGTTCACCCGCGACCCGGTCGGCGGGCGCACCGACCGGTTCGTCGTCGAGGCGTGCTGGGGCCTCGGCGAGGGCCTCGTCGCGGGCAAGGTCACCTCCGACTTCTTCCTCGTCGACCCGGCCGGCCCGGAGGTCGTCGAACAGAAGATCCGCTACAAGGTCACCAAGTGCGCGCCCGTCGAGCCGGGGACGGTCGGCCTCGTCAAGGTGGACGCCGCCGCGCGCAACACCGCGTGCCTGACGCCCGCCGAACTCGCCGAACTGGCGCGGCTGGCCGTGCGGGTCCGCGACCACTACGGCGCGGAGCAGGACATCGAATGGGCCGTCCGGGACGGGAGGCCGTACCTGCTGCAGACCCGTCCCATCACGACCACGCCCGTGCGCGACCGGCGGACCAGCCCCTACCTGTGCCCCGTGCCCGACGCCGTCCGCGAGGGGACGCTGTGGTCGCGCATGGACATCGGCGAGATCTTCACCGGCGTCATGTCCCCGCTCGGCCAGTCGTTCGCGCAGTACTACCAGCACAACGTCCACCGGGGCTGCGCCGTGTCGACGGGCGTCCGCGACCCCGGCGACATGTCGCTGCACATGGGCAACCTGCAAGGCCACGTCTACCTGAACATCTCCTACACGGCCTACATGCTCGGCCAGTGCCTCCCCACCAAGGACCAGAGCCGCTTCACGAGCCGCTTCGTCAGCGAGGAAGTGGACCTCGACACCTACGAGAACCCCTTCGGCGAATGGCCGGGCGGCGCGGAGGAGCTGAAGGCGGCCGGATTCTGGCTGAAGACGTCCATCGCCGAACTGCGGAACATGAAGAAGCGCGCCCGGCGGATGGTGCGGTCCCGCTTCTACGAGTTCGACCGCGCGCAGGGCATCGACCTGGCCCGGCTCGACCGGCCGGAGCTGAACGCGGAGCTGGCGCGGCGGCTCGCCTACTTCCACGACATGCACGTCGGCTACATGCCGTACTACATGAACGCGTTCGGCTTCTACGGCGTCCTCGAAGCGCTGTGCGGCGCCTGGCTCGGCCAGGAGGGCACCAGCCTGCGGAACCGGATCAAGACCGACATGTCCAGCCTGCGGACGGTCGAGTCCGCCCGCGAGATCTGGGCGCTCGCCCAGGTCGCCCGGCGCGACGACCGCGTCATGGAGATCATCCGGGGCGGCGTCGGCGAGGACGTCCCGGCCCTGCTGCGCGCCGACGACGCCGGCCGCGCCTTCTGGGACGCCCACATGGTCCCGTTCCTGCGCGAGAACGGTACGCGCGGGCGGCAGGAGATGGAGCTGACCCACCCGCGCTGGATCGACGACCCGTCCTACGTCTTCCAGATGATCCGCCGCTACGCCGACGAGGGATTCTCCATCGACGACGTCCTCGACCGCGCCCACGACCCGGGCGAGGACGCGGCGGGTGAGGCGCTGCAGCGGCTGCCCGCGCCGAAGCGCCGCACGATCGAGCGGGTCATGGCGCTGTACGAGACGTGCAGCCGGCTCCGCGAGACCACCCGCATGTCGATGATCACCTCGATCTGGCTGGTGCGGCGCGTCGTCTACGAGGTCGGCCGCCGGCTCGTCGCGGCCGGGGTGCTGCGCTCCCTGGACGAGGTCGCCGACCTCGACTTCGCCGACGTCCTGGCCTACCTGGACGGCGACCGGGACGCCCGCGAGGTGTTCTCCCGCGCCAAGCTGGAGGAGGCCCGGCGGACGTTCCAGTCCTACGCCCGGCTGCCCGAGCCGCCGCTCAGCCTCGTCGGCGAATGGGACGTCACCACGGCCGTCCGCCCGGCCCCGGACGGCGTCCGGCTGGAGGGCCTCGGCGCCAGCCCCGGCCGCGTCGTCGGGCGGGCCCGCATCATCGAGGACCTCGTCTGGCAGGCCGACGAGTTCCAGGTCGGCGAGGTCCTGGTGACCCGCTTCACCGACGCGTCCTGGACCCCGCTGTTCGCGATCGCGGGCGCGGTCGTCACCGACATCGGCTCCATGCTCTCGCACAGCTCGATCGTGTCCCGCGAGTTCCGCGTCCCCTCCGTGGTCAACACCAAGCACGCCACGCAGACCATCAAGACCGGCGACCTCGTCACGGTGGACGGCGACCGGGGCGTGGTCGAGGTCGTCGAGACCGACGAAAGGAAAGACGGATGATCCCGAACCAGTGGTACGCCATCCTCCGGTCCGAGGACGTCGGCACCAAGCGGCCCACCGGCGCGCGGCGCATGGGCATGGAGCTCGTCCTGTGGCGGGACACCGCCGGGCGGCTGATCTGCCAGTCGGCGCGCTGCCCGCACAAGGGCGCCAACATGGCGGACGGCCGGCTGCGCGGCGACACGCTCGGCTGCCCGTACCACGACTTCCGGTTCGCGGCCGACGGGCAGTGCACCCTCGCGCCCTGCCTGGGCACGGGCGGCCGCATCCCGAAGTCGATGCGGCTGGACACCTACCACGTCCGCGAGCGCAACGGCCTGATCTGGCTGTGGTGGGGGGACGACCGGGAGGTGCTGCCGGACGTGCAGATCCCGCCCGAGGTCGCCGACCGCGAGGACGTCCACGCGACGGGCGCGTGGCAGCAGCCCGTCCACTACACCCGCTACATCGAGAGCCTGCTGGACTTCTACCACGTGCCCGTCGTCCACCGGGACCACTGGTTCAACGTGCTGGACTACGTCGGCTGGAGCGGTACCCCGAAGAAGCTCGGCCTGGACGGCCGCCGGCGCTACCTCGCGATGACGAAGGTCGAGGACAGCCGCCTGGAGGTGGACGGGACGACGCTGCGGCACACCTTCCGGCTGGTCGGCGAGGGCGACCCGACGAACGTCGCGCCGATGTCCGTCACGTTCACCTTCCCCGGCATGGTGCACATCCACACCGAGCCGTTCGACGTCACGATCTGGATGACGCCCGTCGACGACGAGCACACCCAGGTGCTGTTCCGCTGGTACGAGGACAAGCACCTCGCGCCGCTGCTGCGGGCCCCGGGCCTGCGGCGCGTCCTGCCGAAGCTCGCGCTGTTCGCGCAGAAGCGCGTCCAGGAGGTGCAGGACATGAACATCGTCACCCGCATCGAGCCCAAGGTCACCGGGCGCGGCGTCAACCGGTTCGTCGCCGTGGACGAGCTGAACGCCAAGTACGTCGTGATGCGCGACCAGCTCCGCAAGGAGGCGGGCCTGCCCGACGCGGGCGACGATCCCGGCCGGGCGGAGCCCGGCACGCTCAACGGGGCGTCCGCGGAGGACGCGGCGAAGGTGTGACGGATCCCGTGCGCGAACCCATCGCGATCATCGGCATCGCGTGCCTCTACCCGGGGGCGCGCGGTGCCGGCGACTACTGGGCGCGGCTGTGCGGCGGGCCGCCCGCGTCCGCACCGCCGGGGCTGGACGAGGCGGAGGTGGACGTCGCCCGCTTCGGCATCCCGCCGGTGCAGCGGCGGTCGATGACCCGCATGCAGGTCCTCATGCTGGAGGCGGCCCGGCAGTGCCTGACCGACGCCGGGTACACCGGCCGCCCGCTCGGCACCGACCGGACCGACGTCATCGCCGGGATCTGCTTCGGCCTCGACCGCCAGTACGCCAACGCGCTGCGCGTCGAGTCCGCGCGCTACGCCCGCGACCTGGAACGGGAGGTGCCCGCCCTGCTCGGCGGGCACGCCCGCCCGGTCGCGGCGCGGGCGGCGCGGGAGCTGCGGGCGGTGGTGGCCGGGCGGCTCGGCGCGTCCCCGCACGACCGGGTCGGGGAGATGGCGAGCACGATCCCGGCCCGGATCGCGGGCGCGTTCCGGCTGCGCGGCCGGACGCTGGCGGTGGAGTCGGCGGACGCGACGCCGTTCGCGGCGCTCGCACACGCGGTCAACGGGCTGCGCGCCGACCTGTGCGACGCGGTGCTGGTGCTGGCCGGGCAGCGCCGCGAGAGCCCGCTGTTCGGGGAGCTGCTCGCCGCGAAGGGGCTGCCCGGCGACCCCGGCGAGGGGGTCGGGGCGCTGCTGCTGAAGCGGCGGTCGTCGGCCGTCCGCGACGGAGACCGGGTCTACGCCTCGCTCCTCGAATGCGCGATGGAGCACGACGCCCGTCCGGGGGTGCTGCGCTACTCGACGTCCGCGCGGCGGCGGTACCGCGTCGCCCGCACCTGCCATGAGGCGGCGGGCGTGCCGCCCGAGTCGGTCGGGTACGTGGAGCGCGCCGCGAACGGGGTTCCGGCGGCGGCGCACGCCGAACTGGAGGCGCTCGGCCGGCTGCTCGGGAACGTCCCGCCCGCGTCGGTGACCCTCGGCGGGGCCGCGGACGAGCCGGGCCGCACCTTCGCCGGCGGCGGGCTCGCCGCCGTCGCCAAGACCGCGCTCGCGCTCTACCACCGCACGCTGCCGCCGAGCGCGGAGGCGTCTCCCGGCGGGCCCTTCCGGCTCGCCCGGACGGCCGAGAGCTGGCCGGCCGGTCCCGGTGCGGGGCCGCGCCGGGCGGCCGTCCTCGGAGCCTCGCTGACGGGCACGGTCTGCCACCTCCTGCTGGAGGAGCACGACTCGCGCGGCCCGGAGCCCGCCGCCCGGACGGGGACCGCCGCCACGACCCGTCCCGAGCCGATCGCCGTCGTCGGGTACGGCGGACGCTTCGCCGGAGCCGCCGGCGCCGAGGGCTTCTGGGCGGCCGTCCGCTCCGGCGAGGACCGCATCGGACCGCTGCCCGGCGACGTCCTCGACCGCGACCTCTATGTCCAGGAGGAGGGCGTCAGCCTCACCCACAGCTACACCGGGCTCGGTGCGCACGTACCGGTCCCGGACGCCCCACCGGACGGGGTGCGCATCACGCCGCGCCGGTACGCGGCGATGGACCCCGTCCAGCGCGTCGCGCTCGCGGTCGCCCACGAGACGCTGGCCCGCTACGGGCGCGCGGAGACGCTGTCGGGACGTCCCGGCATGGTGGCGATCGGCACCAACCTGGGCCTCGGCCGGGACCGGCGCCTCAACGCCGAACGCTCCGTCGCGGAACTGGAGGCGGGCCTGTCCGCGCTGGCTCCGCTGTCCGGCCGCGCCCGCGCGCTGCTGCTCGACCGCGTCCGCCGCCGCTTCCAGGCGTCCGGCGGGCCGCTCGCGCCGATGGACCTGGACGGCTGCCTCGCCGGCGGGATCGCCGCGCTCATCGCGGGCGAGTACCGGCTGCCGGCCGTGCCCGTCGCCGTCGAGGCGGCCTGCGCGTCGTCGCTCGCGGCGCTGGACATCGCGCTCGGCGCGCTGCGGTCGGGGCAGGCGGACTTCGTGCTCGCCGGCGGCGCCGAGCTGGCGTGCAACCCGCGCGACCTGGTGCTCTGCTCCGCCCTCGGGCTGCTGTCGCACAGCCGCATCACCCCCTTCGACGCCGCCGCCGACGGGTTCAGCCCCGGCGACGGGTGCGCGCTGTTCCTGCTCAAGCGGCTGCCGGACGCCGTCCGCGACGGCGACCGGATCTTCGGGCTGCTGCGCGGCCTGGGCGGCTCCAACGACGCCCGGTCGCTGATCGCGCCGGACGCCGACGGGCAGGTCCGCGCGATGCGGCAGGCGTTCGAGCAGGTCGAGTTCGACCCGTCCGCCGTCGACTACCTGGAGGCGCACGGGACCGGCACCCGCGTCGGCGACCGGGTGGAGATCTCCGCGACCGCCGAGGTGTACGCGAAGCCGGGCCGGCCGCAGCCGCTGGTGATCGGCTCGGCGAAGGGCTTCTTCGGGCACACCTTCGCCGCCGCCGGCGCGGCCGGGCTGCTGAAGGCCCTGCTCGGCATCCGGGCGCGCACGTTCCCGCCCAACGCGAACCTGCGGACGCCCGCCCCCGGGCTGCCGCTGGACGACGTCCCGGCCCGGCTGCCGACCGCGCCGGAACCGTGGCCCGCCGTGCCGGGCCGGCCGCGCCGGGCCGGCATCAGCTCGTTCGGCACCGGCGGGATCAACTACCACCTCCTCATCGAGGAGTACCAGGAGGACGGAGCCGGATGACCCCTCGACTCTCCCCGGAGACCGCGGCGATGCGCGACATGGTGCTCGCCTTCGCCGGCCGCGACCTGCCGGCCGCGCCGGACCGCGCGTTCGACCCCGCGGACTTCCGGCGCCGCTGGCGGCTCGCCGGGAAGCAGGGCCTGACCGGCGCGACCGTGCCGGCCGAGTACGGCGGCAGCGGCCTGGACGCCGAGGCCGCCGCCGTCCTGCTGGAGGCGCTCGGCGAGGGCTGCCCCGACACGGGCTTCGCGTTCTCGGTCGCGGCCCACCTGTTCGCCTGCCTGATGCCGATCGCCGAGTTCGGGACCGACGAGCAGAAGCGGCGCTGGCTGCCCGCCCTGTGCTCGGGCGAGCGGATCGCCGCGCACGGCATCACCGAACCCGGGGCGGGCTCGGACACCCTGAACCTGCGGACGCAGGCGGAGCGCCGGGGCGACCACTACGTCCTCGACGGGAGCAAATGCTTCACGACGAACGCGCCCGTCGCCGACGTGTTCATCGTCCAGGCCGCGACCCGCCCGTCCGGCGGGTTCTTCGGGCTGACCGCGTTCGTGGTGGAGGCCGGGACGCCGGGGCTGCGGGTCGGCCGCCCCTACGCCAAGGCGGGCCTGCGCGGGTCGCCGACGGCCGACGTGTACTTCGACGGCTGCGCCGTCCCGGCCGGGCACGTCCTCGGCGCGGAGGGGACCGGCGCCGCCGTGTTCACCGGCTCCATGAAGTGGGAGCGCACCTGCCTGTTCGCCGTCTACCTGGGCGCGATGCGGCGCGTCCTGGACGGCACGGTCGCGTTCGCCGCCGACCGCGAGCAGTTCGGCGTGGCGATCGGGGAGTTCCAGGCGGTGAGCCACCGCATCGTGGACATGGTGCTGGCCCTGGAGTCGGCGCGGCTGCTGCTGTTCGACGCGGCGCGCCGGCTGTCGGCGGGCGAGGACTGCGACGTCGCGTCGGCGCTGGCCAAGCTCGCGGTGAGCGAGGCGGCGGTCAAGGTCGGCCTGGACGCCGTCCAGCTGCGCGGCGCCGCCGGCGTGCTCGACGGCGGCCCGGCGGACCTGCTGCGGGACGCGCTGCCCGCGCGCATCTTCTCCGGCACGAACGAGATCCAGAAGAACAACATCGCGCGCGCCCTGGGCATCGGCGGCCGCCGTCCGTCCCCCCGGCGCTGAGAGGACCGGCACCATGGAGATCATCATTCACACCATCCGGCTGCACCCCGGCACCGACCCCGCCGGGTTCGAGGCGTGGGTCCGGGACGTCGACTACGCGACCTGCCCGGAGCTGCCCAGCGTGCTGGCCTTCGACGTGCTGCGCGCGCCGGGCGGGGACGCCGGCCGCTACGTCGAGGTCATCAGGGTGAGCGGCACCGCCGAGTTCGAGCGGGACATGCGGACGCCCGCGTTCCAGCGGCTCGTCACCGCGTTCTCGAAGATGGCCGCGGTGACCGACGAGCTGACCGGCGAGCGGCTGGAGCCCGGGTACGCGCGGAGCTGACGCCGCGGCGCGTTGAGAAGGCGTCCCGGCCGGCTCAACGAAAGGACGAGTTTGATCTCGTCCAGACCCTGGACGTTGAGACCAGAATGGCCAACGGGTGGATGGCGAAAGGCGTGGACGGTCTGTAAGACTGACCGCTGAACAGTTGTTCTGCCTTTCGTTGCAGTTCCTTGTGGAGAAGGGCGGACAAAACCCGCCGGCCGACGCTGAGAAGCGTTATCCGCGCAACGTCAAGGATGCTGATGACCGTTGACATTCTGGGGCAGAGACCGAGCCTACCGGCCGGTGCGTCCACCGGGGACGGGGTGGGCGTCAACCTGCTCGGCACCGTCTCCATCGTCGTCGGGGAGACTCGAACCGAACTGCGCGCCGGCAAGGTGCGCACCATGCTCGCCACCCTCGCGCTGGAGGCCGGCCACACGGTCTCGCATGACGAACTGACCGAAGAACTGTGGCCGGGAGAGATTCTCCGGAATCCGCGCAATGCGCTGCAGGCGCATGCGACGCGGATCCGGAAAATCATTCATGAATGCGCGGGGAACGCCCGCACCGCGCTCCCGCTGCGGGCCGTCTACAACGGATACGTCCTCGACATTCCGCGGGACCTCGTGGACGGGAACCGGTTTCTGGACCTGTCCGCGCGGGCGGTGGCGGCGCTCACCGACGACCCCGCGCGGGCCCGCGACCTGCTGCAGTCCGGCCTGACCCTGTGGCAGGGCCCCGCGCTCCCGCACACCCGCACGGGGCGGCGCTGCCGGGGCGCCGCCGCGCTGCTGGAGGAGCGGCGGTTCGCCGCGTGGGAGGACCTCGTCAGCGCCCGGATGCTGCTCGGCGAGGAGCGGCCGGCCATCGCGGAACTGCAGCGGCTGGTGGCCTCGCACCCCGCCCGCGAGCGGCTGTGCGAGCTGCTCATGCTGGCCCTCTACCGGGCGGGCCGGCAGTCGGAGGCCCTGCACCTGTTCCACCGCGTCCGGGAGCGGCTGGACGAGGAGCTCGGCGTCCAGCCCGGCCGGGCCCTGCAGCGGCTGTACGGGCACATCCTCGGCCAGCACCCGCTGCTGGAGTCGGCGGACGCGGTGCTGCGGGTCCGCCGCGAGTCGGCCGCGGGCTGACCGCGGCCGGCCCGGCCGGCCCGGGCCGGGCCGCCGCACCCGCCCCCCGTCAGCGGCCCGTCAGCGGCGCCGTCAGCGGCCGGCGGCAGGGTGGCAGTCGTCCAGGAAACCCGGCGAACCGGCAGGAGGTGCCCCGATGGGGACCGCGGTCGTGACAGGGATCGGCAGCCGGCTCGCGTCCCGGGCCGTGCCGAACGCGGAACTGGCGGCCCGGCTCGGCAGCTCCGACGCATGGATCCGCACCCGCACCGGCGTCTCCCGCCGGTACTTCGCGGAGCCGGGCACGGCGACGTCCGACCTCGCGGTCGAGGCCGGCGCCCGCGCGCTGAAATCGGCCGGCGGCGGGCCGGCGGACGCGGTCGTGCTGGCCACGCAGACCCCGGACCACCCGTGCCCGGGGACGGCGCCCGACGTGGCGGCCCGGCTCGGGCTGTGGCAGGCCGCCGCGTTCGACGTCGCCGCGGTCTGCAGCGGCTTCGTCTACGCGCTCGCCGCCGGCGCCGGGCTGATCGCCGCCGGCATCGCCGGCCGCGTGCTGGTCATCGGCGCCGACGCGTTCTCCAGCATCCTCGACCCGGACGACCGGACCACCTCGGTGATCTTCGGGGACGGCGCCGGCGCGGTGGTGCTGCGCGGCGGCGAGCCCGCCGAACCCGGCGCGCTCGGCCCGTTCGACCTCGGCAGCGACGGCGGCGGCGCCGGCCTCATCACCGTCCGGGCGGGCGGGTCGCGGCAGCGGCTGTCGGACGCCGAGCCGGGCCCCCGCGACCACTACTTCGCGATGGAGGGGAAGGCGGTGTTCTGGCGCGCCGTGCAGCAGATGGGGCAGTCCTCGCAGGCGGCGCTGGACCGGGCCGGGTGGACGCCCGCCGACGTCGACCACCTCGTCTGCCACCAGGCGAACCAGCGGATCACCGACCATCTCGCCGACGAGCTCGGCCTGCCCCGCGAGCGGGCGGTGAGCAACATCGCCGACGTCGGCAACACCGCCGCCGCGTCGATCCCGCTCGCGCTCGACCACGCGCACGCGGCGGGCGTGCTGCGGCCCGGCGACCGGGTCCTGCTGACCGCCTTCGGCGGCGGGCTGGCCTGGGGCTCGGTCACCCTGCGGTGGCCCCGGCTGGAAGGGAGCGGCGATGAGTGACGCCGGCCCCGAGATCGCCGTCACCGGAATCGGCCTCGTCACCCCCGCCGGCATCGGCACGTCCGCGACCTGGGACGGGGTGTGCGCGGGACGGTCCGCGGCCGCCACCGACCCCCGCCTCGCGGGCCTGCCCGTCGACATCGCCTGCGCCGTCCCCGGCTTCTCGGCCGCCGAGCACGTCGGCCGCCGCAGCGCGCTCATGCACGACCGGCACGTCCAGCTCGCCGTCCCCGCCGCCCGCGAGGCCGTCGCGGACGCCGGCCTGGACCCGGCCACCTGGGACGGCGCGCGGGTCGGGGTCGTCATCGGCAACGGGTCCGGCGGCCACACCTCGGCGTCCGCGCAGCACGAGCGGCTGCTGGCGCGCGGCCCGCGCGCGGTGTCGGCGCTGGTGATCCCGCTGATCGTGCCCAACATGGTGGCCGGGCACCTCGCCATGGAGTTCGGCGCCACCGGCCCGAACCTGGTGACCGCGACCGCGTGCGCGTCCGGCGCCACCGCGATCGGCACCGCGATGCGGCTGCTGCAGCGCGGCGACTGCGACGTCGTGCTGACCGGCGGCACCGAGGCGCCCGTGACGCCGCTGCTGGTCGCCGGGTTCGCGCAGATGGGCGCGCTGTCGCGGCGGACCGCCGACCCCGCCGCGGCGTCCCGGCCCTTCGACGCCGGACGCGACGGCTTCGTCATCGGCGAGGGCAGCGGCGTCCTCGTGCTGGAGCGCGCCGCCGACGCCCGCGCCCGGGGAGCGCGCGTCCGGGCGCGGCTGGCCGGCTATGCCGCCTCCGCCGACGCCCACCACATGACCGCGCCCGATCCCGAGGGCACGCAGGTCGTGCGCGCGGTGCGGGAGGCCCTCGCCGAGGCCGGCGCGGCGCCCGAGGACGTCGGCCACGTCAACGCGCACGGCACCTCGACCCCGCTCAACGACGCGGTGGAGGGGCACATCGTCACCCGGCTGTTCGGCGGCGCGCCCGCCGTCACCTCGGCGAAGGGCGCCGTCGGGCACACGCTCGGCGCGGCCGGCGCGATCGAGGCGGCCCTCACCGTCCTCGCGATCGAGCACGCCACCGTCCCGCCGACCGCCAACCACGACACCCCCGACCCGGAGATCGACATCGACGTCGTGGCGGGCGAGCCGCGCAAGCGCGACATCGAGGTGGCGGTCAGCCACTCGTTCGGCTTCGGCGGCCAGAACGCCGTCCTCGTCTTCGCCGGCGCCTGACCGGGCACCGGTGCAACCCCCACCGAAGGAGAGAACAGATGAACCTGCGCCGCGTCCTCGGCATCGCCGCCGTCCTCGCCGTCCTCGCGCTCGTCGTCCGGGTCCGGTCGGCGCGCGGCCTCGACGACGCCCTCGACGGGGAACTCTGAGGCCCGCATGGCGTTCACCGTCCCGGACGAGGAGCTGTCCCGGCTGGAGCGCGGCGTCCAGCGGGCGCTCATCACCACCGACGACACCGCCCTCGACGTCCTCGGCTACGGGGAGGTCACCCTCGTCCTCAGGCTCGACACCGGCGCGGGCTCGTTCGCCTGCAAGCGGCTGCCCGTGTTCCCGTCCCGGCAGCGGTTCGACCGGTACCGCAGGTCGCTGGACACCTACCTCGCCCGGCTCGGCGAGCGGGGGCTGAAGGTGGCCGAGACGAAGCTGTGGCACCGGGTCCGGCCGTCCGGGCAGATCGTGGCGTACTGCGTGCAGGAGGAGCTGCCGGGCGACCGGCTGTGCTCGAGGCTGCTGCACGCCGAGAGCGAGGAGTGGGCCCGCGGCTTCTTCAAGCGGTTCCTCGACACCGTCGACCGCGCCGTCCTGCCCGACCTCGGGCTCGACGCGCAGGCGTCCAACTGGACCGACATCGGCGGCGAGCTCGTGTACCTCGACATCACCACCCCGCTGATGCGGGACGGCCGCGGCCGGGAGCAGCTGGACGTGCGGCTGTTCTTCACCTCGCTGCCGTGGGCGCTGCGCGACGCCGTCCGGCTCTCGATGACCAGGTCGATCTTCGACAAGTTCTACTCGACGCGGGGGGTGGTGCTGGACTTCCTCGGCAACCTGCACAAGGAGCGGCTCGGCGACCTCGTCCCCGTCTTCCTGGAGCAGGCGGCCGAGCACCTGGAGCAGCCGATCACCGCCGAGGAGGTCGACGCCTACTACCGGGAGGACGCGCGGATGTGGGAGCTGATCCAGCGCTTGCGCAAGGCCGACCGGTTCTGGCACAACCGGATCCGGCGGCGGACCTACCCGTTCCTGCTGCCGCCCGACGTCGACCGTTGACCGGGCCGCCCGCCGGACGCGCCGGGATCTCGGCGGACCTGCTTCCGCTGGACCCGGCGCGCCCGCTGGGCGTCGCCCACCTGCCCGGCGGCCTGACGCTCGCGGCGGTGTCGGCCGACTGGCTGGGCCGGCAGCCCGCCGGGCGGGTGACCGCGCTGATGGCGCGGCACCTGGCCGCCGGGGAGGGCGACCGCGCCGCGGCCTTCCGGTCGGCGAAGCGCCGGACGGAATGGCTGGCGGGACGGCTCGCCGCCAAGCACGCGGTCCGCGCGCACGGCGTCGCGCACGCCGGCGTGCGCCGGGCGACCCGCGCGATCCGGATCGCCGCCGTAGAGGGCGGGCCGCGCGCCGGGATGCCGGTCACGGACGCGCCCGTCCGCATCGGCATCTCCCATTCGGGCGGGCTCGCCGTCGCGGCCTGCGGCCCCCGGCCGGTCGGGATCGACCTCGAACTGGACCGCGTGCTCGCCCCCGCCCTCGTCCGCCTGCTGCGGTCCGAGGGCGCGGGGCTCGCCGGGATGCCGCCGACCCTGCGCTGGGCCTGCAAGGAGGCGGTCCTCAAATGCTTCGGGTTCGGCCTGCGGCTCGACACCCGCGAGGTCGCGCTGACCGGATGGCGGCCGGACGGCGCGTTCACCTGGACGGCCGGACCGCGCCTGCGGCGCGAGGCCGCCGCACTGCCATGGCCCCGGCACGGCTGGGCCGCCGAGATCCGCGGGTACGCCTTCGCCCTCGTGTGGTGAACCCCGCACCGTAGACGGAGGAACCGATGACCGCGCAGACGCCCCCACGCATCGCCGCCCCCGCGTTCGCGGACGCCCTGTCCGCGGCGCTGGACGTCGCCGTGCTCAGCCCGTCGTCGCACAACTGCCAGCCCTGGTGCCTCGCCCGGATGGTGAGCGCTCCGGCGCGGGGCGCGGCGGCGGGGCTGCTCGGCTCCACCGGTGACGGGCACGTCCTCGTCCTGGCCATCGACCGTGAGCGCAGCCTCGGCGCGCTGCCCGCGCATGCGCTGGAGATGGAGCTGAGCTGCGGCCTGTACTGGCGCCTGCTCCAGCGGGCCCTGGCGGCGCAGGGCTGGACGGTCGCACGGGCCCGGACGCTCGCGCGCGGGGCGTCCCCGTCCGGCCTGGGTCTTCCCGGCAGCTGGGAGCCGCTGCGGGTGGCCGAGTTCCGCCGTGGCGGGGACCCGGACGGCACCCTGGACGATCTCCGCGCCCTCGCCCGCCGCCGCCGCACCAACCGGGCGCCGTTCCGTCCCGACCCGGTCGACCCGGCGCTGCTCGCGGCGCTCGCCCGGCACCGGGGCGACGGGCTGCCGGTCCTCGTCCGGCACCTGCGGTCCTGGCCCGAGCGGGCGCGGTTCGCCCGTTTCGTCGCCGAGCACGGCGGGCGCGACTTCGCGCACGGCGGCGCCTGGCGGGAGACGCACTCGTTCCTGCGGTGGAGTGCCGGCGCGGCCGACGGGTTCACGCTGGAGCACCTGTTCGGGCCGCTGCCCGCCTACGGCCGGTGGGCCCGGCGGCTCGCGCTCGCGCCGCCCGCGATGGCCGCGCTGAGCCGGGTCGGCTACCCCCGCCTGCTCGCCGGGCGGCTCGCCGCCGTGGTGCGCCGCTCACCGGTCATCGTGCTGATGGGCCTGCCGGTCGCCGAGCCGGGCCTGCCCGACACGCTCGCCGCGGCGTCGGCGCTCGCGGACTACTGGCTGGACGCCACCGCCGCCGGCCTCGTCCTGCACCCGGTCAGCATCGTCATCCAGCACACCGATCTCCGGCCGGCCCTCCAGCGCCGGTTCGGCATGCCCGGCCGGGTGTTCTTCGCCGCGCGGCTCGGCCGGCCCGCCGCCGCGTTCCCGGCGTCCCCGCGCCGCGCGCCGGCCGCCGCGTTCCGCGCGCTGTAGCCGCCCCGCTCAGCCCCGGCCCGGGCCGCCGCGGTGGACGCCGCCGCCGACCTCGGCCCAGCGCGCCGCCTCCCCGGGGGCGAGCGGGTCCCGGCCGAGGAGCTCGCGGAGCCGGTGCCGCTGCAGCAGGACGCCCAGCTCGTTCACCGTGAGCCAGGCGGCGCGCAGCGACCGGTCCTCCCCGGCGCGGGCCGCGCCGGGGAGGGAGTCGAGCCAGGCGAGCTTCAGCGCGTGCCACCGCCGGAAGATCTGCTCCCCGGCCGGCTCGTCGCCCAGCAGCAGCCGGCACAGGTGGGCCGCCACCGGCGAGTCGCCGCCGAGGAAGGAGACGAGCCGGGCGGGCAGGAAGTCCTCGCCGGGCCCGCCGTCCCGCCCGGCCCCGGCGACGTGCTCGGCGAACCGCCGGAAGACGGCCAGGCTGCGCTCGTTGACGGCCTCGTGCAGGCCCGCCTTCCCGCCGAAGTGGTGGACGACCAGGCTCGGTGACACCTCCGCCGCCGCCGCGACCTGCCGCAGGCTGACGTTGTCGGCGCCGGCGGCGGCGAACAGCCGCAGCGCCTGGTCGCAGATCTCGGTGCGCGCCGTCTTCTCCGCGGGGTGCATCGGGTGCCTCAGCCGGCCAGACGCTGCCCGGCCGCCGGACTGACACCGTCCTCGTCCGGTCTCGGCAGCCTCCGGCCGAGACCGCCGGGCAGCCACCAGTTCCAGTCGCCCAGCAGCTTCATCAGCGCCGGGACGAGCACCAGCCGCACCAGCGTGGCGTCCAGCGCGATCGCGACCGCGAGGGACAGGCCGAACTCCTTCAGCTCCAGGATCCCGGCGGTCAGGAACCCGCCGAACACCGCCACCATGATCGCGGCGGCGGCGGCGATGGGCCGGGCCGTGTGCTCGATGCCGGTGGCGACGGCGGCGGCGTTGTCGTGGCCGTCCTCCCACGCCTCCTTCATGCGGCGGATGAGGAAGACCTCGTAGTCCATGGAGAGGCCGAACAGCAGCACGAACACCGTGATGGGCAGGTACACCTGGAGGAACCCGGTGCTCTCGAAGCCGAGCAGGCTCGCACCGTGCCCATACTGGAACACCGCGACGGTGATGCCGACCGCGGCGGCGGTGACGAGCAGGTTCATCGCGACCGCCTTGATCGGCAGCACGATGCTGCGGAACACCACGAGCAGGAACAGCAGCGACAGGCCGAGCACCAGCGCCATCACCCAGGGGAGCTTGCTCGTCGTCTCCTCCGCCAGGTCGACGAACGTGGCGGTGGCGCCGCCGACGAACACCTCCTGGCCGGTCGCGGCGCGGGGGGCGGCGTCGTTCCGGATGTCCTTGACGAGTGCCTCGGCCTCCGACGAGTCGATGGGCACCGACGGGACGGCGTTGATCAGCACCCGCCCGGAGCCGGGCGTGGACTCGACGGCCGCGACCCGGTGGTCCTCGGCGAGCAGCGACGCGAGCCGCGCGGCGCCGCGCTGCCCGGCGGCGTCCAGCGCGCCGCCGTCCGCGCCGGTGACGACGATCTGCACCGGCGACACGGCGCCGGGGCTGAAGGAGCGTTCGAGGACGGCCTGCGCCTTGGCGGTCGGGCGCCCGTCCAGCGACGCGGTGCCGAGGTCGATGCCGTACTTCAGGCCGGTGACGGGAAGCGCGGCGGCGACCAGCAGCGCCGCGGCGACCAGGCCGAAGACGACGGGGCGGCGCATCACCAGGTGCGCCCAGCGCGCCCACGTCCCGTGCTCGACCTCCACACCGGGGCGGACGTCCGCCGGGCGCCAGCGCTCGGGCAGCGATCCGGCGTCGACCTTGGGGCCGAGCGCCGCGAGGATGGCGGGCAGCAGGGTCAGCGCGGCGGCGAGGGTGCAGACCACCGAGATCAGCACGCCGGTGGAGATCTCCCGGAAGACCGGGGCCCGCATCATGTAGAGCGAGCACACCGAGATCGCGACGACGACGCCGGAGAACAGCACGGTCCGCCCGGACGTCGCGACCGCGGCCCCGGCGGCCGCCGCGATGTCGGCCTCCCGCCGCGGCCCGTCCCGGGTCACCCCGCGCCGGGCCAGCTCCGCACGGAAGCGGCTGACGATGAACATCGCGTAGTCGATGCCGATGCCCGTCCCGATCATCGTGACGATCGTCAGCAGGAACGCGTCGAAGGTGAACCCGAACGTGAGCAGGTAGATGACGCCGAAGGTGAGGACCAGCCCCGCCATCGCCAGCACCAGCGGCAGCAGGGCCGCCGTGACCGCGCCGAAGGCCAGCACCATCACCGCGAACGCGAGCGGCATCCCGACCGCCTCGGCCCGTTCGGCGTCCGCGCTCTCCACGGCCGTCTGGTCGTTGGTGATGGGGGAGTAGCCGGTCAGGTAGGCCGCCACGCCGGCGCCGGCGGCGCCGTCGATCGCGTCCTGCAGGTCGGCCGCGCGGGGTGGGAGCTGGTGCGCGTCGCCCTTGAGCGCGACGAGGGCGAGGGCGGCGCGCCCGTCGGCGGACACCTGCCCCTGCGCCCGCGGATCGAACGGGCTGATCACGGTGACCACGCCCTTCTCCCGCGCGGCCGCCGCGACCACCTTCTGGACGGCCGCCTTGCGCGCCGGGTCGGTGATCCGGCCCTGCGCGCTGTCGAAGACGATCACGTCCTGCTCGTCACCGTGCCCGGCGAAGTACCGCTGGACTAATTGCGAGGCCCGCGTGGACTGCGCGCCCTCCACTCCGTAGTTGGGCGCCTTGAGCTGCTTGAACAGGAAGGGGAAGCTCACCCCGCAGGCGATGAGCAGCACGATCCAGGTGGTGATCACCAGCCGGCGGTGCTCGGCCATCAGGGTGCCCCAGCGACGTTGTCCCATCATCCGCCTCTCAGAAAGGTTCGCACGGCCTCGGCCGCGTCCGACAGATCGAGCTCGGGATCGAGGATCAGGTGCAGCAGCAGGCCGTCCAGGAGCGCCGCGACGACCGTCGCGGTCCCGGACGCGGGCAGTCCGGGGGCGACCCGGCCCTCCCGCTGGTTCCGCTCGACCAGTTCGGTGAGCGCCGCCCGGAACTTGCGCAGCTCCGCGGTCAGGGGTTCGCGCAGCGCCGGATCCCGGGCGGCCTGGCGCGCGGTCTCCAGCAGCAGGGCGGCCGACGGGTCCTGCAGGCCGCCGACGGCGAACCAGCCGAGGGTGCCCTCGAACATCTCCTGGACGCTCTCGGCCGCCTGCGCCATGGCGAGCGGCTGCGCCAGCGCCCGCAGCGTCCCGGCGACGGCGGCCTGCCGCAGCACGTCGTCCTTGCCCTGGAAGTGGTAGCTGATCGCGCCGTGCGGCACCCCGGCCCGCGCGGCGATCCCGCGCATGGTGACCCGTCCCCAGCCCACCTCGGCGATCAGCGCGGCCGTGGCCTCCAGGATCGCCGTCCGGGTCGCGGCGCCCTGCTCGGCACTGGTTGGCCGGACGCCCTGTCCACTCGCATTGTCCACTTGGCCAAGGTACGCCCAGACCATTGCACAGTGCAAGGGAAACGCCCCCACCCGTTCGGGTGAGGGCGCGGGGCCGGCACGGCCAGGAGTTGCTAGTATTGGCAATTGCTAAAGTTGCTACTCCGGCGAAGGGTGACCGGGACGATGGTGCCACGGACGGTCCGCGGGCGGGCGCGGTGAGCACGCCGCTCTACAAGCTGAAGGCGGAGTTCTTCAAGACGCTGGGCCATCCCGCGCGGATCCGCGTGCTGGAGCTGCTGAGCGAGCGCGACCACGCGGTGGCGGAGATGCTGCCGGAGGTGGGCATCGAGCCGGCGCACCTGTCGCAGCAGCTCGCCGTGCTGCGCCGGGCGGGCCTCGTCGTGTCGCGCAAGGAGGGGGCGGCGGTCATCTACTCGCTGACCAGCCCCCGCGTCGCGGAGCTGCTCGCGGTGGCGCGGGAGATCCTGACCGGGGTGCTGTCCGGGCAGGCCGAGCTGCTGGACGAGATGCGGGCGTCCGGGCCGGAGCGCGGGCGCGGCTGACCGTCCCCGCCGCACATGCGGCTTTTCCACGCTTATGAGTTGCTAAAATTGGCAATTGCGCATGTCAGTATCCGACCACGAGGACCCGCGTGAGAGACCTGTTCCGCAAGATCCGCACGACCGGGCGCGCCGCCGAGGCCGCGCCGAGGCCCCCCGAGCGGACGCTTCCCGAGCGCGCCCGCGACCTCGCCGGATCGGTCCAGGTCCGGCACGTCGACGCGGGCTCCTGCAACGGCTGCGAGGTGGAGATCGCCTCGGCGTTCGGCCCGGTGTACGACGTGGAGCGGTACGGCGTCCGGCAGGTCGCCTCGCCCCGGCACGCGGACGCGCTCCTGGTGACGGGACCGGTCACGCGCAACATGGAGATGGCGCTCCGCCGCACCCATGAGGCCGTCCCCGCGCCGAAGGTCGTCGTCGCGCTGGGCGACTGCGCGCGCAACTGCGGCGTCTTCGCCGAGGCGTACGGGGTCGCGGGCGCGGTCGGGGACGTCGTGCCGGTCGACGTCGAGGTCCCCGGATGCCCGCCCGCACCCGAGGCGATCGTCGCGGCGCTGCGCGGATTGTCCGGGCGATGACGTCCGCCGCGTTCTCCGCCGCCCTGGCCCTGAACCTGGTCGCGGCGCTCGCCGGGCTCGTCCTGCCGCGCCGGGCCCGGCGGGCGGCGGCCGGGGCGCTGACGGCGGCCGGGGGAGCGGCGGCCGTCGCCGCCGGGGTCGCGGCGATGCGCGGCGGGGAGTGGAGCGCCCGGCTGCCGGACCTGCTGCCGCTCGCGGGCGTCCGGCTCGCCCTGGACCCGCTCGGCGGCCTCTTCCTCGCCGTCACCGGAGCGGTGGCGGTGTGCGCCGCCGTCTACGCGGTCGGCTACACCCGGCACGGCGGACTGGACGGGCGGGTCCCGCAGGTGATGGCGCCGGTCTTCCTGGCGTCGATGCTGCTCGTCCCGGCGGCGGCGAGCGTGAGCACGTTCCTGCTGGCCTGGGAGCTGATGGCGCTCGCGTCGCTGCTGCTGGTCGTGGCCGAGCACCGGAGCCGGGACGAGGTCCGGACGGCGGGCCTCTGGTACGCGGTCATGACGCACGCCGGCCTGGTGGTGATCCTCGCCGGGCTGGCGGGGTTCGCGGCGGCCGCGCACGGCGAGTCGTTCGAGCGGCTCCGCGCGGCGGCGGACGGCCTTCCGGAGTGGGGGCGCGCCGCCGTGTTCCTCGCGGTCTTCGCCGGTTTCGCGTCCAAGGCAGGGATCGCCCCGCTGCACGTGTGGCTGCCGCGCGCCCATCCGGAGGCGCCGAGCCACGTGTCGGCGCTGATGAGCGCGGCGATGGTGAACCTCGGCGTGTACGGGATCGTCCGGGTGGGGTTCGACCTGCTCGGCGGCGGGGCGGCCTGGTGGTGGCTGCTCGTCCTCGCGGCGGGCGGCGGATCGGCCCTCTACGGCATCCTCCAGGCGGCCGTGGCCGCCGACCTCAAACGGCTGCTGGCCTATTCGACCTGCGAGAACATGGGCCTGGTCCTGGTCGGGGTGGGGGCGTCCGGGCTGTTCGCGGCGTCGGGCGCGCGGGCGCTGGCCGCGCTGGCGCTGACCGCGGCCCTGCTGCACGTCGTCAACCACGCGGGGTTCAAGACGCTGCTCTTCCTCGCGGCGGGGTCGGTCCTGCACGCCACCGGCACCCGCGACCTGGACGCCCTCGGTGGCCTGCGGACCCGGATGCCGGCCACCACGGCGCTCTTCGGGATCGGCGCGCTGATGGCGTCCGCGCTCCCGCTCGGCAACGCGTTCGTCAGCGAATGGCTGCTCCTGCAGAGCCTCGTCCGCGCCCTCCCGTCCGGCGGGACGGCGACGGCGGTCACCATGCCGCTCGCCGTCGCCGCCGTGGCCCTGTCGGCGGGGCTCGCGATCGCCGCGTTCGTGAAGGCGTTCGGCGTCGGGTTCCTGGCGCGGGCGCGAAGCTCCGCGGCCGAGCGGGCCCGGGAGGCGCCGGCGGCGATGCTCGCCGGGATGGCCATGGCCGCCGCGTGCTGCCTCGTCCTGGCGCTCTCGCCCGGACTCGTCCTGCCCGCGATCGCCCGTCCGGTCGCCGTCGCCGTCCCGGGGCCGGAGGCCGTGACCGGTCCGGTGACCCTGCACCTCGCCGGCACGTCCGGAACCGTGTCGCCGCTGCTCATCGCCGCGTCCCTGCTGGTCGCCGCGGTCGGGCTGCTCGCCCTGCTGCGCGCCGCCGCGACGCGCCGGACGGCCCGCCGCCGCGCCCGGCTCTGGGACTGCGGCGCCGGCCCCATGTCGCCGCGCATGGAGTACACGGCGACCTCGTTCGCCGAACCCCTGCAGCGCGTCTTCGACAACGTCCTCGCCCCTGAGACCGACCTGGACGTCACCCCGGTAAAGGAGTCGGCCTATCTCGTGGACAGCGTGACCTACCGGACGCGGATCGGCGACCGGGTCGAGCACCGGCTGTACCGGCCCGTCCTCACCGCGGCGGCGCGGCTGGGCGAGGCGGCGCGCGGCCTGGCCAACGGCAGCGTGCACCGCTACGTCGGGTACGGCTTCTACGCCTTCACCGGCCTGCTGATCGCCCTGGCGGTGATCCGGTGACCGGAATCCTCGGGACGGCCCTGCAGGTCGTCCTCGTCGCGGCGGGCGCGCCGCTGCTGGTCGGGCTGATGCGGCAGATCCGCGCCAGGGCGGAGGGACGGGCCGGCGCCGGCGTCCTGCAGCCCTGGCGGGATCTGCGCAAGCTCCTCCGCAAGGAGCCGATCACCCCGCACGGAACCGGACCGCTGTTCCGGACGGCGCCGCTCGTCCTCGCGGGCACGACGCTCGTGGTCGCGGCCGCGGTCCCGGTCGTCACGACGCGCTCGCCGCTGGACGGCGCCGCCGACCTGTTCGCCGTGACCGCGCTGCTCGCGCTCGGCACCGTCGCGCTCGCGCTCGCCGGCCTCGACACCGGCACCGCGTTCGGCGGCATGGGCGCGAGCCGCGAGATGGTCGTGCTCGCTTTGGTCGAGCCGACCATCCTGCTGTCGACGTTCGCGCTGTCGGTGCGGGTCGGCTCCACGAACCTCGGCGCGATCGTCGGTTCCACGCTGGACGACCCGCAGCAGGTCGTGTTCCCCGCGAGCCTGCTCGCCCTCGTCGCCCTCGTGATCGTCGTCATCGCCGAGGCGGGCCGCATGCCGGTGGACAACCCGTCCACGCACCTGGAACTGACGATGATCCACGAGGCGATGGTGCTGGAGTACGCGGGGCCCGACCTCGCGCTGGTCGAGTGGGCGTCGGCGATGCGGCTGACGGTGCTGCTCGCCCTGCTGTCCAACCTGTTCGTCCCGTGGGGCATCGCCGGGGACTCGCTCGCCATGCTGCCGGTCGCGGCCGCGGCGATCGCCGCCAAGGTCGCGGTCGCCGGCGGCGCGCTGGCCGCCGGCGAGGTCTTCATGGCGAAGCTGCGCATGTTCCGGGTGCCGGAGCTGCTCGCCGGCTCGTTCGTGCTGGCGCTGTTCGCCGTCGCCTCCTCCTTCTTCCTGGTGGCACCGTGAACGACGCCGTGTACGTCCAGCTGCTCGACGCGGCCTGCGGCGCCTTCCTGCTCACCGGCGTGCTGGTGCTGTGGCGCCGCGACCTCGCCGCGATCGTGCGGCTGTTCGCGCTGCAGGGCGCGGCGCTGGCCCTGCTCATCGCGGTGCTCGGCGTCCACGAGAAGGACGCCGAGGTCGTCGTGCTGGCCGCCGGGATCGGGGTGCTGCGCGTGCTGGTCCTGCCGTGGCTGCTGCGCCGCGCCATGGCCGGGGGCGGGCCGGGCCGGGAGGCGCAGCCGCTGGTCAACGTGGCGGCCTCGCTCACGGTCGCGGCACTGCTCGGGCTGCTCGCCTACGCGGTCACCCGGCCGATCGTCCGGCTCGACCCCTCGCCCGCGACCCACGCCGTCCCGATCGCGCTGACCGTGGTGCTCATCGGGCTGTTCGTGCTGGTGACGCGGCGCCGGGCCCTGTCCCAGATCGTCGGGTTCCTGCTGATGGACAACGGCATCACCGCGGTGGCGTTCCTGACCACGTCCGGGGTGCCGCTCATCGTGGAGCTGGGCGTCTCCCTCGACGTGCTGCTCGCGGTGCTGGTGCTGCAGGTGCTCACCGCGCGGATGCGGGACGCCTTCGGCGACACCGACCTGGACGACCTGCGGGAGTTGCGCGACTGATGAGCCTGCTGCTGACCGCCCCCATCGGGGTGCCGCTCCTGGCCTCCGCCGCCCACGCCGTGCTCGGCTGGCGGCGCGGGACGTCCTGGCTGGGCGCCGTGGCCGCCGCCGGGGTGCTCGCGTCCGGGATCGCGCTGGCCGCCGCCGGCCCCCGCACCGGGCTGGACGGCCTGCTGCGCGCCGACGCGCTCAGCGCGTTCATGCTCATCGTGATCGGCGCGGTGGCGCTGCCGGCGATGCTCGCGAGCCCCGCCCACCTGGCCGCCGAGGACGCCTCCGCCCGCGACCGGCGCCGCTACGGCGTCCTCACCCAGGCGTTCGTCGCCGCGATGGCCCTCGCCGTGCTGGCCGCGAGCCTCGGGACGCTGTGGGTCGCGATCGAGGCCACCACGATCGTCACCGCGTTCCTCGTCGGGCACCGCCGCACCCGCAACGCGACCGAGGCCGCCTGGAAGTACGTCGTGATCTGCTCGGCCGGGATCGCGCTGGCGTTCCTCGGCGTCACGCTGCTGCACTTCGCCGCCCAGCACGCCCACGTCCCCTCGTCCGGCTCCCTGGACTGGACGGAGCTCGCCGCCCACGCCGGGCGCCTCGACCCGGACGTCACCCGCATCGCCGTCGCGCTGCTCGTCCTCGGGTTCGGCGCCAAGGCCGGTCTCGCGCCGCTGCACGCCTGGCTGCCGGACGCCCACAGCCAGGCCCCGGCGCCGGTGTCGGCGCTCATGTCCGGGGTGCTGCTGTCGGTCGCGTTCTACGCCGTGCTGCGCGTCAAGGTGATCGCGGACGCGGCGCTCGGCGCCGGGTTCGTCCGGGCGCTGCTGCTGGTGATCGCGCTGGCGTCGCTGGCGCTCGCGGCGGCGCTGCTGCTCGGCCAGCGCGACTACAAGCGGATGCTCGCCTACTCCAGCATCGAGCACATGGGCCTGCTCGCGCTCGGCGCCGCGGTCGGGACGAGGCTCGCGATGGCCGCCGTGCTGCTGCACGTCCTCGGGCACGGGCTCGCCAAATCGGTCGCGTTCCTCGCCGCCGGGCACGTCCAGCAGGCCGCCGGGACCAGCCGGATCAGCGCCGTGCGCGGGTTCGCGGCCCGGTCGCCGCTGGTCGGCGGGGCGTTCGGCGCCGCCGTGCTCGCGCTGCTCGGCTTCCCGCCGTTCAGCCTGTTCGCCAGCGAGATCGCCGTCTTCCGCGCCGGGTTCGCCGCCGGGCTCGGTTGGGCCGTCGCCGCCGCGCTCGCCCTGCTGCTCGTCGCCACCGCCGCCGTCGCCGCCGGGACGGCCCGGATGCTGCTCGGCGGGCCGCGCACCGGGCCCGGCGCCGCGACGTTCCCGTCCCGCCCGCCGCTGGGGGCGGCCGCCGGGCTGCTGCTCGGGCTGCTGGCGTGCGCCGCGCTGGGCGTCTCGCTCTGGCCCCTCCACCCGCTCCTGCTCGATGCCGCCGCCGTTCTCGGAGCACACTGATGACCACCGTGATCGACATCGACGCCGCCCGCCTGCCCGAGCACGCCGCCGGGCTGCTGCGGGACGGGCACCGCCTCGCCCTCGCGGCCGCCCACGAGGACCCGGCCGGGCCCCGCGTCGTCTACCTGTTCACCGCGCCCGGCCCGGACCGCCGCACCGAACTGCACGTCCGGCTCGACCGGGACGCCCCGCACGTGCCGAGCCTGGCCGGGCTCAGCTTCCCCGCCGGGCGGTTCGAACGCGAGATGCGCGACCTGTACGGGATCGTCCCGGACGGGCATCCGCTGCCGCGCCGGCTCGTCCGGCACCACCACTGGCCGCGCGGCTGGTACCCGATGCGCGCCGACGCCGGGGCGCCGCCGCCGTTCGGCGACCCCGAGGGCCCCTACCCGTTCGTTCAGGTGGACGGGCCCGGCGTGTACGAGATCCCGGTCGGGCCGGTGCACGCGGGCATGATCGAACCGGGGCACTTCCGGTTCTCGGTCGTCGGGGAGAGCATCCTCAAGCTGAAGGCGCGGCTCTGGTTCGTCCACAAGGGCCTGGAGAAACTGGTCGAGGGACGCCTGCCGCTCGACGCGCTCCCGGTGGCCGAGCGCGTGAGCGGCGACACCACCGTCGGCCACGCCCTCGCCTACTGCCTCGCCGTCGAGGACGCCGCCGGCTGCGTCGTGTCGCCCGGCGCGCAGCGGATGCGGGCCGTCCTCCTCGAACTCGAACGCCTCTACAACCACGTCACCGACCTCGGCGCGCTCTGCAACGACGTCGGGCACTCCGTCCTCAACGCCCAGTTCGGCCGCATCCGCGAGCAGCTCCTGCGCCTCAACGCGGGCGTCACCGGCCACCGGCTGCTGCGCGGCGGCGTCCTCCTCGGCGGCGCCGTCCTGCGGACGCTGCCCGACCCGGCCTCGCTCACGGCCATCGGCGCCGGCATCGCCGAACTCGCCGACCTCGCCCTCGGCCACACCGTCGTCGTCGACCGCTTCACCGGCACCGCGCCGCTCACCGCCGAGGCCGCCCGCGACCTCGGCGTCCTCGGCCCGGCCGCCCGCGCCAGCGGCGTGGACGCCGACGCCCGCCGCGACCACCCGTTCACCGACCTGCGGCCGGCCCTGACCGTCCCCACCGCGACGACCGGCGACGTGCTGGCCCGGTTCCAGATCCGCGTCCGCGAGACGGCCGCGTCCATCGAGATCATCCGCGATCTGACCTACGCCATGAACCCGGGCCTGGTCACCGCCTGGCCC
>NZ_SMJW01000073.1 GCF_004348335.1 Actinomadura bangladeshensis | reverse complement strand
TCCCCATGGACGAGCCCCCGCCCCCCGGGACCGTTCCCACGGACGCGGGCGCGGGCGCGGGCGTGGACGGCGACCCGACGCGCACGGCCGAGACGATGCGATCGATGCTGTCCGCCATGCAGGCCGGCTGGCAGCGTGGCAGGCAGGAGGCGGCCGAAGGACGGGCACCAGGCTCGGAGGAGGCCGCGCGGAACCCAGGCGACCAGGAGGACGACACCCCATGACACATGCCCAGCACTCCGGCGCGGAGGTCCCGGGCGGAGCCGGTGGCGACCTGAACTGGCTGCTCGACAGCCTGGTCCAGCGGGTCGCCGCGGTGCAGAACGCGGTGGTGCTGTCCAGCGACGGGCTGAAGATCGCCGCGTCCCGGGGCCTCGCCGGAGAGGAGTCCGACCACCTCGCCGCGGTCGCCGCCAGCTTCCAGAGCCTCGCGCGCGGGGCCGGGGAGTCGTTCGGCGGCGGCCCCGTCCGGCAGACCATCGTGGAGATGGAGTCGTCGTTCCTGTTCGTCACCGCCGCCGGGCGCGGCGCGTGCCTGGCGGTGCTGGCCGCCGCGGACGCCGACCTCGGGATCATCGCCTACGAGATGGCGATGCTGGTCACCCGGGTCGGGCAGCACCTGTCCGCCGACCCGCGGATGGCCGCGGCCGAACCGGGCGGCGCGTGAGATGGGCGGCACGGCCTGGTACGACGACGCTGCGGGGCCCGTGGTCCGCCCGTACGCGCTGACCGGAGGCCGGACGCACTACGACGGCGACGAGTTCGACCTGGTCGCGCTGATCGCCGTCGCGGACCCGCCGGAGCCCGCGGAGGACGCGCTGCCCGCCGCGCCCTGGGCGCCGGAACCGGAACATGACATGATCCTGGAGCTTTGCCGCACCCCGTTGTCGGTCGCCGAGATAGCGTCGGATCTGGAACTCCCCCTCGGGGTGGTCCGTGTCCTGCTCGGTGATCTGCTCGACCACTCGCTGATTCAGGTCCGGCGCCCCGCGCCGGTGGCGCAGTTCCCCAGCGAGCGCGTACTCAAGGAAGTGATCGATGGAATCCGTGCGCTCTGACGCGGCCGCCCACCAGGGCGAGTCCGCGCTGACGGTGAAGATCCTCGTGGCCGGTGGTTTCGGCGTCGGCAAGACCACCCTGGTGAGCGCGGTCAGCGAGATCCGTCCGCTGCGCACCGAGGAGGCGCTGACCGAGAAGAGCATCGGGATCGACGACACCACCGCCGTCGCGAACAAGACGACGACCACCGTGGCGATGGACTTCGGCCGCATCACGCTGCCCAACGGCCTCGTCCTGTTCGTCTTCGGCACCCCCGGCCAGGACCGCTTCTGGTTCATGTGGGACGAACTGGCCAAGGGCGCCCTCGGCGCCGTGGTCCTGGTCGACACCCGGCGCCTGGCCGACTGCTTCGCCTCGGTCGACTACTTCGAACGGCGCGGCGTCCCGTTCATCATCGGCGTCAACCAGTTCGACGGCGCCGGCCAGCACTCCGCCGACCAGGTCCGCGACGCCCTCGACCTCCCCGCCGACGTGCCCGTCATCAACTGCGACGTGCGCGACCGCGAGGACGCCAAGCGCGTCCTGATCACGCTGGTGGAGCACATCATGCGCACCATGAGCGGCCGCCAGCCGGTCAGCTACTAGGACCGGAGCCGCCAACGGCCCGTACCCGCCGCGTCGCGCGCGGCGGGTGCGGGCCGTTGCGCATCTTCATCTTTGTCCTCCGAGTGGAGAAAGTTCGGATGATCTAGGGAAAAGGTCTTCTCAAAGCGGCGAAAGCGGGTTACGGTCTCGGCCATGAGACCGGAGTCACAGCGGCTCCGGGGCCCGGACCGATCCCGAGAGGACGGCGTGATGCGCATGTCGGCTCGTCCGCAGAACGTGCATCAGGCACGGTTGCTGCGGCTGCTGCGGGACGAGGGGCCGCGGTCGCGGGCCGAACTCGGCGACGTCGTCAAGCTGTCCCGGTCGAAGCTCGCGGTCGAGCTGGACCGGCTCGTCGAGCTGGGCCTCGTCGAGGGCGCGGGGCTCGCCGCGTCGCGGGGCGGGCGGCGGTCCGGGATCGTCCGGCTGTCGCCGAGCCTGCGGTTCGTCGCGTTCGACATCGGCGCCACCTCGATCGACGTCGCGGTGACCGACGGGACGCTGGAGGTGCTCGGCCACGTCAGCGAGCAGTGCGACGTCCGGCAGGGCGCGACCGTGGTGCTGGAGCGGGCGCTCGACCTGCTCGGCAAGCTGCGCGACGAGGGGCTCATCCCGCAGGTGCACGGCACCGGCATCGGGGTACCGGGGCCGGTCAGCTTCCGGGACGGCATGCCGGTCGTCCCGCCGATCATGCCCGGCTGGGACCGCTTCCCGGTGCGGGACGCGATCGGCCAGGAGCTCGGCTGCCCGGTGCTGGTCGACAACGACGTGAACCTCATGGCGCTCGGCGAGCTGCACGCGGGGCTCGCCCGGTCGGTCGAGGACTACCTGCTCGTGAAGATCGGCACCGGCATCGGCTGCGGGATCGTGGTCGGCGGCGCCATCTACCGCGGCGTGTCCGGCAGCGCCGGGGACATCGGCCACATCCGGGTCGACGACGACGGCCCGGTCTGCGCCTGCGGCAACGCCGGGTGCCTGGAGGCGTTCTTCGGCGGCGCCGCCCTCGCCCGGGACGCCGAGGCGGCGGCCCGCTCGGGGGAGTCGCCGGTGCTCGCCGCGCTGCTGGAGACCCACGGGGAGCTGTCCGCCGAGCACGTCGGCGAGGCGGCCGCCGCGGGCGACCCGGCCGCGGTGCGGATCATCCGGGAGGGCGGCCGGCACGTCGGGCAGGTGCTCGCCGGGCTGGTCAGCTTCTTCAACCCCGGGCTCGTCATCATCGCGGGCGGCGTCGCGGGCCTCGGGCACACGCTGCTCGCCGAGATCCGCAGCGTCGTCTACCGCCGGTCCGCGCCGCTCGCGACCGGCAACCTCCCGATCGTGCTGTCCGAACTCGCCGGCGCCGCCGGCGTGGTCGGCGGCGCCCGGCTCATCAGCGACCACGTCTTCTCCGCGTCCTGAGGAGGCCGCACAGATGGAACCGCTGCTGCGGATGCGCGGCATCGTCAAACAGTTCCCCGGAGTCCGCGCGCTGGACGGCGTCGACCTCGACGTCCTTCCGGGCGAGGTGCACTGCCTGCTCGGGCAGAACGGCGCCGGGAAGTCCACGCTCATCAAGGTGCTCGCGGGCGCGCACCAGCCCGACGAGGGCGAGATCGTCTTCGCCGGGGAACCGATCAGGCTCGCCGGGCCGACCGCCGCGATGCGGGCCGGCATCGCGACCATCTACCAGGAGCTCGACCTGGTCGACGGCCTGTCCGTCGCCGAGAACGTCTTCCTCGGGCACGAGAAGGCGCGCCTCGGGTTCACCCGGCGCGGGGACGCCGAGCGCGCCGCGCGCGAGCTGCTCGGCCGGCTCGGGCACGGCGAGATCCCGCCGCGCCGCGAGGTCGGGCGGCTGCCGGCGGCGGGCAAGCAGGTCGTCAGCATGGCCCGCGCCCTCTCGCACGACGCCCGGCTGATCGTGATGGACGAGCCGTCCGCGGCGCTCGCGCACGACGAGGTCGGCAACCTGTTCCGCATCATCCGGGAGCTGACCGCCGCCGGCGTCGCCGTCGTCTACATCTCGCACCGGCTGGAGGAGATCCGCGAGATCGGCGACCGGGTGACCGTCCTGAAGGACGGCCGGACCGTCGCGGTCGGGCTCCCGGCCAAGACCACCTCCACCGACCAGATCGTGTCGCTGATGACCGGCCGGGACGTCGAGTACGTGTTCCCCGAGCGGCCGGAGGCGGCCGGCGACCGCGCCGAGGTGCTGCGGGTCGAGGGGCTGGCGCTGCCGGGCGCGTTCGAGGACGTGTCGCTCACCGTCGGCGCCGGCGAGATCGTCGGGCTGGCCGGGCTCGTCGGGTCCGGCCGCTCGGAGATCCTGGAGACGATCTACGGCGCCCGGCGGGCGGCGCGGGGCCGGGTGCTCGTGGACGGCCGTCCCGTCCGGCCCGGCGACACCGGCGCGGCGGTGCGGCGCGGCATGGGCATGGCGCCGGAGGAGCGCAAGAGCCAGGCGCTGCTGCTGAACGAGAGCGTCGCCGGGAACGTCACCGTCGCCGGGCTGTCCCGCTACGCCCGGCTCGGCTGGCTCGACCGGCGCCGCGAGGTGGCGGACGTGCGCCGCCAGATCGAGGCGCTCGACATCCGGCCGCCCGACCCGTCGCGCCCCGTCGTGACGCTGTCGGGCGGCAACCAGCAGAAGGTCGTCCTCGCCCGCTGGCTGCTCGACGCGGAGAACCTGCGGCTGCTGATCCTGGACGAGCCGACCCGCGGCGTGGACGTCGGCGCCCGCGCCGAGCTGTACGCGGTGATCCGGGAGCTGGCCGGGCGCGGGATCGGGGTGCTGCTGGTGTCCAGCGAGGTCCCCGAGGTGCTGGGGCTCGCCGACCGGGTCCTCGTCGTCCGGGAGGGGCGGGTCGTGCACACCGGCGACGCCCGCGACCTCGACGAGGGCACCGTGCTGAACATGATCATGGAAGGGAGTGCCCTGTGACCGAGACGCGTCATTCTGAGGGGCCGACCCCCCAGACCCCCCGGGAGGGCGAGTCGGGGCCGCCGGCGAAGAAGGCGGCCGGAACCGGCGGGCCCCGGCTGCCGTTCGTGCGGGGCGGCGCCGCGGGCAAGCGCGAGGTCCACCACCTCGGCCTGGTCGCCGCGCTGGTCCTGCTCGCGGTCGTCGGCCTGGTGACCGAGCCGGACAACTTCGCCACGTCCGGGAACATCATCGGCATCCTCGCGCTCGCCGCCACCATCGGCGTGATCACCGTCGGCCAGACCTTCGTGATCATCGGCGGCGGGATCGACCTGTCCGTCGGATCGGTCATGGCCCTCGCCTCGGTGTGGGCGACGACGGTCGCGACGCAGTCCTACGGGCCGGGCGTGATGGCGCTCTGCGCGATCCTCGTCGGGACGGGCACGGGCGTCGTGACCGGGCTGCTGATCTCCTACGGGCGGATGGTCCCGTTCATCGCGACGCTCGCGATGCTCGTCGCCGCGCGGGGCCTCGCGCAGCGGATGTCGGACCGCAAGACCCAGCTCGTCCGCCCGGAGAACGACGCGATCGTCTCGCTGTCCACCACCAAGGTGCTCGGGATCCCGCTCGTCGTCTACATCTTCGCGGCGGTCGCGGTCGCCGGTTGGGTGCTGCTCAACCGCACCACGTTCGGCCGCCGGACGTTCGCGGTCGGCGGCAACCCGGAGGCGGCGCGGCTCGCCGGCATCGACGTCCGCCGGCACACCCTGCTGCTGTACGCGCTGTCCGGGTTCTGCTGCGGCATCGCCGCGCTCATCATCATGGCGCGCACCACCACCGGCTCCAGCACCCATGGAGACCTGTACGAACTGGACGCGATCGCCGCCGTCATCATCGGCGGGACGCTGCTCACCGGAGGGCGCGGCACCGTCGTCGGGTCGATCCTCGGCGTGCTGATCTTCACCGTCATCACCAACCTGTTCATCCTGAACGGCCTGCAGACCAGCGACCAGCTCATCGCCAAGGGCGTGATCATCGGCATCGCCGTGCTGCTGCAGCGCCGCGGGCTCCGCTCGCCCACCTGACCCGTCCACCACCCCCCATGTCCAGCGCCGCGCGCAGCGGGGACGCGCGCGGCGGGGGACGCCCCATCCCTTCATCAGGAGCACGTCATGCGTGATCAGAGCCCTCGTCCCAGCCGCAGAGGCGTCCTGTTCGGCGGCGCCGTCGTCGCGGCCGGCAGCCTCGCCGCCGCCTGCACCAGCAACAGCGAGAAGGACGACCCGGCGCCCGCGGCGCAGACCGGCGCGCTCGCCGGCGACAACGACAAGCCGGGCAAGCAGGTCACCGTCGGGTTCTCCGCGCCGGCCGCCGACCACGGCTGGATCGCGGCGATCGCGAAGAACGCCGAGGCGCAGGCCAAGAAGTACAAGGACGTCACGTTCAAGCCGGTCGAGCCGACCAACGACATCAACCAGCAGATCTCCGCCGTCGAGACCCTCATCCGGGCGAAGGTGGACGTCCTGGTGATCCTGCCGAACGACGGCGAGCAGCTGAACCAGGTGGCCCGCAAGGCGATGGACGCCGGCATCCCGGTCGTCAACCTCGACCGCGTCTTCCCCGACAAGCTGTCGTACCGGACGTGGATCGGCGGCGACAACTACGGCATGGGCGTCTCCGCCGGCCACTACATCGGCAAGAAGCTGAAGGACAAGGGCGTCTCCGACCCGGTGATCGTGGAGATCCAGGGCATCGCGACGCTGCCGCTCACGCAGGACCGCAGCAAGGGCTTCGCCGACGCGCTGAAGTCCTACGGCTTCTCCGTCACCGCGAAGCAGGACGCGAAGTTCACCGTCGAGTCCGGCAACCAGGTCGCCACGAACCTCCTCCAGGCGCACAAGAAGATCGACGCGATGTGGAACCACGACGACGACCAGGGCGTCGGCGTGCTCGCCGCGATCAAGCAGTCCGGCCGCAAGGAGTTCTTCATGGTCGGCGGCGCCGGGTCCGCCAACGCGATGCGGGATATCAAGTCCGGCGGCGGCGTACTGGAGGCGACCGTCACCTACCCGCCGACGATGGCCGCGTCCGCGATCAAGCTGGGGCGGCTGATCGCGCAGGGCAAGGGCATGACCGACCTGGTGGAGCTGCAGGTCCCGCAGTCGGTCACGCTGGCGTCCGAGACGGTCACCAAGGACAACGTCGACACGTACATGCCGCTCGGTTTCGAGTCCTGAGCGACGGGGGCACCGGCGCGCCCGCCCCGCTCCCGCGGCGGGCGCGCCGGTCACATAGAGAGGTGAGCTGAATATGACGACCGTCGGAGTCGGGATGGTCGGGTACGCGTTCATGGGGCGCGCCCACTCCCAGGCGTGGCGCAGCGTCGGGCCGTTCTTCGGGCCGCCGCTGACGCCCGTCATGGCGGCCCTCGCCGGGCGTTCCGCCGACCGCGCCCGCGCCGCCGCGGACGCGCTCGGCTGGGCGTCGGTGGAGACCGACTGGAAGGAGCTGCTCCGCCGCGACGACGTCCAGCTCGTCGACATCTGCACGCCGGGCGACAGCCACGCCGAGATCGCGGTCGCCGCGCTGGACGCCGGCAAGCACGTGCTGTGCGAGAAGCCGCTCGCCAACTCCGTCGCCGAGGCCGAGGCGATGGCCGCCGCCGCCGACCGGGCGCGCGAGCGCGGCGTCCGGTCGATGGTCGGGTTCAACTACCGGCGCGTCCCGGCGGTCACCCTGGCGCGGCGGCTGGTGGACGAGGGGCGCATCGGGACCGTCCGGCACATCCGCGCGCAGTACCTCCAGGACTGGCTGGCCGACCCGGAGGCCCCGTTCACCTGGCGGATGGACCGCGACCGGGCCGGGTCCGGCGCGCTCGGCGACATCGGCGCGCACATCATCGACACCGCCCAGTTCATCACCGGGCAGTCGCTCGTCGGGGTGTCGGCGCTGATGGACACCTTCGTCCCGGAACGTCCCGTGCCGGGCGGCGGCACCGCGCCGGTCACCGTCGACGACGCGGCCCTGTTCATCGGACGCACGGACGCCGGCGCGCTCGCCACGTTCGAGGCCACCCGCTTCGCGACCGGCCGCAAGAACTCGCTGCGCATCGAGGTCAGCGGTTCGTCCGGCGCCCTGGCGTTCGACCTCGAATCGCTCAACGAGCTCTGGTTCTACGACGGGACCGAGGACGGCGCGACCGCCGGGTTCCGCCGCATCGTCGTCACCGAGCCCGTCCACCCGTACGCCGGACACTGGTGGCCGCCCGGCCACATCCTCGGATACGAGCACACCTTCACCCACCAGATCGCCGACCTGCTCACCGCCATCGCGGACGGCACCGACCCGCGCCCGTCGTTCGCCGACGGCCTGCAGGTCCAGCGCGTCCTCGCCGCGGTCGCCGACAGCGCCGCGTCCCGCAGCTGGGTCGACGTCGAAGGGAGCAACTGACCATGGCACGACCGATCACCCTGTTCACCGGCCAGTGGGCCGACCTGCCGTTCGAGGAGGTCTGCCGCCTCGCGTCCGGCTGGGGCTACGAGGGCCTGGAGATCGCCTGCTGGGGCGACCACTTCGAGGTCGACAAGGCCCTCGCCGACGACTCCTACATCCCGCGCAAGCTGGAGACGCTCGCCAAGCACGACCTGAAGGTGTGGGCGATCTCCAACCACCTCGTCGGCCAGGCCGTCTGCGACAACCCGGACGAACGCCACAAGGCGATCCTGCCGGAGCGGATCTGGGGGGACGGGGAGGCGGAGGGCGTCCGGCAGCGCGCCGCCGCCGAGATCAAGGACACCGCCCGCGCCGCCGCCGCACTGGGCGTCGACACGGTCGTCGGCTTCACCGGCTCCTCGATCTGGCACACGGTCGCGATGTTCCCGCCCACCCCCGACGCGATGGTGGAGCGCGGCTACGTCGACTTCGCCGAGCGCTGGAACCCGATCCTGGACGTGTTCGACGAGGTCGGCGTTCGGTTCGCGCACGAGGTCCACCCGAGCGAGATCGCCTACGACTACTGGACGACCGTCCGGACCCTGGAGGCGATCGGGCACCGCCCGGCGTTCGGGCTGAACTTCGACCCGTCCCACTTCGTGTGGCAGGAGCTCGACCCGGTCGGCTTCCTGTTCGACTTCCGCGACCGGATCTACCACGTCGACTGCAAGGACACCAAGGTCCGCACGGGCGACGGCCGGCGCGGGCGCCTGTCGTCCCACCTGCCCTGGGCGGACATGCGGCGCGGCTGGGACTTCATCTCCACCGGCCGCGGCGACGTCCCCTGGGAGGACGTGTTCCGCGCGCTGAACTCGATCGGCTACGACGGCCCGATCTCCGTCGAGTGGGAGGACGCCGGCATGGACCGCCTCCAGGGCGCCCCGGAGGCGCTGGAGTTCGTCCGCGCCCTCAACGCCATGGAGCCGCCGGAAGGCGCCTTCGACGCCGCGTTCTCCTCCGACTGAGCCAGCGGTGTGCCGCCCACCGTGAGGCCACGCACGCAGGCGGCACACCGCTCCCCAACCCTGCTCCGCTTCGATGCCTAGGGGAGGGCGCGGAAGTCGGTGAAGTCGAAGCCGGGGGAGACGACGCAACTGACCAGGACCTCTTCGTCCCCGGCCGGACGTGCCGCCTGCCAGACGCCGGGCGGGACGACGGCCTGGGGGACCTGCCCGTCCGCCAGGCCGTTGCCGAGCATGACCGTCTCCGGGTCTCCGGACGGGCGTTCGCCGTCGCCGTCGAGGAGCAGCGCCAGCGGCCCGCCCTTGTGCCACAGCCACACCTCGGCGGACCGGACGGCGTGCCACATCGACTCCTCGCCCGGCGGCAGCAGGAAGTAGATGCCGGTCGCGCTCGCCCGCTCACCCGGATAGCCGTCCGGCGTGAAGGTCACGTCCGAGCGCCATGTCTCCCGGTACCAGCCGCCCTCGGGGTGCGGCAGCAGGTCGAGCGCCGCCGCCGTCGCGGGCCGGTCGAGGAGTGCGGCGTGCCTGCCGTCCGGCCCGCGCCGCAGGTAGCGGACGCGGGACGCCGCCGTTTTGTCGATCACCCCGCGGGCCGGCACCGCGCCCGGCTCGGGATCCAGCGTGACCGCGATGACCTGCCCCTCTTCGAACACGTCGTCGGCGACGGCGAGCGCGCCCTCCTCGGGCGTCCAGGCGGCACCGGTCTCGGGCAGGACGAATCGCGGGCCGGGCTCGGCCTCCCAGGCGTCAAGCGTCGTCAGCAGCAGCACGCATCGAGCCTAGTGCGGCGACCACGAGCGTCCACCGGGCCGCCACGTCGTTGATCTGCGGCGTGTTGTTGTTATCCGGCGGCTCATAACAACAACACGCCGCAGGTCAACGCACTAGACGGTCAGGACGATCTTGCCCGTGACCCGGCCGGTGTCGCCGCGCTCGTGGGCCTTCGCGGCGTCCTCCAGGGGGAAGACGGAGTCGATCTCGGCGCGCAGCGTCCCGGCCTCGGCGAGCGCGGCGATCTGCGTCATCGCGTGGTGGTCGGGCTCGACCAGCATGGTCTCCGTCCGGACGCCGTCGGCGTTCGTGTCGGCGAGCTTGCTCAGCACCAGCGACACGAGCACGCCGCCGGGGCGGAGCACGCGCAGGGAACGCGGGCCGTAGTCGCCGCCGATCGTGTCGATCACGATGTCGACGTCTTTTACCGCCTCGGCGAAGTCGACGCCGCGGTAGTCGATCGGCTCGTCCACGCCGAGGCCGCGCAGGAAGTCGTGCTTGCCCGCGCTGGCCGTCCCGAGCACGTACGCACCGTGAGCCTTGGCGATCTGCACGGCCAGGTGTCCGACGCCGCCCGCCGCCGCGTGGATCAGCATCCGCTGCCCCTCGCGCAGGCCCGCCGTGTCGATGAGCGCCTGCCACGCCGTCAGCGCCGCCAGCGGCAGCGCCCCCGCCTGCACGTGGTCGATCGCGGACGGCTTCGCCGCGAATGTCCGCGACGCTGCCGTCACGTACTCGGCGTGCGACCCGACCCCGAAGGGATACGGCAGCATCCCGAAGACCTCGTCGCCGGGCTTGTGCAGCGTCACTCCGATCCCGACCTTCTCCACCACACCGGACACGTCCCACCCGAGGGTGAACGGGGGCTGGCCGAGGAACCCGCCGCCCGCCCGGTGCTTCCAGTCGGTCGGGTTCACCCCGGCCGCCCGCACCCGCACGAGCACCTCCGTGGGCCCCGGCTCCGGCCGCTCGACCTCGACGATCTTGAGCACCTCGGGCCCGCCCAGCACGTCCTGCCGGACCGCCCGCATCATTTCCGCCACGGCGACCTCCTCATCATGGATGCCAACGCTGACCACCCTTCCCCGGACGCGCCGCCCGTACGAGCGGCAAGATCGCCAACATCCGCAAGAATCGCGCCATCCGGCAGCGGGCCGACCGAGGGCGTTGCCTTCGGCGGGCGCTGTGCACATCGTGCGAGAACGGTGCCAGCCGCGCGGCGATGTCCTTGGCGGTGCCGGCCAGATCATGGCAGGGCCTCAGCGGGTCTCCAGTGGAGGAGACGAACCAGGGCACGCCGCCCACCCCGGCCTTGACGTGGATGCTCTCGCCGATCTGTGGGAGGTCGGGGGAGAAGACGTGCAGCAGGATGGGGATGCGCTCGTACCGGGGCCGTGTCGACCAGCCCGCGGCGTGGAGTTCGGCGGCGAGGGCGTCGAGGTACTGCGCGGCGTTCACCCGTCCCGCCAGACGACGGCGCCGGTCCCTTCGTCCCGCCACGCTTCGGCGACCGTTCTGAGGTGGATGTAGCGGACGCGGCCGAGCGGGTCGAGCGCGACCCGGCGAACCGACCCCCGCCCGTCGGGTCCGCCGTTGCGGAGGAGCCGGTGGACGTGCTGCATTGCAGTGCCACGGTCGTCGGTCACCCCGGCCCACCCGGCATCGCGGCTTCGGACGTCCCAGACGAAGATCTTGCGCGGTTTCCGCGCGCCCGGCGGCTCACTCACCGCGTCACCTGGGACATGGCCACCCTGATCTGGGAAGCGGCCGCGTCCAGCTCGTTCGCGGGACGGATCGGTGCGCCGGTTCGGACGTCGTAGAACCACCACTGCCCGTCGCGGTAGCGGCACCCGACTGTCGCCGCGCGACCGGGGATCTTGTGCGGGATGACGTTGAGAACGGGGTAGCCGTCGATAGAGGTGAAGGCCGTCAGCAGCCCCGCGACCCGGACGAACCTCTCGTTGAGCCGGACCAGGAAGGTGATCCGCTCCCGCTGCGGCATCGGCGCCCCGGGACGCCGCGCGGCCTTCGGCTCGGAAGGGGGCGGCGGAAGAACCCGTCCTCCTGACCGCCGTTCGTGCACACCCATCCTGTCACGCCCCGCGAATCTGGCGGCGGACGAATTGATCGGCGAGTTTCATGATCGACCTCATTGCGTGGGAATTGCCGTACGGCCCACAATCCTTGGTCGATTCGATTACGCTCGGCTATGGCTTCATCTCCACAAGTGATCAGGTGACCGCACAACGCCCTGTGTAGATCGGGAGGATTCTCATGCAGCCCCCGCACCCCTCGGAATCGGCCCGAGCATTCTTCGCCTTTCACCTCAAGCGTCATCGTGAGGGAAAAGGCTGGTCACAGCCCGCCCTTGGGGCAAAAATCCACATATCGGGCAGCATGGTGAGCGGTATCGAACTCTGCACCCGCCGCCCGACGCTGAAGGTCTGCCAGAAGCTGGACGAGGTCTTCGGCCTGAGTCAGTTCTTCGAGGCCCTCTATCCTCGCGTCGTCGAAGAGACCGGCCTCCCCGCAGGCTTCCCCGAGTTCATCGACGCCCAAATCGAGGCGGGCATGAGCAAGATCTATGAAGACTTCGTGGTCACCGGTCTCTTCCAGACAGAGGCTTACGCGCGAGCTGTGCTGCGCGCGGGCCAGCAGCCGGACAAACTGGAGCGTCTCGTCGCAGCTCGGATCGAGCGGCAGGAGATCCTGCATCGGGAGAATCCTCCTGTCGTGACCGCGCTTTTCGACGAGCACGTACTGCGCCGGCCGTTCGGTGGTGCCGAGGTCATGCGAGCTCAACTCGAACACCTGCTGACGCTGTCGGAACTACCTCACGTCCATGTCCATGTCGTACCAGAGGACGCTGAGCTGTGTCCGGAGGGTGCGTTCACGATCTTGTCCTCCACGGGGGAACCCGACACCGCCTACGTCGAGATGGCGTGTGGACGTGGCAGACTCATCGACGATGCCGGATATGTCGCCGAACTTGGCGTACTCTTCGAATTGATCAGATCCAAGGCACTGAACGCCGAGGACTCGAAAGCCGCGATCCGCAAGGCACAGGAGGAACTGTGAAGACGACCGACCTCTCGTCCGCCCGCTGGCGTAAGAGCAGCCGCAGCGGCGGGAACAGTGGTCAGTGTGTGGAGGTCGCGGAGGCGTCCGGGCTCGTCGGTGTTCGCGACAGCAAGTCTCCGGAGGGTGGTCACCTCGTGCTGGATCGTGGCGCGGTCTCTGTCCTGCTCGCTCGGGTGAAGGCGGGCGACTTCGATCTTTGAGCGGTTGTGCACCTGTGTGGAGGGACTGTGAGGACGACTGATTTCTCGTCCGCCCGCTGGCGTAAGAGCAGCCGCAGCGGCGGGCAGAGCGGCCAGTGTGTGGAGGTCGCGGAGGCGTCGGGGCTCGTCGGTGTTCGCGACAGCAAGAACCCGGAGGGCGGGTACATCGCCATGGAGCGCGCTGCCTTCGATGGCTTGCTGGCCAAGGTCAGGGCGGGCGACCTCGATCTTTGAGTGTTGCCCGCCGGCATCGCACCGGCCTGGGGTCAGTCCATTTCGGAGAGGCGGGCTGGGTCGAAGGTGATGGGGTAGGGGCGGTCCAGGGTCAGGGTTTCGCCGGAGCGGGCCTTGCCGGTTAGCTCGTAGTGGTCGTTTCGCAGTTCGAGCAGGGTGATGGTGGGGCGGGGCTCCAGGTCGACCAGCCAGTAGTGGGGGATGCCCGTCGCGGCGTACTCGTCCACCTTGCGGACGCGGTCGATCTGCTCGTTGACCGTGCGCGGTGTGACTACCTCGGCTACCAGGATGAGGTCGGGGCCGTAGTAGGTGCGGGTCTGGCGTTCCAGGGCGGCGCGGGCGACGTCGCGGGCGACGGCGAAGACGTCGGGCTTGCGGATGCCGGACGGCGTCGTCACGTCCTGCGGGGCGCCGGCGATGTGGACGTCGGCGTCGGCCTGGCGGGCCGCGTCCTTCAGGATCGTCTTCAGCTGCTCCGCGGCGTGGTCGTGCCACAGGTCGCCCGGCAGCTCGTTCAGCCAGCCGTCGGCGAGTTCGTAGCGGCGGCCCTCCTCCGGAAGCGCGTCCAGGTCGTACAGCGTGTACGGGCCGTGGGCGCGGCCGACCGTCCCGCCCATGGATCGTCCCCCCTCACCCTCGATCTACGGGCTGCTTCGAACCTAGCGGACGGACGTCCGAAAGGCCGGTAAGCATGATCGCGCGTTGGGATGCGGCCGAATGTCTCGAAAGCCGAGCGGGAGAGAGTTACGATGTATCGCGTCTTGACCCTCCACGGGGTGGAGGGAGCAGGCTGCGGAGGTCGGCCGGCCTCGAAGGGGAGAAGTGATGAGCGTCGAGCAGCATCCCGCGCCCGCACTGCGCGCCTCGGACCGCGACCGGGACGAGATGCTCGTCCGGCTGCACACCGCGTTCGCCGAGGGGCGGCTGAACGAGCCCGAGCTGGACGAGCGCATCGACCTCGTGCTGGCCGCGCGTACTCATGACGAGCTGGGAGCCGTCGCGGCCGATCTTCCGGTCGGCGGGGCCGTGCCGGTGCGTCCGGGCGGGGGGCCGGTGGGACGCTTCCAGGTCGCCTACAAGAGTTCGGTGACGCGCGCCGGACGGTGGCGGCTGCCCGAACGCTTCACGACGATCGTCTACAAGGGGTCCGGGACGATCGATCTGCGCGCCGCGGAATTGGACGGCCCCGTCACGGTCCTGCGGGTGCTCGCCTACAAGTCCTCGGTGGAGATCATCGTGCCGTCAGGTATCCGGGTGGAAGCGGACGGTGTCGGGGTCTCGGCAGAGGTGCACGGGGACCCGCCGGCGGGCGCGCCGGTCGTTCATGTCCGGGGTTATGCGTACAAGGGGGGCATCCGGGCGAAAGGTCTGATACGTCGCCTCTGAAGTGATAGAACGCTCCAGCGGCCCCATTGGCCGCCGTTCATGCGGATGTCGGTACACGATGTCCCGTGGCGCGATTTGATGGTGGTCCGACAGGACCGTGAAGGAGCGCGTGTGACGGCGAGGACCCCGGAGCAGGACGAGGCCCCGCGGACGGCCGAGGACGGACCGGCGGGCTCCCGCGAGGTCCGGCGGCGCCTGACCTTCGGCGTCGCGGGCGACGTCGCCGGCCTGCGCGCGACCCTGTCGCCCTGGCAGCGCGCCTACGAGGCGTGGCGGGCGGCCGGGCTGAGCTGGGGCCACGGCGCCCCGCCCCGCGACGCGGCCGAGCAGGCGGCGGCCCGCGGCGCGAGCCGCAACGCGGTCCGGGTCGAGAGCCCGCCGGAGCAGGCGACGCCCACCAAGCCCAAGCCCGCTCCCAAGAAGAAGGCTGCGAAGGGCGAGCCCGGTGACGTGCGGGTCGCAGGACCCCCGAAGCCCGCCCCCGAGCCGACCGCGAAGCCGGTGCTGTGGCGGCGGCTGCGCGCCCGGGCCGCGGTCGGGGTGGGACTCGTCCTGGTCGCCGCCGGGACGATCGTCGCGGTGTCGCAGCGCGGCGAGGCACCCGCCGAACCGGACATCCAGGGGCCCGTCCCGGCGGACGAGATGTTCGCCCTCGACCCGGCCGCCACCACCGACGGCCTCGTCCAGGACCTCACCACCATCACCTCCACGGGCCCGACGGTCGTCGCGGCGGGCACCGAGGGCGACGGCACGCCGGGACGGGAGCGAGCGCGCTTCCTCGTCTCCACCGACGCGGGAGGCACCTGGAAGCTCGCGGAGGTCCGCGCGCAGGACGGCTCGACGCCCCCGGCCGGCGAGACGCCGCACCTCGTCACCGGCTGGTCCGGTCACTGGGTGGCGCTCGGCCGTACCCCCGCCGGCGCCACGGTGGAGTGGACGAGCGAGAACGCCAAGATCTGGACGCGGCGTCCGGTCAGCGCGGGCTTCACGCCGTCCGACCAGGTGAACGACCTGATCCACACCGACCACGGCTTCATCGCCGTGGGCACGTCGAAGGGCCGTGCGGTCACCTGGACTTCCGCTGACGGCCGGACGTGGCAGCGCGTCGACGGCCCCAGGGGAGGCATCGCCCTCGACCATGTGGCGGCCGCCGGGAACGTCGTCCTGGCCCACGGCACCTACGCCAGGAAGGTCACCGCGAAGAAGGGCAAGAGGAAGGTCACCCGGACGGCCCGCGCCGACGGCATGTGGCGGTCGGCGGACGGCGGCCGGACGTGGGCCGCCGTGGGCGTCCCGCAGGCCCAGGGCTCCTACGGGCCGATGAAGGGCCTGGCGGTCATGGGCGGCGGCTCGTTCGCGACCGTCCGCGAGGGCAAGCGGACGACCGGGCGGAAGAAGCACCGCAGGACCACCCGGTTCGGGGTGCTGTTCACGTCGGCGGACGGCCAGAAGTGGCAGGTCGCGAGCCGCTTCGGCGGGTCGGGCATCGAGCGCTTCGACGGCGCGGCGGGCGGCCTCGCCGTGATCGTGCGCGGCGCGAAGGGCGCGCACGCGGTCCTGCGCAGCGCCGACGGCCGCACCTGGCAGCCGGCCGGGACCGTCCCGGCGCCCGTGCGGGCCACCGGCCTTACGCTCGCCGGGGCCGGCAAGCTGTCGGTCGCCGGGCGGCAGGGCGACGACGCCTACCTGTACGGCGTCGACCTGCGCACCGTGCCGGGCGCCGTCCGCGCGGAACGCTCGATCCGGTCGCTCACCGCCGGCCCGGGGCTGGCCGTCGCGGCCGGCAGCACCAACGGCGGCGCCGCGCTGTGGACGGCCCCCGACGGCGTGCAGTGGACGCGGGCCCAGATCCCCGCCACGCCCGGACGGCTCTCGGACGCCGTGCACGGCACCGCCGGCTGGCTGGCCGTGGGCCGGACGTCCGGCACCTCGCCCGCGCCGCTGGCGATGACCTCGCAGGACGGCCTCGCCTGGCAGAAGGTCGCGTTCCCCGCCGGGCCGCCGCCGGTCGCCGCCGCCACGGGACCGTCCGGCTACGCCGCGGTCGGGGACCGCTCGGCCTGGCGCTCCACCGACCTCCGCACCTGGACGCGCGCCGCCCTCGACGGCACCCCGTCCGACGTGACCGCGGCGGACAAGATGTACGTGGCGGTCGGCACCCGCGGCAGCGCGCCCGCCATCTGGACGTCACCGGACGCCGCGAAGTGGACGGCCGCCGCGCTGCCGCCCGGCTTCACCGCGCCGCTCACCCAGGTCGCCGCCCGCGCCGGCACCCTCGTCGCGATCTCGGCGGGCGCCATCGCGCTGGTGTCCACCGACGGCGGAGCGACCTGGACGCAGCGCAACATCGGCCCCGGCCTGTCCGCCGCGGCCGTCACGGCGACCCCGCAGGGCTTCGTCCTGACCGCGGGCACGAAGGGCGACGCGGCCGTCCTGGCGTCCGCCGACGGGACGACCTGGCGCCGCCTCGACGTCGGCGGGCTCACCGGCCCCGGCGACCAGCGGCTCACCGCGCTGGCCACGATGGGCGCGCACGTCCTCGCAACGGGCACCGACGACGAGGCACCGACCCTCTGGCGCGCCTCCGTCCCGAAGTAGGGAGACCATGCCGGAACTCGTCGCGCCGACCACGGCCGTCCACCGCTCCTTCGTCGCGGCCATGGAGGAGTTCCGCGCCGAAGGACGCGGCGGCCCGGACGACCACTCGATGATCGGACGGGAGCTCCGCGAGTACGGCGGCCGCTGGGACGACCCGGACGTCTTCGCCGGGTACGCCGCGCTGCTCCGCGCGCAGGCCCGCGAGGACGGGCCGCTCCCGGACGGCTTCGTCCCGCACACGACCCTCTGGCTCGTGGACGGCGCCGAGTACTTCGGCCGGATCGCGATCCGGCACAGGCTCACGCCGGCGCTGCGCGAACTCGGCGGCCACATCGGCTACGACGTCCGGAGGTCGGCGCGCCGCAGGGGCCATGCCTCGGCGATGCTGCGCGCCGCGCTCCCGATCGCGAACGGCCTGGGCATCGACCCGGCCCTGCTCACCTGCGAGGAGGACAACACCGCCTCCCGCAAGGTCATCGAGAAGCACGGCGGCGTCCTGGCGGACCGCCTCGGCACCCGCCTCCGCTACCGGCTCCCCACGAGTACGTCAGCCTAGGCTGACAAACGGCGGGTGTCAGTTTAGGCTGACATGCATGACGTCCATGAGGGAGCTGGCGGAGGCCGCCGACAGCGCCGACCCGGCGACGGGCCTCGCGGCCGTGGCGGCGCTGCGCAGGCTCGCCGACGAGCTGGAGGCCCTGCACGTCCGCAACGCGCGGGCGCAGGGCTGGTCGTGGCAGGCCGTCGCCGACGCGCTCGGCGTGCGGCGCCAGTCCGTCCACAAGAAGCACGCCGCGCGAGTGAGCGGGGAGAGGCGATGACGATGCTCGACAGGTTCACCCCGGAGGCGCGCCGGACGATCGTCCGCGCGGGCGCCCTCGCGGCCGACTCCGACCACGGCGCGCTGACCGACGCGTTCCTGCTCCTGGCGCTCGCCGAGCACGGGCCGATCGGCGCGGAACCCGCCGACGTCCGCAGGGAGATCGGCGCGGTGCCCGGCCGGGACCGCGAGCTGCTCGCGGCCCTCGGCATCGACCTCGACGAGGTGCGCCGCCGCGTCCGCGAGTCCACGGCCATGGCGGCGGACGACCCGCGGCTGTGGACGCTGCGGCGCGCACCGCTGCGTCCGCTGCGGGTCACGCTGTCCGGGCCGGGCATCGCGGTCGTGCTGGACGAGAGCGGCCGGAAGGCGGTCGAGGTCGCGCTCTGGGCCGCCCGCCGCGCACGCCGGGCGCAGGCCGGCCGCGACGATCTGCTGTGGGGGCTCCTCGCGGACGGTTCCAGCGGGGCGGTGAGCGTTCTCCGGAGGCTGGGCGTCGACCTCGGGGCCCTGTGGTCCGGGCTCCGCGCGGCCTAGCGAGCCGGGCGGACGTCAGCCGTTGCAGCCGCAGGAGCAGCCCTTCGGGCACGAGCATCCGCCGCCATGTCCGCAACTGCAGTCTTTTTTCGTCATGAGCGGAACGTAACCTCTGGGGCACTGTGCGGTCTATGACCGGAACGCGATGTGCATCTGTCGTGCAGGACACGGGCCGCCCCGCGGCGGGGACACGGGGCGGCCCGTGCCCGGTCGGGGGCGGTCAGAAGTGGATGTGGAAGTCGACGCCCAGCAGGACGAGGACCCACAGGAATATGGCCAGCAGCGCGCTGACGATGCGCTCGACGAGGCCCTCGTCGATGTAGCCGCGGTCCCAGGCGATGAACACGCCGATGATGATGTAGATGAGGCCGAGCAGGCTGATGTGCGGCCGATATCGGGTCGCCATGGAAGGCGTCTCCTCCGAATGGGGGGTATGACGATCCGTCGCTGCCCCGCCGCACGCGGGAAAAACACCGGTGGCAATCCGGGACATGCCATGACGATCTTTTCGGCATCTCCCAAATCCGGGGGAGCCGTCTACCGTCCGGTCATGTCGATGCGGACCACGGCCGGGTCGCGCTCACCGGCCCGCGCGGCGAACTCCGCGTTGCGGTGCACGATGTCGAACTCGTGCCTGCGCTTGCTGAGCGACCGGCTGAGCAGGATGTGGTCGAGGTCCTCGGAGTTGCCCGCGGTCACCGCCGTGTAGCGGTCGCCCGCGGGCAGCCCGGCGGACAGGTCGGTGAGCCCGGTGGCCGCGGTGAGGTTCTGGACGGGGACGGACGTCCCGCCCGTGTTGAGCTCGCCCGCGACGATGACGTTGGCGTTCGCGTCCGCCCTCCGGACCGAGTTCACGAAGCCCGCCACCGCGCGGGACTGCGCGTCGCGGCGCCACTCGGTGGGCCGGGCCGGCGGCTGCCGCCGGCCGAACAGCGGCTGGTCGTCGCCGGTGCGCGGGTACCACCGGTTCGCGATGACGATGATGCGGCGGCCCTTCCAGGTCAGCTCCCCGGCGAGCGGCTTGTGCGTGCTCGCCCAGGCGGCGTCGCGGGGCGCGATCCGGCCGGGGCTCAGGGTCAGCACGGCGGTGCCGCCGCGCCGGACGGCCTTCACCGCGGTGACGGCCGGGTCGGGCCGGTCGGGCGGCTCGTCCGGGACCGGCTCGCCCGGCGCGGGGCGGTCGACGAACGCCAGGCCCCGGTCGGTGCGGAAGAGGAACCCGGCCCGCTCGTTGGTGCCGTCTTCGCCGCCGTCGCCGTTGTCGCGCGGGTCGACCGAGCGCCAGTCGTAGGCGGGGCCGCCCGCCGCGCTGATCGCGGTGACGAGCTGCGCGACGGTCTGGTCGGTGGCGACGGTGCCGTCGTCGTCGGGGCCGCTGTTGTCGCCGATGCCGGTGACCGCGATGAGGTCGGGGGAGCGCAGGCCGTGCACGATGTCGTCGGCGAGCGCGGTGAAGCGGGCGGGCGGCGCGTCGGGGTTCAGCCCGTCCAGCCCGGCGGTGGCGACGGCCATCTCCCCGGCCCGCTGCGCGCGCGTCGTCTCCGGGCGCAGCCCGCCCGGGGCATGACGCGGGGACGCGGTCAGCAGCAGCTTGTAGTCGTCGTAGGAGTAGTCGAGGACGCCCTGGTTCGCGCCGGGCAGCCGGTCGCCGACGGACATGCCGGGCAGCGGCGCGAGCGCGTCGTCCAGGATGACCCGCTCGGGGTTCGGGTCGCGGTCGCGGAGCAGGATGCCGCCGCGCCTGGTCCGCACCCCGGCGCCGGCGCCGTTGGCGGGCAGCACGGGCAGCTCGCCGTACCGGGCCGGTCCGACCGCGACGGCGTCGCGGATCTCGATCCGCATCCCTTCGAGGGCCTCGTAGAAGTCGATGGCGTCGCGGCGGGGATCGAACGCGCCGCCCCGCTCGACGTCGCCGTGGCCGCGGTCGACCACGCTCCCGGGCGCCCGGAGCCCGCCCCGGCCGCCGAGGACGGCGGGCGGGGGCAGCGGCCGCCCGTGCGCGGTGACGGAGACGGCCGTCGCGTCGATCTCGGTGCGGCTCAGCCCCCCGGACTTCGCGCCGCCCGGCCGGAACTCGCTGACCCTGCCGTTCACCCGGACCGCGTCGCCGACGGCGGCGCCCGGCCGCTTCCCGGTGAAGACGAACACGCCCTCGGAGGTCGCGGCCTTGCGGTCCGGGACCGGGTCCTGCATCCAGAACCCGTTGACGGTCAGCGCCGTGACGACGCCGGGGACCTGGGCGACCCCGCGTCCGTTCAGCGGCGAGACGTGCGCGGCGCCCTGGACGTCGCGGATGCGGACGGGCCGCGCCGCCGCCTGGGCCGGCACCGGGAGCAGTGGTGCGGCGAGCGCCGCGGCGGCCAGGACCGTCCCCAGACCGTTGATCACCCAAGGATGATACGGGCGGGGCGGGCCCGGCCGCGCCATGACGGGAGGGAAAGGCGGAGTCCTACTCCTCGATGGTCAGCGCGGCCTTCGGGCACGACCGCACCGCGTGCCGGACGCGGTCCTGCTCCTCCGGCGGGACGTCCGGCTGGAGGATCTGGAGCTCGTCGTCATCGTTGAGGTCGAAGACCTCCGGTGCGAGCCCGACGCACACGGCGTTCGCCTCGCACACCAGCGGGTCGACTCGTACTCTCATCGTCTGCTCCTTCGAGGATCAACCGTCACCGCCAACTTACCGAACCGAGTTCGGACCGGGCCGCTCGCCCCCGAAAGTAGAACACGTTCCAGTCAGGCTGGGCAAGACTCGGGTCTCACCGCGCGGAGCCCGGATAGTAGGGTGCCCGGACGGAGGAGATCGATGACCCACACCAAGGCGTCCACCGAACCGGGGACGACCGCCCGAAACGCCCCCGAGATGCCCGCCGACCTGCTGCGCGCCGCACGCATGGCCAAGGGCTTCATGCCGGACGGCGAGGGCCGCGCCCTGTACGAGACGGCCCTGGACTACGGGGCACGCCTCGCGGCGACGGGGCCCATGCTCGAAGTCGGCACGTACTGCGGCAAGTCCGCCGTCTACCTGGGCACGGCGGCCAGGGCGGCGGGGACGGTCCTGGTCACCGTCGACCACCACCACGGCTCGGAGGAGAACCAGGCGGGCTGGGAGTACCACGACCCGTCCCTGGTCGACCCGAGCACCGGCCGGATGGACACGCTGCCCACGTTCCGCAAGACGATCGGCGCCGCCGGCCTGGAGGACGAGGTCGTCGCCATCGTCGGGCAGTCGCGCACCGTGTCGGCCTTCTGGCGGACGCCCCTGGCGCTGCTGTTCATCGACGGCGGGCACGCCGAGGAGCACGCGCGGGGCGACTACGAGGGCTGGGCCCCGCACGTCGCCGTGGGCGGGGCGCTCGTCATCCACGACGTCTTCCCCGACCCGGAGGACGGCGGCCAAGCGCCCTACCACCTCTACTTGCGCGCCCTGGAGAGCGGCGCGTTCGAAGAACGCCGGGTGGAGGGCTCCCTACGCGTCCTGGAACGCACCACCGACGCAGACCCCCTCCGTTGATCTGCGGCGTGTTGTTCTTTTGAGACCGCTCATAACAACAACACGCCGCAGGTGAACGTCAGCGGACGGCGACGAGGGCGCAGCCGCACGCCAGCGGATCGGACGCCTCCGACGGCCCGAGCGGCCGGCCCGCGATCTCCTTGAAGATCCGGGCCGCGGGGGAGGCGTCCGCCAGCGCGTCGGCCGCGAGGATCACCGCGGCCGCCGTGTAGGTGGAGCGGTCCCCGGGGAAGTGCCGCTCGTTCTCGAACTGCCAGCCCGTCCAGTACGAGCCGTCCTCGTGCCGCAGGTGCTGGATGGTCGTGAACAGCTCCAGCGCCCGGTCGCGCTCTCCGGCCGCGTCCAGGGCCATCACCAGCTCGCAGCTCTCCGCCGCCGTCACCCACGGCTGGTCCGACACGCAGCGGCAGCCGAGGCCCGGGACGACGAAGGCGTCCCACTGCTCGTCGAACCGGCGCGCCGCGGCCGGGCCGCGGACCGGGCCGCCGAGCACCGGGTAGTACCAGTCCATCGACCAGCGGGACTTGTCGGCGAACGCCTCCGGATGCGCGGCCACCACGTGCCCGAGCTGGTCGGCGGCGAGCTCCCACTCCGGCTGCGGCTCGCCGAGGTGCTCGGCCAGCGCGACCGCGCAGCGCAGCGACTGGTAGATCGACGAGCAGCCGGTCAGCAGCGCGTGGTCGGACGGCTCGCCGTCCTCCAGCCGGATCCAGATGATCTCCCCGCGCCGGGTCTGCAGCCCGAGCGTGAAGTCGATCGCCCGCCGCACCGCCGGCCACATGTGCCGCGCGAAGCCCTCGTCCCCGGTCGCCAGCAGCTCGTGCCAGACGCCGACCGCGAGGTAGGCGGCGTGGTTGGACTCGCCGCCCGGCTCGGTCACCTCGCCGAGCACCCACTTGGCGGGCCAGGACCCGTCCGGCCGCTGGACGCCCCGCAGCCACTCGTAGGCGCGCCGCGCCTCCGCGCCGAAGCCGGCGACGGTCAGCGCCATCGCCGCCTCGACGTGGTTCCAGGCGTCCACGTGGCCGGGGACGCCGCCGACGGGCGAGAACCACGGGATGGCGCCGGACGCCTCCTGCTGCGCCGCGATGCTCCGCGCGGTCGCGACGACGTCGTCCGGCGTCAGGACCCCCGGGACCGAGGGCGGAACGGTCTCAGACCGCATCCGCCGTCTCCTTGGCCGGGGTCGCGGGCGTGTCCGGCACGGCGGGCTTGGCGAAGTACACGACGACGCTCTTGCCGATCAGCGGGTTCATCACCCGCTCGGCGACGCGGGTCGCCAGCGGCCGCTTCATGATGTCCCAGACGAGGATCTGGTGGTAGGCCTTGGCGAGCGGGTTGCCGTCGTTGTCGACCCCCACCGCGCACTTGATCCACCAGTACGGGGCGTGCAGGCCGTGCGCGTGGTGGTGGCCGCCGACCTTGAAGCCGATCGACTTGAGCTTGGCCTCCAGCTCGGCGCGCGTGTAGATGCGCACGTGCCCGCCGGGGGCGGTGTGGTAGTCCTCCGACAGCGCCCAGCACACCCGCTCGGGCAGCCAGCTCGGCACCGTCACCGCGAGCTTGCCGCCCGGCTTCAGGACGCGCAGCAGCTCCCGCATCGCCCGCATGTCGTCGGGAATGTGCTCCAGCACCTCCGACGCGATGATCGCGTCGAAGTGGTCGTCGGGGAACGGCAGGTCGAGCGCGTCACCCTGCACGGTCTCGGCGGTCGCGTCCGCGGGCACCTCGTCCGCGAGGCGCATGGCCCCGAACATCTTCTCGACGCCGGCCAGCTCGCCCGCGTCCATGTCGAAGGCCACGACGTGCGCACCCCGGCGGTACAGCTCGAAGGCGTGCCGTCCGGCACCGCATCCCATGTCGAGGACGCGGTCTCCCGGGGTGACGCGGAACCGCTGGAAATCCACGGTCAGCAGGGTCGTGCTCCTTCCATGCGCAGGACGTCCGGCGGACGGTCCCTCAGTTGCCCCCGGCGGCCAGCCGCCGGTAGTTCTGCTGGGTGATCGCGGCCCGGTAGTGCTCGACGGTGGCCTGCGCCACGGCAGGCCAGGCGAAGCGCTCCTGGACGCGCGCGAGCCCGGCGGCACCGGCCTTCGCCCGCTCCTCGGGGGAGTCGTGCAGGCGGTGCAGGGTCGCGGCCAGCTCCTCGACGTCGCCGGGCTGGACGAGGATACCGGCGTCGCCGACGACCTCGGGCAGCGCGCCGGCGCGGCTCGCGACCAGCGGCGACCCGGACGCCATGTGCTCCACGGCGGGCAGCGAGAACCCCTCGTAGCGGGAGGGGACGACGGCGATCTCGGCCGACGCCAGCAACTCGCCCAGTTCGTCGTCGCTGATGCCGCTGACGAACCTCACCCGGTCGCCGAGCGCCAGTTCGCGCACGAGCTTCTCGGTCGGGCCGTCCTTCTGCGGCTTGCTGACGACGATGACGTGGACGTCCCGCTCGGTGGCGAGCTTGGCGACCGCGCGCAGCAGCACGTCCACGCCCTTGATCGGCGCGTCCGCGCTGGCCATCGCCACGATGCGGCCGGGGACGCGCTCGCCGCGCGGATGGAAGACGCGGGTGTCGACGCCGAGCGGCAGGATCTCGATGTCGCGCGGGTCGACCTTGAAGTCCTTGACGATGTCGACCTTGGACGACTCCGACACCGTCAGCACCGGGCCGATGCGCCGCGACACCTGCGCCTGCATGGCGACGAACCCGTACCAGCGGCGCTTGCCGAGCTTCTGCTTGATGCCGCGCGCCGCCTCGATCTCGATGCGCCGGTCCACGCTGATCGGGTGGTGGATGCTCGTGACCAGCGGCAGCCCGAGCCGGCCGATACCGAGGTTGCCGAGCCCGAGGACCTGGTTGTCGTGCACGACGTCGAAGTCGCGGCGGCGCCGCTTGAGCAGCCGCAGCGCGCGCATCGAGAACGTCAGCGGCTCGGGGAAGCCGCCCGTCTTCATGTGCGCGAACTCCAGGACGTCGACCCAGTCGCGGAACTCGCCGAGGCCCGGGGTGCGGAACGGGTCCTCGTCCCGGTACAGGTCCAGGCTCGGCAGCTTGGTGAGGGTGATCTCGTCCCGGTCCAGCTCGGGATACGGCTGGCCGGAGATCACCTCGACCCGGTGGCCGAGGTCGACCAGCTCCCGGCTCAGGTGCCGGAGGTAGACCCCCTGGCCGCCGCAGTGCGGCTTGCTCCGGTACGAGAGCAGGGCCACCCGCAGCGGATCCGAGGGCGAAGAGCCGCCCGCCTCGCCTGCCTCAGCCACGCCAGACCCTGCCCACGGACCACTCCCGTCAGTCGAGGGACGCCGGACGCACGCGTACCGGCATCTCCTTAATGCCGTTGATGAAACTAGACCTTAGCCTGCGAACGTTACCGCTGAGTTCAATATTGGGCACAGTGTCCAAGAGTGTTTCGAAGAGCACACTCAGCTCAAGCCGGGCGAGATGGGACCCCAGGCAGAAGTGCGGCCCGCCGCCGCCGAAGCCCAGGTGCGGGTTCGGGTCCCGGCCCACGTCGAACGTCCAGGGGTCGGCGAACACGGCCTCGTCGCGGTTCGCGGACGAGTAGAAGACGACGACCTTGTCGCCCTCCCTGATCTTCCTGCCGCGGAGCTCGACGTCCCGGACGGCGGTCCGCCGGAACAGGTTGACCGGGGTGACCCAGCGGACGATCTCGTCCGCCGCCGTCCGCACCAGCGCCCGGTCCGCGCGCAGCCGCGCCCACTGCTCCGGGTGCTCCAGCAGCGCGAGCATGCCGCCGGTCGCCGCGTTCCGGGTCGTCTCGTTCCCGGCGACCGACAGCAGCATGACGAACAGCTCGAACTCGTCCCCGGACAGCACCTCGCCGCCGGCGTCGGGCTGGAGCAGCCTGGTGACGATGTCCTCGCGCGGGTTCTCCCGCCGGTCGGCGGCCAGGACGTTGGCGTAGGCGTACAGCTCCGCCGCCGCCGCCTGGCCCTCCTCCGGCGTCCGCTGGAACTCCGGGTCGTCCCCGCCGATCAGCGTGTTGGACCAGGTGAAGATCTTCTCCCGGTCCTCCGGCGGGGCGCCCAGCAGCTCGCAGATCACATACAGCGGCAGCGGCGCCGCGAGGTCGCGGACGAAGTCGGCGTCCGCCCCCCTCTCCACGGTCTCGGCCACGAGCCTGCGGCAGATGTCGCGGATGTGCTCGGCCAGCGCGCCGATCGCCCGCGGGGTGAACCCCCGGTTGACGATGCCGCGCTTGCGCGTGTGCTCCGGCGGATCCTGGTTGAGCATCATCATCCGCTGCAGGACGAGATGCTCCTCCGGCGGCTCGTCGAACAGCGCGAGCCGCTGCCACGACGAGAACACCTCCGGATGCCGCGACACGTGCACGACGTCCTCGTGCCGGGTGATCGCCCAGAACGGCGGGTAGTCCCGCTCGGGGTCGCCGTGGTGCCGGTGCACCGGATCGTGCTCGCGCAGCCACGCCAGCTGCTCGTGCGGGATGCCGCCGCGCTCGTACGCGCCGGGGTCGACCAGTTCGATGTCGGGAGCGGGGGTGGTGGTCATCGCCTCGAACCTCCTCGTCCGCGGACGCCGTCAGCCCCCCAGCGGGGCCGACGGTGTGAAGCTCACCGGGATCTCCTTGTAGCCGTTGACGAAGTTGGACCGGAGCCGGCGGGGCTCGCCGGCGAGCCGGATGTCGGGCATCCGCTCAAGGATGGTCTCAAAGATGATCCGCAGGTTCATCCGCGCGAGGTGGGTTCCGAGGCAGTAGTGCGGGCCGCCGCCGCCGAAGCCGATGTGCGGGTTCGGGTCGCGCCCTACGTCGAAGCTGTAGGGGTTCTCGAACACGCGCTCGTCCCGGTTGGCCGAGCCGTAGAACAGCACGACCTTGTCGCCGGCCTTGATCTGCGTGCCGCCGAGCTCGGTGTCGACGAGGGCCGTCCGGCGGAACTGGTTGATCGGGCTCACCCAGCGGACGATCTCCTCGACCGCCTTCGGCAGCAGGCTCCGGTCGGCGCGCAGCCGCTCCCACTGGTCGGGCCGCTCGAAGAAGGCCAGCATGCCGCCCGCGGTCGCCGTCCGGGTGGTCTCGTTGCCGGCGATCGACAGCATGATCACGAACAGCTGGAACTCCTCCAGGCTGACCCGCGAGCCGTCGGCGTCCGGCGTGAGCAGCTTGGTCACGATGTCGTCGCGCGGCGTCGACTCGCGCGCCGCCGCGAGCTGCCCGCCCCACTCGGCGAACTCGGCGGCGCACAGCGTCGACTCCTCGCGCCCGCCGATGAACTCGGGGTCGTTGAAGGCGACCAGCTTGTTCGACCAGTGGAAGATCTTCTCCCGGTCCTCCAGCGGCGCGCCGAGCAGCTCGCAGATCGTGTAGAGCGGCAGCGGCGCGGCGAACTTCTCCACGAAGTCGCACTCGCCGAGCGGCGCCGCCTCGTCGATCAGCTCGTTGCAGATCTTGCGGATGTGGTCCTCCAGCCGGCCGATCATCCGCGGCGTGAACCCCTTGTTCACGATGGCGCGCAGCCGCGTGTGGTCCGGCGGGTCCTGGAACAGCATCATCTGGCCGTACATGGCGATGTCGTCGTCGGCGAACTCCTCGAACATCGCCGTCCGCTCGTGCGAGGAGTAGGGGTTCGCGCGCCGCGACACCGACACCACGTCCTCGTGCCGCGTCACCGCCCAGAACCCCGGGACGCCCTCGTTGGGGTCCTGGTGCCAGTGCACCGGGTCGTTGTCGCGCAGCCACTGGAACTGCCGGTGCGGGATGCCCCCGCGCTCGTACACGCCCGGATCGATGACGTCGACCTCGGGGGCGCGGAAGGCCCGGTGAGCGGAGACGGGGGACGTCGCTAGTGCCATGGAAGATCCTTCGTGCCGGGGCGGAGGTCGCACGAGGCGAGGAGGCCGTTCGAGCGCTTGCTTGGTGCACGCACCTAGAACAGGTTCTAACATGAGACTCCAGTCTCATCAAGGGTCTCGGGCGTCGGAGTGACTCAGCTCCCAGTGAACGAGAACAGGGCGAAACCGAGCGGTTTCGCCCTGGGCGCGCCGTGACCTCGGCTACACGCCGACGGCCGTGAGCGCCTGCCGGTACTCGTCGAGACCCCGGTCGACGCTCTCGCCGACGGCGAGCATGTCGAAGCGGTAGTGCTCGGTGAGGATGCTTCCCTGCGTCATGAGGTTGCGGAACTTCTGGTCGTCCAGCAGGCCGAAGATGCCGGCCACCTCTCCCTTGATGATGAAGAATCCGCTCTCGACCTCGGAGTCGCCGCTGCCGAGCAGGAACGGCTCGTAGAAGGTGAGCTTTCCGTCCGCGACGAGGCCGCGGTAGTACTCATCGCACTGCCGGAAGAGGTCGAGGGACTCCTCCTCCCGCCCCTGCCTCGGTGCGCCCCACCTGATCAGCATTCCGGTTTCCATGGACGTCCCCCCGAAACGGTGTTTCTGGTGGCCGTCCGGACGATCGCCCCGCGACGGCCCTTGCTTTCCATGAGACACACCCGTCCCAGGGCGGGCAAGGGACGAAGGTCCTCCGCCCGGACGCCCGCCGTGCCGGGACGCTCGGGGCCGTGGCTGACGACCACGACCTTGCGGAGGCGCGGAACCGCCTGGTCACGGGGTGGCGGCCGGACAAGGGCACGGGCAAGCAGCAGCGCGCCACCCGTGCGCCGGCGCTGCCGCGTGCCGTGCGGCGGGCCGACGCGGCCGAGATGACGCGGGCCGTCGCCGTCCTGCGGCCGGCGAACGAGGAGTTCGGCGTCGGTCCCGGCGCCGAGCTTGCGCGGCAGAGCAGTGGGTGCGCCCGCTAGCGCAGGACGTAGCGGAGGGGGTCGTCGGTTCCCTCGCGGCGGGCCGCGCCGCGGGTCTCCAGGGTGCGGAGGTGGGCGGCGGCCTCGGCGGCGGCCATGCGGCGGGCCTGCTGGGACATGTCGGTCCAGGGGTGGCGCCATTTGAGGCCCGCCGTGAGGTCCCACAGGGTGATCGCGGTCGCGGAGAGCAGCGCGGTGACCTCGGCCAGGCGCTCCTCGTGGTGGGCGATGATCTCCTGGGCGCGTTCGGAGAGGCCGTTGAAGCGGTACTGGTGCGCCGGGAGGACCTCGTCCACGGTCATGGCCGAGACCTTGTCGAGGGAGCCGAGGAAGCTGCTCAGCGGGTCGATGTCGGGGGTGTCGTAGGGGTAGAGGCCGATGTGCGGGGTGATGCGCGGCAGGACGTGGTCGCCGGTGAAGATGCGGTCGCCGTCCTCCAGGTGGAGGCAGATGTGGCCGGGGGAGTGGCCGGGCGTCCAGACGGCACGCAGGCGGCGGCCCGGGACGTCGACGAGGTCGCCGTCCGACAGCTCCCGGTCGGGGATGGCGGGCGGGGACACCTGGATCCGCTGGGACGGGCCGGCCAGGTCCGACTCGGCGGCGCCGGCGCGGCGCAGGGCGGTCAGCTCGAACTCACGGCGTCCGCCCATGCCGGAGGCGTGGAACATGCGGACGATGTCGGCGTCGGCGTGGTGCATGGCGATCCAGGCGCCGGACGTCTCGCGGACGCGGCCCGCCAGCCCCGAGTGGTCGGGGTGGAAGTGCGTGACGACCACGCCGTGCACGTCCGACATCTGGATCCCGAACGTGCCGAGGCCGTCGCGCAGGGCCGCCCAGGCGTCCTCGTGCTGCCAGCCGGCGTCGATCAGGACGGGCCCCTTCGGGCTCTCCACCGCGTACACGAGCGTGTACGCGAGCGGGTTGTCCGGGATGGGGACGGGAACGCTCCACAGCCCGCCGCCGAGGTCCTCAGGTTCCGGCCGCACCGAGACCGCCTTTCGCGCCTGTTCAAGCATGGGAATGCCCCGGCCACGGTAGCCGGGGCGGGTGGTCGGGGTCAGATCCGCTCGAGGATGGACGCCGTGGACAGGGCGCCGCCCGCGCACATCGTGATGAGGGCGGTCCCGGCGTCGCGGCGCTCCAGCTCGTGCAGGGCGGTCGTGATCAGGCGGGCGCCGGTGGCGCCGACCGGGTGGCCGATCGCGATGGCGCCGCCGTTGACGTTGACGGTGTCCATGTCCGGCTTGTGGACCGACGCCCAGGAGAGCACGATCGACGCGAACGCCTCGTTGATCTCGGTGATGTCGATGTCGTTCATCGTCAGCCCGGAGCGCTGGAGGACGCGCTCGGTCGCCTGCACGGGGCCGTCCAGGTGGTAGTACGGCTCGCCGCCGACGAGGGCCTGGGTCCGGATGCGCGCGCGCGGGCGCAGGCCGAGGGCCTCGGCCTTCTCCTCCGACATCAGCAGGACGGCGGCGGCGCCGTCGGAGATCTGGGACGAGGTGCCCGCGGTGTGCAGCGCGTCCGGCATGACGGGCCGCAGGTTCGCCAGGCCGTCGGCGGTCGTCTCGCGCAGGCCCTGGTCGCGGGTCACCTCGCGGGTGTCGCCGGTCGGGTTGCCGTCGGCGTCCAGCACGGGCGCGGTGACGGGCGCGACCTCGCGCTCGAAGCGGCCGTCCGCCCACGCCTTGGCGGCGAGCTGCTGCGAGCGGGCGCCGAACGCGTCCAGGTCGGCGCGGGTGATGCCGCGCCGGGCGGCGATCCGCTCGGCGGCCTCGAACTGGTTCGGCATGTCGAGCGACCAGTCGTCCGGGCGCGGGTTCGCGGGCATCACGTTGGTGCCGAGCGGGGCGCGGCTCATCACCTCGACGCCGCAGCCGATCGCGACGTCCACCACACCGGCCGCGATCTGGGACGCGGCGAGGTGGACGCCCTGCTGCGAGGACCCGCACTGCGCGTCGAGCGTGGTGACGCCGGTCTGCCAGGGCAGCCCCGCGTACAGCCAGGAGTAGCGGCCGATGTGCCCGCCCTGCTCGCCGGCCTGCGTGACGCAGCCGGCGAAGACCTGCTCCACCTCGGCGGCGTCGATGCCGGACCGCTCGACCAGCGCGTTCAGCGCGTGCGCGAGGACGGCCATCGGCTTCATGCCCGCGAGCCATCCGTTGCGCTTACCGAGCGGCGTGCGCACCGCCTCGACGATCACCGGGGTACCCATGCGGTCTCCTTCTAGAACACGATTCACCTTTGAATGTAACGTGTTCTAACTTTGCCGGGGAGGGGCGGGTCCCGCTGAGAGGGATCGGCGCCGGGTCAGTACCGGACGCGCAGCTCCTTGATGCCGTTCAGCCAGGCGGAGCGGAGCCGGCGCGGCTCGCCCAGCCGGGTGATGTTCGGCATCTGGTCGGCGATCGCGCCGAACATCAGCCCGATCTCCAGGCGGGCCAGGTTCGCGCCGATGCAGTAGTGCGCGCCGGTGCCGCCGAAGCCGAGGTGCGGGTTGGGGTCGCGCGTGACGTCGAACGCCATCGGGTCGGTGAAGACGTCCTCGTCGAAGTTGGCGGAGCTGTAGTACATCGCCACGCGGTCGCCCGCCTTGATTCGCACGCCGCCCAGCTCGGCCTCGCGGACGGCGGTCCGCTGGAACGCGGTGACGGGCGTCGACCACCGGACGACCTCGTCCGCCATGGTCTCGGGGCGCTCGGCCTTGAACAGCTCCCACTGGTCCGGGCTGTCCATGAACGCGATCATCCCGTGGGTGATGGCGTTGCGGGTCGTCTCGTTGCCGGCGACGGCGAGCAGGATCATGAAGTAGCCGAACTCGTCGTCGGACAGGCCGCGCCCGTCCACGTCCGCCTGGACGAGCTTGGTCACGATGTCGTGCGCGGGGCAGCCGCGGCGCTGCTCGGCCAGCCCCATCGAGTAGCCGATGATCTCGGCGGCGGCGCAGGCCGGGTCGTCGTTGTACTCGGGGTCGTCGTAGCCGAGCATCTTGTTGGACCAGTCGAACAGCCGGCGCCGGTCCTCCTGCGGGACGCCCATCAGCTCGGCGATCGCCTGCAGCGGCAGCTCGGCCGCGACCTCGGTGACGAAGTCGCCCTCGCCGCCGCGGCGGCGCGCCTGCGCGACGATCCGCTCCGCGCGGTCCTGCAGCGCGTCGTGCAGGCCGTTGATGACGCGCGGGGTGAAGCCGCGGGAGACGATCTTGCGGAGCTTGGCGTGCTGCGGCGGGTCCATGTGCAGCAGCAGGTTCTCCCGCTGGACGTCCAGCTCCTCCGCGCTGAACGTCTCGTTGAACCGGATCACGGCGCCGTTGGCGTTGGACGACCACTGCTCGTGGTCGCGGGAGATCTCCTTGATGTCGGCGTGCTTGCTGATCACCCAGAAGCCGTCGTCGGCGAACCCGGTGCGGCCGCGCGGCTGCTCGTTCCACCAGGGCGCGCCGGTCCGGCGCAGCAGCGCGAACTCGGCGAGCGGGATGCGCTCGGCCATCAGGTCCGGGCTGGCGAAGTCGAAGCCGGCGGGGACGGCGGCGGTCTCCGAAGCGGTGGTGGTCATGCGCGGTACCTCCCGGTGTCACGGCGCTTGCCGTCACCGTAGAACTGGTTCCAGGACGACTTCAAGAGCAAATGAGACTCAAGTCTAATCTTTGGTCTCCATCAACCGTTTGAGTGATGACCTGCCAGTCATCATCGTTCCCATCTGGCAAAATGCGAGCGCTGCTCTCCGTTGCCACTCGCGATCGTCGACATCAAGAGGCCGTCCCGTGAGCTACCTCACTCAACCGCACAGGTTTAGCTAGAACGTGTTCTAGAAAATGGTGCGCGCGGACGTCGGACGTGTCGGGGGCGTCGACTAGCCTTGGTTCCCGACAGCCCCCGCGCCGGAGAGCCCCCATGGCCGCAGATTTCGACGAGCCCGTGTTCGATGAGGAATTCGTCAGGAGCGCCGCGTTCACCGAGCCGTCCGCGCGCGAGCGCGCCCGCCCGCCGAGCCGCCGCGACCGGCGGCGCACCCGCCGCGCCGCCCGCCGGGCGCGGGGCGGCGGAGCCGGCCCGCTGCGCCGCCATCGCGAGCCGAGCCACCGCCGGGCGGTGGTCCAGCTGATCGGCGGCGTGCTGGTGCTGTTCGCGATCTCCTTCGGGCTCTGGTGGTGGAACTCGGCGCCCCGCGACGCCGAGCCGGTCCGCCCGGTCAGCCCGACGATCACGCACTCCCCGGCGCC
>NZ_SMJW01000072.1 GCF_004348335.1 Actinomadura bangladeshensis | reverse complement strand
GTCCCCGTCCCACCCCATGATCGGAACCTATCGGTACGGAACGGCCGGTAGGCGACGATCGCGACAACGTTGATGACCTCGCGCGTCCGGTACATCTCGTCCACGATCCTCAGCGCGTCGTCCCAGTCGCCGCGCATGAACACGCGGTAGCTGGGTCTTCCTGAGACCGCGGTCGCCACCCTTCGTGAGCGGCGCCCTGTGGCATGGAAAGACGTCCCCGTCACCCCAGGTTGCGGGTGACGGGGACGAGGTACCGGGCGTTCGGGTTCGGACGGAGTCAGGCCACGCGGACGCCGCCGGCGAACGGCCGGCCGGAGATCGGGCTGATCTTGACGACATCACCGGTCTGCGGGGCGTGGACCATCTTGCCGTTGCCGATGTACATGCCCATGTGGTGCAGGTCGCTGTGGAAGAAGACCAAGTCGCCGGGCCTCAGCTGGCTTTGGGAGACGTGGGTGCCGGCGTTGTACTGGGCGCCGGTGTAGTGGGGGAGGCTGATGCCGACCTGGGCGTAGGCGTACAGCGTCAGTCCCGAGCAGTCGAAGCCCTTGATGTTGGCGCCCTGCGCTGTGCCGTAGGACGGGCCGGACGCGTTGCCGCCGCCCCACGAGTACGGCACACCGAGTTGGCTCAGGGCCGCATTGAGCGCGGCCATGGCCTTGGCAGAGGCACCTCCGGGATCCACGTTCGGGGCGGGGCCGGCGTTGGCGCGAGCGCCCGGCCCGGTGCCGAGCCTGGCTTCGACCTTCTTCAGCTTGGCCTGGAGTTCCTTGCGCTTCTTCTTCGCCTCTTCGGTGAGTTCGCGTACCTGCTTCGCGCGCGCTTCGGCCGACTTGCGGGACCGTTCCGCGGACTGCATCGTCTGCAGCAGGTGGGCGACGCGAGCGCTGTCCTGGCGGGCGAAGTAGTTGAGCGTGGCCGACTTGTCCAGTACGGACTGTGGGTCGTCCGCTGATGCGAAGGCGACCGCCGGGTCCGCCGGACCGTTCTTGTAGCTGTCCGCGGCGAGCTTGACGATCCTGGCCCGTGCCTCGTCCAGCGCCTTCTTCTGGCGGAGGGCGTTGCCCTCGGCCACCTTGGCGGCCCGCTGCGCCTGCTGCAGGCGTACGCGCAACCCGTTGTACTGCTCGCTGAGCTTCTCCGCCTCGTCTGCGAGCTTCTTCTGCTGGGCGGTCAGCTCTTTGCGGGTCGGCTTGGGCTCGGCCCAGGCGGGCGGGGGAGCCACGAGCGTCGCGGAAAGGGCGAACGATGCCGTCCAGGCCGAGCTCGTGATGAGCCGGCGGCGGATCGGTTTTCTTTCTCCGGCAGCTCGTCGCTGCATGCACTGTCCTCTCCAGTACGCCTACCAGGTGAGCTGCCGGGTTCGGGCCGGAGTCGCCCTACCGCTCATGGCGAGCGGATTCACCCCGGATGGAGAACGGTTCCCCGGTTCCCCGGACTACGAAGGTCCGCGGGATTCGGCGTGGCCAGCGCTGTCCCCGGAGGGGACGCCGCACGTTGGCTCCTACGGAGCGTAGGAGATAGTGGCCACATTCGCCACCCAAGTGGCCGATTACGACAAACCGCCTCTGTGGTTTCAGATCGTCGGCCAGTACACGCTTCACGTGCAGCAGCGCGAGAAGGAAGTGGGCCTGGGCGCGCGGTGAGAAACGGACTCAGCAGATCTCGGTCAACTGCACGATGGTGGCGGCGGCCACGAGGAGGGGTGCGGCGACGGCGATGGTGACGAAGGCGGAGGCGGCCGCCCGGACGGCCCGGCGCCGCTTCGCCACCTCGGCGGACTCCAGACGCAGCACTCGTTCCGTCAGCGCCGCCGAAGGGCCGGCGGCGCCGAGGGCGCCCGCGACACCGGGGGTCGCCGCGAGCCGGCACAGGGCGTTGGCGAGCGTCCGCCTCCCGAATGCCCTGGCCGCCGTATCGTCGGCGGCCATCTCCAGCAGCAGGGGGAGGGTCTCCTTCGCCCGGCGGACGGTCGGCAGCCAGGGCAGGAGCGTGTAGGCCAGGTCGAGCACGAGCAGCATCGCGTGGTGCCGCTGACGCAGGTGGGTCCGTTCGTGGACCAGAACCGCGCCGAACTCTTCGGGCGTGAGGGTCTCCTGCGTGCCGGTGGTGACCACGATCGCGCGCTCCCGGGCGGGCAGCGAGTACGCCACGGGGATGGGGTGGTCGAGGACGAGTACGTCGTCGTGTCGTCCATGCTCCTCGGCGACGAGCCGGAGCATCTCCCAGTGCCGGCGCCGGTGCCGCACGGCTCGGCTGAGCCGGGGCAGGCTGCGGGCAAGCCTGGAGCAGCAGGCCGTCAGCAGCACCAGGCTCGCGGCGGCCGCCATGATGACCGCCTCGTCACCGTGGTGCGGCAGGCAGTCGCGCAGCCACCCCACGAAACCGTGGCCGGGCGCCGGCGGCATCAGCAGCGCCACCGCGACGATCCCGATGCCGGCGATGAACGTGCCGGCCAGCGCCGCGAGCCAGCAGGCGATGGCGGTCCCCGGATTCGCCGCAGGGCGGCGGAGCCGATCGAGCGCGGGCCCCGCCAGGCAGCCCAGCAGGACCGCCGTGGCGACCAGGCTGATCACGAGGTAGATCACGCCTCATGCCCCTTGGCCGTCGGACGTCCGCCGTCGCAGGGCCTCCAGCAGGTGGCGGGCGTCCTCGAGCGGGACGGCTTCCGCGAACCTCGCCAGGATGCCCCCATGATCATCGGATTCGGTCAGCGCGTCGAGCATCAACTCGACCGCATACTCCTCCCGCGCACGGGTGGGGGCGTAGCGGAAGGCCGTCCCGTCCGGAGTACGCCGAAGCAGTCCCTTCTGCGCCAGCCTTTCGGCCACGGTCTGGACGGTGTTGTAGGCCAGAGCCTTGTCCGCGTCCTCGTTCAGCTTCGCGAGCAGTTCACGCACCCGCAGCGGGCCGGGTGCGGCCCAGAGAACGTCCATGATGGAACGCTCGAGTGCTCCGCCCAATCCGGCCACGCGCCACCTCCCGTCCTCCGCACATTGTGCCGGAGAACCGGCTGCGGGCGGGAAGGCCGGCTGTCGTCCCCTACCGGCATGTGATGCGGGGCGGGGGGTGTGCTGGACGTCCTGCAGCCCAGCAAAGAACACGGCGTTGAACATCGTCGTCGCGAACTGCGAGAGCCTGCCGTCGCTGGACCGCTCCGGCGACCGTGTCACCGAGTGCTCGGGCATCCGACCAGGTGCGGAGCCAGGCTCCCGGGCCCGACCGTTGCCTGCTTGCCCCCGACGACCATGGTGACCGGCCCGGACATGGCGATCCGTGCGGATCCCTCCGCGACCCGGCGGATCTCGTTCGCGTCCGCCTTCGGCTGCAGGTAGGTCCCGTCGAGCAAGGCGGCTCTGGCTGGAGTGCATCTAGGGCGCGGCCGGCGGGGCGCCCGGGTCCGAGCAACTCGCCGATCCAGTTCGGGGCATACCCCCGGGGTGTAACGAAGCACACATCACGATATTCGTACGTCCGTGCGATAATACAAATATGTCTAAGCTGTCACACAAGCATCCAATCGATGCCGCGGGGGTCGACCGGGCTCACGCGGCCGGACTGGGCGCCGCCGAGGCGGAGCGGCTCGGCGTGCTGCTCGCCCTGCTGTCGGATCAGACACGGCTGCGCATCCTGTTCGTGCTGGTGTCGGTCGAGGAGCTGTGCGTCGGAGATCTGGCGTTGGCGCTGGACATCTCGATGGACCAGTCCTCCTACGCGCTCAAGCAACTGCGCAGCGCGGGGCTGGTGCAGACCCGCCGCGCCGGCCGCGTCGTCCACTACCGCTTGGCCGACGGCTTTCCCAGACAACTACTTGAGCACTGCCTGCGCGAGCTGCTGACCATCTCGGAAAGGGAGGCGCGATCATGAGCGACCGTCATCGGGGTCTGGCCGGGGACCTTCGGGGCGTGGTAGACGCCGGTCACGGCCATCACTCCGGACATCCGGCGACCGGGCACGGCGGGCACGCGGGGCACGGCGGGCACGGGGACCATGTCGGACAGTTCCGGCGGCTGTTCTGGGTGATGCTTTTGCTGGCGGTGCCGGTGGTGGCCTTCTCCGGCATGTTCGCCTCGCTGCTGGGCTACCGGCTGCCGGACTCGGGCTGGACGACGTGGATCTCCCCGCTGCTGGGCACGGTGATGTACGTCTGGGGCGGTCGTCCCTTCCTGACCGGCGGCGCCGACGAAGTGCGTACCCGCCGGCCCGGGATGATGCTGCTGATCTCCCTGGCGATCACTGTGGCGTTCGTGGCGTCGTGGGGCGCCAGCCTGGGCGTCCTGGGCGGTCACCTGGACTTCTGGTGGGAGCTCGCGCTGCTGGTCGTCATCATGCTGCTCGGGCACTGGATCGAGATGCGCTCGCTCGCGCAGACCACTTCGGCCCTGGACTCGCTGGCCGCGCTGCTTCCCGACGAGGCCGAACGCCTCGACGGAGATCAGATCGTCACCGTGCACCCCGCCGAGTTGCGGGTAGGCGATGTCGTGCTGGTGCGACCGGGCGGCAGCGTCCCGGCGGACGGACGGATCATCGACGGCGCCGCCGAGGTGGACGAGTCGATGGTCACCGGCGAGTCCCGCACCGTCCGGCGCGGCCTCGGGGACCATGTCGTGGCCGGGACCGTCGCGACCGACTCGGGACTGCGGATCGAGATCACCGCCACCGGCGACGACACCGCGCTGGCCGGTATCCAGCGCCTGGTGTCGCAGGCGCAGAACTCCTCCTCCCGGGCGCAGCGGCTGGCCGACACCGCCGCCGGGTGGCTGTTCTGGTTCGCGCTCGGCGCGGCCGTGATCACCGTGCTGGTCTGGGCGCTACTGCTCGGCTACCCCGACGACGCGGTCACCCGCACCATCACCGTGCTGGTCATCGCCTGCCCGCACGCCCTCGGCCTGGCCATCCCGCTGGTGGTGTCCATCGCCACCGAGCGCGCCGCCCGCGGCGGCGTACTGGTCAAGGACCGGCTGGCCCTGGAAAGCATGCGCACCGTCGGCGCCGTGCTGTTCGACAAGACCGGCACCCTGACCAAGGGCGAGCCGACCGTCACCGCGGTCGAACCGGCCGCCGGGCTCACCGCCGACGAGGTGGTCGCACTCGCCGCCGCCGCCGAGACCGACAGCGAGCACCCGCTCGCCAAAGCGATCGTCCGCGTCGCCGCCGAGCGGCACCTCGACATTCCGGAGACCGCCGACTTCACCTCGTCCCCCGCCCTCGGCGTCACCGCCACCGTCGCCGGCCGGCGGATCCGGGTCGGCGGGCCGCACCTGCTGACCGAGGAGCACCAGAAGGAACTGGGGGTGGCCGAGCGCTGGCGCGCCGACGGGTCGATCATCCTGCACGTGCTCCGCGACGGGCAGGTGATCGGCGCCTTGAAGCTGGCCGACGAGATCCGCCCGGAATCCCGCCAGGCCGTCGACGCGCTGCACGAACGGGGCATCGAGGTCATCATGATCACCGGCGACGCGCGAGCGGTCGCCGAGTCGGTCGGCGCCGAACTGGGCATCGACCGGGTCTACGCGGGCGTCCGCCCCGAGGACAAGGCCGCCACCGTCAAGGCGCTGCAGGACGAGGGCAAGCGCGTCGCCATGGTCGGCGACGGCGTCAACGACGCTCCCGCGCTGGCCCAGGCCGACGTCGGCGTCGCCATCGGCGCCGGCACCGACGTCGCGATCGGCTCCGCCGGGGTGATCCTGGCCGGCGACGACCCGCGTTCGGTGCTGTCGGTCATCGACCTGTCCCGGGCAAGCTACCGCAAAATGAAGCAGAACCTGTGGTGGGCCGCCGGATACAACCTGATCTCCGTACCGCTCGCCGCCGGGGTGCTGGCGTCGGTCGGGTTCGTCCTGCCCATGTCGGTCGGCGCGGTCCTGATGTCCCTGTCCACGATCGTGGTCGCCCTCAACGCCCAACTGCTGCGCAAACTCGACCTCCGGCCGCACGCCGCCTGAAGCCACTCGTGCCGCACTTCCCAACGGCGCAAGCACCTCACCCGGCAGGGATGGGGCGTTTGCGCCGTCGATCGCAGGCAGCCGTCATTGGTTTCGGGCTCGTGTGTCAGAGGAAATCTGTCGGAAAGGCTCCGCTCCAGCACCGAGGGAATGGCCGCCAGGTCCGGCACTCGATCCATCGCCGGGTTGAGCCAACGCGCGACCTCGGCAGTGCCGTGGGCGGTGAGGGAGCCGGTCGGCTGCGCGGTCTGTTGCGGGGATGCTCCCCAGTGGCGCGCAACTCGCGGGGTCAGCTTCGGCACCCCCCGAGTTCGGCCCGGGCCCGGATGCGGGCGCGATCATCGGCCAAAGACATCCGGGCTTGGGGAGCTTCCACCGACGCGAGGGCACCACCCCTCGCGCCAGGCTGATGACACTGCTGCTCATGCCGTCACCCTCGGCGACGGTCAGGGATCCGAGTGCAGACCGGTCTGTCCATGGTGCCCGGTTATCGCAGGCAGGGCGACGTCCAAAACGGAGGGTTGTGGGAGTGCTCCGCCGTGCCGGTTCGGCGACGGGATCCACCATGATCACGTACAGGTACAGTGATAGAAAACCTTGGAGTCACTCCAAGATCGCCATCACATGGCCTCTGAGCTGCGGAAACGTCCGAGCGGGCGACGGGAATCGAACCCGCGTAGCCAGTTTGGAAGCGGCGCTGATCACCCCTTCGGTGATCATGGAAAGTCCATTAAACTGCAGGTCAGAGGCAGTTTCGTGTGCCATCTTGTACTCGTCGGTATCGCTCGGATTTCCATGGGTTTCCGAACCACCGCATCGAGGCTTCAACCCGCCAGGACTACGCCTACGCGCTCGGAGCCCACGTCATGCCGTACTTCGGCGACATGAAGCTGCAGGACATCACCTCAGAGACCGTCCGCGAGTGGATCACGCACCTCAAGAAGCAGGGCGCCTCGGCCTACAGCATCAAGTACTGCAAAACCGCGATCCTCAACGCCATCTTCACCACCGCCGTCAACGACGGCGTCCTCGTCTACCACCCCAGCCGCGGCGTGAAGACCGACCCCGTCCCCGAGAAGCCGCGCCAGATCATCACCGCAGAACAGTTCGCCCGCATCTACGAGGCGCTCCCGGACGCGACCGCCAAGCTCCTGGTCGAGACCGACATAGAAAGCGGCCTCCGCTGGGGCGAGCTGACCGAACTCCGCGTCAAGGACCTGGACTTCGCCACCGGCATCCTCACCGTCAGCCGCTCGGTCGTCGAACTCGTCCCCAGGTTCCACCCCGAAGGCCGCCGCTTCCTGGTGAAGGACTATCCCAAGGGCAAGCGCTGGCGCCGCTTCAAGCTCAGCCCCCAGATCGTCGCCAAGCTCAAGGCCCATGCAGAAGCCAACAACCTCACCCCCGACGACCTCATCTTCAGCCGCCACCGAGCCGAGCCACCCAACCTCGAACTCCTAGACCCCGACACCCTCACCTTCGAAGCCCCGAACGGCCGCACCTACACCCACGGAACGACCACGGCCTACAGCCTCGGCAAGTGCAAATGTCGCCACTGCCGAGCCGCCTACGCCGCCTATCGCGCCAAGCGCCGTGCCCAGGGCAAGGACAACCCCCGCAATCCCCGCGTCATCGATGACGACCCCCACATCTCCGCCAACTGGTTCCGAACCCACTGCTGGCACCCGGCCCGAGCCGCCGCCGACCTCGGATGGTCACCCCGCATCCACGACCTCCGCCACGCCCACGCCTCCTGGCTCCTCGCCGGCGGCGCCGACCTCCAGGTCGTCAAAGAACGCCTCGGGCACCGCAAGATCTCCACGACGGAGCGCTACCTCCACACCCTCCCCACCGCCGACGAGACGGCACTGGAAGCCCTCGCCAAGATCCGCGCAACCCAGGGCAGCCAGGACGCAGGCCCAGACCTCGAAGCTCAACTCGCCGAAGCCCAAGCGAAGATCAGCCAACTGCAGGCCGTCCTCGCTGACCAGTTGGTCGCCCGGCACGCCGAGACAAGGCCGAACTTGCGCTCTGTGTAGCGCGCCCCTCAAGGTGGACCCGTAAACAGAGGAGTTGATCGCTGATGATGCCCTTCCTCGGGTGACCAAGAAGGCTCTGGCAATGAGGCCGCGCGAGCTCTAGTGTCCCGCCGCGAGGAGATGCGTCAGGCTATGCTCGATAAGCTCCGCGAGCTCGACGGATCGACTACATCCAGCGTCTCCCTCCTGACCGACATCCCAGCCGAGGACATCGAACGACTCGGCGGGATCAGCGAGGACACCTGATCGACGGAACCCACTCGGCCGACACTGCGGCCGCTGCTGGAGGATCTCGGCCTCCCGTTGTTTCCGCTTGATCATCCTTTGGATGAGATCGACCACCCCTTACTGGTCAAGAATCGCGCCAAGTTCGCGGGGGGCGGATGTGGACGGCCTGTCCACCGCAAGGACAAGGCTGCGGACGGCTGCTGCGCCTCCGCGTGTGATGCTGGGAGCGCCGTCTGCGGCGCGGACCCGACGACCGACCCGTGCCACTGCGGACGGTCCGCGCCTACCGCACTGCGCAAGCCGAGCTAGGCCCGTGTCGGGCAGAGGTCATGGGGCGTCGCGCAATGGTTTTTAGGCTGGCGGACCTTGAGACGGAGGTGCCGACACGACGCCGGCCCGCTCAGCATGTAAAGGACGGACGGCGGGTCGTCCGCCGCGGGCCAGATGGAGGGGTCATGATGCCGATGGCGGCCCAGGGGATCATGGCTGCGCAGGTGGCGGTGTGGCGTTAGTAGTCGCGGGCCAGCCGCCGGTCTGCGGTCAGCCAGGCCAGCGTCGACGCCCTGGGAGTCGATGATCCCGGCGCTGGGGTCGGCGTCACGGCCTCGCCTTGGCGGACCTACCGCCGCAGCACGTCCAGCATCCGCAGCGTGACCCGCTGCTTCTCCCAACGCACGGAGTACCAGTACACCGTCTGCCGCGACGGGAAGTCGGTGGGCAACTGCCGCCAGGCGCAGCCGGTGGGCACCACTTACAGCACCGCGTCCACGATCTCGCGCCGCGAGGGCTTCTCTGAACGGCTACCACTGCCAGCCGGTGGCAGCAACGGCTCGGACGGTCGAGAGCTCACAGCGTCAGTTGACTCCCCCGACGAGCCTACAAGTCCGGGGGACTAGACAACCTTGGTTTCGAGACTTACCGTCGATGGTATATATCATCAACAGTATGTTTGAGATCGAGATGGAGCCTGAGATCGTCACGTGGCTGGACACGCTGACCTTCGCTCAGTACCAGCGCGTCATGCGCAACGTGGACGACTACCTGGTCGACCGAGGTGACATGCTCGATGGAGACCACACAAAGGCGCTACGTGACGGCGTCCGCGAACTTCGCTTCCACCTGGAGGACACGGCCTGGCGAATCACGTACTGGCTACCAACCGGTCCAGACCGCATGATCGTATTACTTACGGTGTTCCAGAAGGTTCGCAACGACGCGCAACCACGGGACGTGGAGCGAGCGGTGAACGCACGACGGGTCTGCGAGACGTCCCACACAGGACCAGCAGACCATGTCTACGAAAGGAGCAAGTAATGGCCGGGCACACCCGTTGGAAGCTTGACCGTGAGCGACGACTGCGCGAGGGAGCACCCAGCCACCCCGAGTACGACATGGCCGGTCTTGATCTTCGGCTCGGCGACATGGTCCGCGAGCGCCGCAGGGAACTGGGACTCACCCAAGCAGAAGTGGCCGAGCTCGCAGGCATCACACAGCCCGCACTGTCGCGCATCGAGGGTGGTGGCGGTGTGCCGACCCTGGCGATGCTGGACCGGATCGCCAAGGCCATGCACACCACGTTCACCATCACCGTTGGCGAGCACGAAGCAGCCTGACCCCAACAAGGACGCCCGTCCGAGCTACCGTCGAGGCGTGGACGCGGCGGAGCTGAGCGGGCACGTCTGACGGGATCGGGTACGTCGGCGAGGCACCGTCGAGTAGGACCGGGAAGCCTTGGCCCCTCTCGTCGAGTACGACGCCGAGCCATTCGAGATCGAACTGTACGAGCTGGCAGCCGACCCGCGAACGTTGCTCATCGATCGTGCCCCGCGGCGCCGCGCCGGACAGCACGAGCGCCATATACGGCGGTTGAAGGCTCGAGGTCGGCGCCCCCAGCTGTGACGGCAACAGCGGCGAACGAGCCCAACCACCGGCACACCTCACCCACCGTCCAGCCTGGGCCGACTCTCGCGCGGCAGGGGTGTTGCCATAGCTGAAGGGCGGAAGGTCGGCTCGACCCGGCCCCTGCCCGTCAGCCCCAAGCAGCAACAAAGGGCTCCCGACCTGCAAGAACAGCTCCGGGTGCTTCTCTGGGCTGTCCGACCGCCCTAGCCCCTCACTGACGCCATCCGCCAGAGGTATCCCGGACGGGCAAGCGCACCTGGACGGGATCGTCGAGGACGGTCGGGTGTTCTTCGGTCCTCGGGGCGGTCCCCTCCGGCACTCGGGGGCGCCGTGCCGAATACCGGCCGAAGTCCGGGGGAACGCTCAGCGTAGCAGTAGGTCAGGCACGTTTGGCGGTGGGACTGTAAATCCACAGGCTCCGGCATCCCGTAGTTTCAGGGTGTCATTCGGTGGTGAAAAAGTCTTCGTCGATCTTTTTGATCGTGACGGTCTGGGCTTCTTGGACGCCGCAGTCATAGGTGACCATGAGTTCGCCGAGTCGTCGGCCGTCGATCAGGATGATCCGCGAGGGAACCTTCTCAGCGAAGTCGATGGCCCCCGGTGAGAAGCGGGTGGTGGCGATGAAGATGCCTCGGGCGGCTTGGGCTCCTTGTAGAGCGCCGGCGAAGGCCTGGACGTCGGGGCGGTGGACGGTCCGGTCGGCGGCGTAGCGCTTGGCCTGGACGTAGACCACGTCCAGGCCGAGGGGGTCTTGGCGGATCAGGCCGTCCATGCCTTCATCGCCGGGGCCGCCAAGATGGCGCACATCACCTTCAGGGCCGCCATAGCCCATACGGGTCAGCAACTTCAGGACACAGTGCTCCAAGAATTCCGGAGGTGCTTGGCGGAGGCGCTCAACGAGTTCGTCAGCGAGGGCGGTGTGAGCCTCAGCTACCAGTTGCGGGATCAGTTCCAAGGGGGACGCATCCGCCTGCGACAGATCCGCGGCATCGTCCTGCTCGTTGACCGGCTTGCTGGGCTTGCGGCGTCGGGCACGGAACTCGCGGTACTCGGCGAACTGGTTCAAGACCTTCATGTCCACCCGGTCCGGGTTCTCCGCCATGGCCTTCTGGCCACGAGTGGTGATCCGGGTGACGCCCCGGCGAGGCCGCTCCAGTAGCCCCGCTTGTGCCATGTGGGTGATGGACCAGGCGATCCGGTTGTTGAACAGCTTCTGCCCACCCGATGGCAGCATCTCTGCACGCTCGTCCGCACTCAGGGCGAAGTGGTCGGCCATCGCCGCAACGATCGCGGCAGACTCGTGGTCCTCGCCGTCGGCATGCAGGTGCAGCACAGGCCGCATCAAGGTCTGGAAGTCGGGGATTGGCACGGCGCTCCTTGTCAGTCTGGACGAGGTGGCCAGGATCGACAGGGTCGAGCCTTCTCGATCAGGCAGCCGTTCTATCTTCAAGCCTGGGCCGAGCAACCGGGTGGATGTTGCCGCAATCGTCACCTGCGTCCCTGAGAAGGGTGGCGGGAGCATGCGGCTGCTTGTACAGCACGGAAGTACCGCAACAGAGGCTTACGGCTGCTGGTATCGGCGACCAGGCGTCACCGGTCTACCTGGGTGCGAGCAGCGGTCCTGGTGCGGCCGGTCTCTTATAAAGAGATGGTTGAGCTAGTTCGAAGCAGGGAGCTGCGGCCGCCCCCTGGTCCCCGCAAGCCCCCAGGGATCTTCGGCTCGGAGCACCACAGCTCTGGGCGGTCGGCGCCACCACATCGGACCGCCTACTGAGGATTAGGGGACCGAGCGGATCGAATGGGTGTCATTGGCTGACATCCGCGGCTTGGTCGAAGCCGGGAAGGTCGTCGGCGGAACGAGTGTGGCTGCCTCCTCCGCGCAGCCTGCGTAGGGTGAAAGCCCTTCCATCGCCAGATCGACTGGCCGAATCTGACACCGAAGACGTTCTCGGCGATTCTGTTCTTGTCGCGCAGACCGTGTAGTAAGGATTTCATCAGAAAGGTGAACGCTGCGGCAGAACTCGGCAGTGAGCGTCAGAATCAGCTTGTCAATTGACATGAACTAGCCTTCGTGAACTGACGCATAGTCAGCTCGATGCGGGATGCAAGATAGCTGGTAGAGCGCTACCTGTTGTGGATAACTTCCGCTCGGAAGATCACACTGGCCAGGCGGGGACCGAGCGCGGTCCTCAAAAGCCAGGGGCGGAGGTGTATGACCACAGACAAGCGAGGCAACGACAGGTCGGAGCCGCTGCAGCGTCGAGCAAAGCTCGGCGGTGGGCGGCGACGCGAGCGGGAACTGAGAATCCGCGTTAGTGACCAGGAGTACGTAGAGATCCACGAAGCGGCGACCCGAGCAGGGCTGGCCTGTAGTGCCTTTGTTGCAAAGACGGTTCGCACTGCGATTCGCAAGCAGCGCCCTGTGGACGGGGCGCTCGTGGCGTTGCATGCCGAACTGCGCAACGCCAGCCGTCAGGTCAACGCGGTCGGGGTCAACCTCAACCAACTCGTTCGCCATGCCAACGCCTACAACGAGGTCCCGGAATCGGTGTCGTGGTTGGCGGCGTACTGCTTCCAGGTGGTGCGGCGGGCGGAGGCCGTCATCGTGGAACTCGGTAGACGTCTGCCGTGATCGCGAAGGTCACTCGCGGTGTCGATGTCGGGAACCTGCTGCGCTACCTGTACGGGCCGGGCAAGCGCAACGAGCACACCGACCCGCATATCGTTGCCGGGTACCGGCACCCGGCCGCTCTGGAACCAGCAAGACGCGCGAACGGGAAGCGTAATCTCCGGCCGCTCGCCGAGGCGCTTCGCTCGCCCCTGGAGACGATGAGGCGAAGCCGCCCGGCCGCGCCGGTCTGGCAGTGCTCGCTGCGGACGGCCCCTACGGATCGGGCCTTGACCGATGAGGAGTGGGCCGACGTCGCTGAGGAGCTGATGCACCAGACCGGTATCGCACCGCGCGACGATCCTGATGCGTGCCGCTGGATCGCCGTGCGTCACGCGAAGGATCACATCCATGTCGTGGCCACACTCGGGCGAGAGGACGGCCGGAGGCCCAATATCAACCGTGATTTTCTCAAGGCGCGCGAGGCGTGCCAGGTCGTGGAGCAACGGTACGGGCTGTGCCGGACCGCGCCCGCGGATCGGACGGCAGCGCCCCGTCCTTCGCGACCTGAGCTGGAACGGGCCCAGCGCGCCGGGTTGGAGGAGCCGCCTCGCGTCGCGCTGCGTCGGCACGTGGCTGCCGTCGCCGCAGCATCCGACAGCGAGGAGGCGTTCTTCGCCGGCCTGCGCGAGCGCGGACTGGCGGTACGGCTGAGATTCAGCGTGCGGACGCCAGGTGAAGTGACCGGCTACGCCGTCGCGGTGCCCGACTACAGCAACTCGGCGGGTGAACCGGTCTTCTTCTCCGGCGGCAAGCTCGCCGCTGACCTCACCCTGCCCAAGCTGCGCCACAAGTGGACCGACGGAGCGCCCCGCCGACCGGCGGCCGCGTCCCGCAGGTGGACGCCCGGTTCGTCCGCCGACCATGAGGTGCGGGCCGCGGCCTACCGGGAGGCCGCCCGAGCGGCCGGCACGGCGGCCTGGCAGATGCGAAGTCTCCATGATCCGGGTGTCCGCGCCGATCTCGCAGCGGCGGCCTCTGACGTCCTGCACACCGCGGCGGACATCACCGGCAACCGTGAATTGGCCAAGGCCGCCGACGCCTACGACCGCGCCGCCCGAGAACCGTACGGCCGCCTGCCACCGGTCACACCGTACGGAAGCGCCCTGCGCGCGGTGGCACGGACGCTCGCGATCACCAACGTCGGGTGGGGAGATCGACGCGAGCAGAAAAGGGACCTCACGGTTGATCTGCTGTTCCTCATAGCGAACCTCGCAGACCTCATCGAATCGGCGGCCGAACACCGCTTGGCCCAGCAGCGCCTTGCGCAGGCCGATGCCGCACGCCGGGCCGCAGAGCGGCTGAACGCCGTCCGCCGGACGGAACCCAGGTCAGCTACCTCGGTACCGCCGCGAGTCGCGGAAACCCTGGAAGAGGGGCGGGCGATGGCACGTCTCGTGGCCGAATCCTTCCCTGTGCCGCTGGTCGACGGTTTGAGGTCGGCGGCTACCCCCGCGGCTCGTCCCTCCCAGGGGCCTTCGCATCGAAAGGGTGCACCCGGGCGCTGACCAGGGGAGGTGAGACTCGCCGATGCGTTCGCAGTGGTGGAGTCATGATCACAGTCCGTGCACAATGACCGAGCGTAAACAACGTCATGAAGTGGCAGAGCGTCTGCCTGCTGCTCCTCAACAGGAAGGACGGGCCATGTCCACGATCAGCTCTGGCCCTCCCGCAGAGGGTCTGCACCTCCAGGAGTGCACTCATGACCCACGACCCCACCCAGCCCGGCCGTGACAGCCTGACCGACTACGAGACCGAACAGTTCGCCTACGACCTTGAAAGCGCCGTCCGCTCGCTGAAGCAGGCCGCCGGCCAACCGGGCGGCCTTGCCGGACCGGCGACCGTCTACGGGGTGCTGGACGCCGTCCACACAGCCGCCTCCAGTCTCGACCAACTCCTCCTCCAACTCGAACGCTTCCTCATACGCCAGCACATGGACGGACGCCTCGTCCGTGACCACGGCGCGAGTCTCGACGAAGCACTCGAGGCCTTCAGCCGCGCCATCCTCCACGCCCGCCACCAGGGCGCGGGATGCACCGAAGCCGTCAACCAAGCACGAAGCGCGATCAACCACGTTCACAGCGGGGGCCTGCCGCCCGGGGGCGGCACAACACCGTCCCACGACACCGCCGCCGAACCGGCACCCACGGCCGCGCTCCGACAAGCCGAGCCACGAGCGAGACATCCCAAGAACGGAAGGCCTCGGGCGAGATGGTTCGGCGGCCCCCGGAAGGGGGCTGGAGCGTGAAGCAGATGAGCCAGGACGAGTTGCTCGCCCTCCCCACCACGGTCGGCATCGAGACCGCAGCCCGCGCCATCGGGCTCGGACGCACACGCGCCTACCAACTCGCTCGCTGCGGTGAGTTTCCCTGCAAAGTGATCCGCATCGGCACCAGCTACCGCGTCGTGACGGTCGACCTCCGCCGGCTCCTCGGGATCGAGCCGAGCTAGCGAGGCGTCCATCGAACGAAGGTCCGGTTTCCGTCGGGAGCCGGACCTTCCGCGTTGAGGACGCAAGATCCGTCACCGTGTTGATCTCCGCCAGAGAGGGCCAAACCATGATCACCGAGGTTCGCAGTTGAACCAGGATGCCGCCCAGACCTGCCAGATCCCAGTGACAAATGGGTGACAAATGATCTTGGAAGGGGCTTTCAAGATCGCCCCGCAGGGCTCTGACCTGGGGAAATAGGAGAGCGGGCGACGGGAATCGAACCCGCGTAGCCAGTTTGGAAGACTGGGGCTCTACCATTGAGCTACGCCCGCGGGCGGATGGAGGCCGGGTGGTCTCGATCGCCATCCCGTAGCGTACAGGGTTCGCGGGGTGGACGGGGTCGGTGGGTGGGTTGCGCGCTGGGCGCAGCGGGCGGGTGTGATCGGGACTAGACTTCTCCCCGTCATCGAGGCGGGCTGTAGCGCAGTTTGGTAGCGCACTGGCTTTGGGTGCCAGGGGTCGTGGGTTCAAATCCCGCCAGCCCGACAGACGGACGGCCGGGCGCGGTGCGCCCGGCCGTGGTCATTTGAGGAGTTCGCGGGCCTTCGCCGCGGCCATGGTGAGGGCCTTCGGCAGGTTCTCGGGATGCCGGCCGCCCGCTTGGGCGATGGGGCCCTTGCCTCCTGCGCCGCCGCCCAGTTCCCGGGCGGCCTCGGTCAGGAGGTCGCGTGGCTGGACGCCTGTGTTCGCTCCCGCCGCTGCGATGAGGGACGCCTTGCCGTTCTGGTCGGTGCCCAGGATCACGATGCCGTCCGGGGCGAGGGCGTCGGTGGCGACGGTGCGTAGGTCTGCGCTTGTTGCGGTGGGGATGAGGTTCGTTGCCAGCCAGCCGTGGGGGAGTTGTTCGGCCAGGGATCGTAGGTGTTGTGATTGTTCCTTGAGTTCTGCTTGGTGGAGCTTCTCTAGGTGGTTCTGGGCTTCTGTCAGGGTTTGCAGGCGTTGGCGTAGGCGGTCTGGGGCCTGGTCGGGGTGGACGTTCAGGAGTGCCGCCAATTCGTGGAGGACGGCGCTCTGGTGGTCGTAGTGGTGTAGCGCGTCGGCGCCGGTCAGGGCCTCGATCCGGCGGAGGCCGGTGCCGATGGACGATTCGCCGATGATGTGGACGGGACCCGCCTGCGAGCCGTGGCCCACGTGGGTGCCGCCGCACAACTCGCGGGATGCGTCGCCGATGTCCACTATGCGTACGGTGTCGTCGTACTTCTCGCCGAACAGTGCCAGTGCGCCGGCCTTCTGTGCTTGAGATCGAGTCGCCTCCCAGACTCGGACGTCGGGGTCGTCGAGCAGGTAGTCGTTGATGAGGGTTTGCAGCGGGGGCGTTTCGACGGGGGAGTGGTGGGTGAAGTCGAAGCGCAGGCGGCCGGGCTCGACGCGGGAGCCGCGTTGGGTCGCGTGGTCGCCCAGGACGCGGCGCAGCATCGCGTGCAGGACGTGGGTGGCGCTGTGCGAGCGTGCGGTCGCCGCGCGGTGGGGTGCGTCTACGATCGCTTCCGCGTCGTCGCCTGGACGTAGTTCGCCGTCCAGTACGCGGGCGGTGTGGACGTGCAGCCCGTCCAAGCCCAGGCGGGTGTCGAGGACCTGGGCCGTGGCTGCGGAGGTGCGCAGGCTCCCTCTGTCGCCTACCTGGCCGCCCGACTCCGCATAGAAAGGGGTGCGGGCGAGGATCACGTCGACCAGTCCCTGTTCGGAGTGGGGGAGGACCGCGATGACGCGTGTTTCCGCTGTTTGCGCCGAGTAGCCGACGAAGTCGGTCAGGCCGTGTTCGGCCGTGATGCGGCGGTAGAGGTCCTGGCGGGAGACCGCGTTGCCCTTCTTGTCGCGGTTCGCCTGGTGCGCTTGGCGACGTTGGGCTTCGAGGAGTTCGGCGAACTCGTCCTCATCGACGGTGAGGCCCGCCGAGCGTGCCGCGTCGATGGTCAGGTCGATCGGGAAGCCGTAGGTGTCGTGCAGTTCGAACGCGGTGCGGCCGGAGATGACCGAGGTCGCGCGGGTGATGGCCGTGTCGAGGAGGCGGGAGCCCTGGCGGAGCGTCCGATCGAAGGACTCTTCCTCGGCCGTGACGACCTGGTGAATGAGGGAGGAGTGCTCGGACAGTTCCGGCCAGGTCTCGCCCAGGGTGCCGATCACGCTGGAGGTCAGGTCCGGCAGCGCCCGGTCGATGCCGAGGCGGCGTGCGTGCCGGATCGCGCGGCGCGTCAGACGGCGCAGGACGTAGCCGCGGCCGTCGCGGGACGGCATCACGCCGTCGGCGATGAGGAACGCTATCGAGCGGGCGTGTTCCGTGACCACGCGGAATGAGGTCGAGTCGTCGCTTCCGTCGCGGCCTGGATAGGAGCGGCCCGCCAGTTGTTGGACCAAGGAGAGCGTCGGTGCGAGCAGGTCGGTTTCGCAGACCGTGTCCACGTCCTGCAATATCGCCGCCAGGCGGTCGAGGCCGAGTCCTGTGTCGATGTTGCGCGCGGGGAGTTCGCCCAGGATCGGATAGTCGTCCTTGCCCTGGCCCTCGCCGCGTAGGTTCTGCATGAAGACGAGGTTCCACAGTTCCTGGTAGCGCTCGCCGTCGATCGCCGGGCCGCCCTCGCGTCCGAAGGACGGGCCTCGGTCGTAGTGCAGTTCGGAGGACGGTCCGCACGGGCCGGGTATGCCCATCGACCAGTAGTTGTCCTCCATTCCGAGCCGCTGGATCCGTTCGGACGGGACGCCGACGCCCCGCCACAGGTCAGCTGCCTCGTCGTCGTCCCGGAATACGGTGACCCATAGACGTTCCGGGTCGAGGTTGTAGCGGCGCGTGAACAACTCCCACGCCCAGGCGATCGCCTCCGCCTTGAAGTAGTCGCCGAAGGAGAAGTTGCCGAGCATTTCGAAGAACGTCGCGTGCCGCGTGGTGCGGCCCACGTTCTCGATGTCGGACGTGCGCGCGCACTTCTGCACGGACACCGCCCGGGAGTGCTCCGGTGCGGTCTCGCCGAGGAAGTACGGCTTGAACTGGTTCATGCCCGCGTTCGTCAGCAGCAGCGTCGGGTCGGACGGCACCAGCGGGCCGGACGGCACGACGCGATGGTCGCGCTCGCGGAAGAAGTCGAGAAAGGTCGCGCGGATGTCAGAAGAGCGCATGGAACGGCCTCACGAGGTCGATGGGATGACGGCGCACACCGCCGAGCCGGGCCGGGCACGACTGCTCGTTCCCCAGCTCGGCGCGGATAGCTCGCCGTCCCACCTCGTGAATGACCATCACGGCCCAAGCTACCTCGGTGCTCGGCGCGGCGGCACACGAATTTCCTGTCGACCGGCACCGGCACCCCGTCCTACGGTGGCGGCGTGTACGTCTATGTGGGGCCTGCCGAGCTGCTCGAACAGGCGGGAAGGCCCGGCGAACCCGTCAGGTCGCCGGCGGACATGGAAGGCCGCCCGCAGGACGAATCGTTCACCTATGTCGTCACCCTTGACGGCACGCTGCGCATAGCGCCACGCCGCAGCGAACACGTCGCCTGTGCCGGGGGAGAAGCCGTTCTGGCCGCAGGCGAAATCACCTTCCAGGGAACGGCTGCCACCGAGGTCAGCAACCAGTCCACCGGGTACTGCCCGGGAGAAGAATGCTGGCCGGCGGTCGCCGAAGCGCTTGATCGCGCCGGGCTGCGAAGGCCGGACGGCTTCACGGCCACATTCGTCTTCCGGCACTGCCCCGAATGCGCCGAACTCAACGTCGTGAAAGACGAGTACTACGTCTGCGTCTTCTGCGACGCCGACCTCATGACGTCTTAACGGGCTCTTCCGCGCGGGCGCGGGTGTCGTAGTCGGCGCGCGCGGCGTCGATTTCGCTCAGATGGCTCTCCGCCCAGTCGACAAGGGTGTTGGCCGCGTCCATCAGTGTCGCGCCCATGGGGGTGAGTGAGTACTCCACGCGGGGCGGCACGACGGGGTACACGGTGCGCGTGACGATGCCGTCGCGTTCCAGGCCGCGCAGCGTGACGGTGAGCATCCGCTGGCTGATGCCGTCGATCTCGCGCTTCAACTCGGTGAACCGCTTGGTGCGCTCGCCGAGCAGCGCGATCACCAGCAGCGACCACTTGTCACCGACCCGGTCGAGGATCTCGCGGGCCCGGCACGGGTTGTGCTCCATGGTTATCTCCAGGTGACCAGGGCAGGAAAAAGTGCCTTCTTGTGCCGACCCCGGGGGTCTCCGCACGATGGAAGCCGGTTACCGATCGGAACCGCCTTACCATTCATAACCTAAGGAGACACCATGAAGGCCGAGCTTGTCGAGATCCCCGGTTACGTCGCCGGGACCTGGACCATCGACCCCCTCCACTCCGACATCGGCTTCACCGTCCGGCACCTGATGGTCAGCAAGGTCCGCGGCCGGTTCGGGAGCGTCGAGGGGACGATCGTGACCGGCGACGACCCCCTCGACTCGTCCGTGACCGCGTCCATCGACCTCGCCTCGATCGACACCGGCATCGCCAAGCGCGACGAGCACGTCAGGTCCGCCGACTACCTGGACGTCGCGGCGTACCCCACGATGAGCTACCGGTCCACCGGCCTGCGTCCCGACGGCGGCGACTTCGTCCTGGACGGCGAGTTGACGCTGCGCGGCCTGACCAGGCCCGTCCCGCTGAAGCTGGAGATCGGCGGCTTCGGCCCCGACCCGTTCCGGGAGGACGACCCGTTCAAGGGCGCCCGCGCCGGGTTCACCGCGACGGGCGAGATCAGCCGGCTGGAGTTCGGGGTCGGCGACACCGTCAAGGTCCCGGGCGGCGGCGGTCTCGGGCTGGGGGAGAAGATCCAGATCGTCCTGGAGATCCAGGCGGCCCTCCGCACCGACTGACCCACCGGCCGCGGCCTGCGCGGGCTCGGGGGCCCGCGCAGGCCGCGGTCAGCGTTCGGCGAGCAGCCGGGGGAGCGCCTCCAGCGTCGTGATGCGCGGCACGGTCAGCTCCTCCGGGACGGGGCCGTCGGAGCGGTCGAGCCAGATGCCCGCCAGCCCCGCCGCCGCGGCGCCCTGGGCGTCGGTGACGAGCCGGTCGCCGACGTAGGCGGCCCCGTCCGGCGGAACGCCGAGGCCCGCGCAGGCCGTCCGGAAGATCCCGGGGTCGGGCTTGGCGGAGCCCGCCTCGCTGGACGCCACGACGTACGGCAGGACGTCCGCCAGGCCGATCGCGTCGATCTTCCTGCGCTGCTGCACGGCGTCCCCGTTCGTGATCACCCCGAGCCGCAGGCCGCGCGCCGCCAGGGCGTCCAGGACGCGCCGCGCCTCGGGGAACGGACGCCACGCCGCCTCGTACAGCGCCACGTACCGCGCGAGCCACGCATCGGCGCGGGCCTCGTCCCAGTGGCCGAGCCCCAGCTCCGGGGCCAGCCGGAGGATCCGGTCGCGGCGCTGGGCGGTGAAGTCCAGCTCGCCCGCCAGGTACCGGTCGACGGCCTCCTCGGTCAGCTCGTACCAGCGCCGGACGAGCCACGCCTCGTCCACGTCCGGGAACAGCCGGACGACCGCCTCGCCCGCGGCCCCCTCGTGGTCGAGCAGCGTCCCGTCGAGGTCGAACAGCACCGCGCCGGTCATCGTGCGGACCCCGCCGGGCCGGACCCGTGCGATTCGGCGAGGACGCGGGCGGCCTCCAGGACCGCCGCGCGGCGGCGCGCCACGGCGGCGGCCTCATCGTCCTCGTCCAGGATCAGCCGCCGCAGCTGCGGGACGGCGAAGTTCCACGCGATGATGCCGAAGATGGTGAACAGCAGGTCCTTGGCCTCCGCCGCCCCGGGGCCCGGCTCCGCGGGGTCTCCGGCGCCGGCGAGGCGGTCGGCCTTCCGCCGGAACTCCTCGCGGCGCTCCTCCTCGCCCGAGACCGCGCCGCGCGTCTCCAGGGCCTCCCAGAGCAGGAGCCGGATCAGCTCCGGATGCTCCCGGTACCAGTCGAAGAGCCGGCCCACCGACTCGGTCAGGCGCTCGGGGTCGATCTCGCACCCCTCGCCGATCTCCTCCATCTTGGCCCGCACCACGGCGCCGAACAGCTTCTCCTTGCTGCCGAAGTACAGGTAGATGGCCTGCTTGTTGGCCCGCGCCTCGGTCGCGATGCGCTCGATCCGGGCGCCCGCGAGCCCGCGCGCGGCGAACTCGGCGGAGGCGGCCTCGAAGATCCGCCGGCGGGTCGCCTCGGCGTCGTAGCTCATGCCCGAATTAAACCATCCGTTTGACTTGGCGCCCGCCACGGTCCAGTCTCTAAACCAACCGGATGTTTTATTTAGGAGGATCCATGTCCACGACCACCGCGCCCGCACCGGCCCCCGTCCACTCGCCGCTCCCGCGGAGCCTCGCCGGGCGGACGGCGGTGATCCTCGGCGGCAGCTCGGGCATCGGCCTCGCCGCCGCCGGGCTGCTCGCCTCGGTGGGGGCGCGCATCCTGCTCGTCGGCCGCGACGAGGGGCGGCTGGAGTCCGCCGTCGCCCGGGTGACCGCCGCCGGCGCCCACGCGGATGCGGCCGCCGCCCCTGCCGAGGTGCGGGGGATGCCCGCCGACGTCACCGACGGCGAGGCGATGGAAGAGGTCTTCGAACGCGCCGGCTCCGTCCACCACGTCCTGATGACGGCCGCGTACCTCTCCGGGCTCGGTCCGGTCACCGAGCTGACCCGGGACGCCGCGCAGGCGGGCGTCGCGGCCCCGGTGCAAGCGGTCCTCGGCGTCGTGCGAGCCGCCGTCCCGCGCATGGCGGCGGGCGGCTCGATCACGCTCAGCTCGGGCGTCCTCGTTCCCCGCCCGCAGCCGGGCATGGCGGTGCCGATCTCGGCGGCCGGCGCCATCGAGACGCTCGCCCGCGCGCTGGCCGTGGAACTGGCCCCGGCCCGCCTGCGGGTCAACGCGGTTCGGTACGGCGCCATTGACACGCCCCTGCTGCGCGGCCGCTTCGGTGCCGCGGGCGCGGACGTCGACGCGGTGATCGCCGAGGCGGGCGCGGCCATGCCGCTCGGACGGTTCGGGACGGCCGAGGAGGCCGCCTCCGCCGCCCTGTTCCTGATGGCCAACCCGTACATGAGCGGCGAGGTCCTCACGATGGACGGCGGCCAGTCCCTCGTGTGAGAAGCCCGCGCATGAAAGGGGGCGGGCCCCTGACCCGGCGTCCGTTGGGTCAGGGGCCCGGTCGTCTCGGCCGTCTGAGGGGCTGGGAGTACCCCTTCTGCGAACAGCTCGGCCGAGACGGCTCTGCGGTCGGCTCAGCCGAGGCCGCCGCGCATGGCGCTGATCAGCTCGCCGTTCGCGGTGTCGCCGCTGAGCTCCCAGAAGAAGGCGCCGCCGAGACCCTGGTTCTTGGCGTAGGCCATCTTCCCGCCGATGGTGGACGGGGTGTCGTAGCTCCACCACTCGCTGCCGCACTTGGCGTAGGCGGTGCCGGCGACGGTGCCGGTGGCGGGGCACTTGCCCTTGAGGACCTTGTAGTCCTCGATGCCGGCCTCGTAGGTGCCGGGCGCGGGCCCGGTCGCGGTGCCGCCCGGCTCGGACTGGGTGACGCCCGTCCAGCCGCGGCCGTAGAAGCCGATGCCGAGCAGCAGCTTGCTCGCCGGGACGCCCTTCGCCTTCAGTTTGGCGATGGCGTCGGCGCTGTTGAACCCGGCCTGCGGGATGCCCGGGTAGGACGTGAGCGGCGAGTGCGGGGCCGTCGGGCCCTGGGCGGCCCAGGCGCCGAAGAAGTCGTACGTCATCGGGTTGAGCCAGTCGACGTACTGGGCGGCGCCCGCGTAGTCCGTCGCGTCGATCTTGCCGCCGGCGGACGCGTCGGCGGTGATCGCCGCCGTCACGAGGTTGCCGGACCCGAACTTGGCGCGCAGCGCGCCCATCAGCCGCTTGAAGGCGTCCGGCCCGCTGGTGTCGCAGGACAGGCCGCAGGCGTTCGGGTACTCCCAGTCGATGTCGATGCCGTCGAACACGTCGGCCCAGCGCGGGTCCTCGACCAGGTTGTAGCAGGACTCGGCGAACGCGGCCGGGTTCTGCGCCGCCTGACCGAAGCCGCCGGACCACGTCCAGCCGCCGAACGACCACAGCACCTTCAGGTTCGGGTGCAGCTTCTTCAGCTTGCGGAGCTGGTTGAAGCTGCCGCGCAGAGGCTGGTCCCAGGTGTCGGCGACGCCGTCGACGCTCTGGTCGGCGGTGTAGGCCTTGTCGTAGTCGGCATAGGAGTCGCCGATGGCGCACTTGCCGCCCGTCACGTTGCCGAACGCGTAGTTGATGTGGGTCAGCTTGGCGGCGGAGCCGCTCGTCTCGATGTTCTTGACGTGGTAGTTCCGCCCGTAGACGCCCCATTCGGCGAAGTAGCCGACGACCTTGTCGCCGCCGCCACCGGGGTCGCCGCCGCTCTCGTCGGTGGTGACCGAGACGGAGGCCGAGGCCGGGGAGGTGTTCCCGGCGGCGTCGCGCGCCTTCACGGTGAAGGTGTAGGCGGTCTTGGCCGACAGCCCGCCGACGGTGGCGCCGGTGCCGGTCACCGACATGGCCTTGGCGCCGCCGTTGTAGACGTCGTAGCCGGTGACGCCGACGTTGTCCGTCGCCGCGTTCCAGGCCAGCGACACGCTCGTAGCGGTCTTGCCGGTGACCTTCAGGCCGGACGGCGCGGCGGGAGCCTGCGTGTCGCCGCCGGGGGTGCCCGAGCCGTCGCAGGACGCGCCGTTGACCGTGCAGCTGGTGAACCATCCGGAGCCGCTGCCGTTGAAGCCGAAGCTCGCACTGGCGCCGGCGGCGACCGTCCCGTTCCAGCCCGCGTTGGTGAAGGTGTAGTGGTCGCCCGAGACGCTCTTCGTCGCGTCCCACACGCTGGTGATGGACGACCCGGACGGCATGTCCGCTTCGAGTTTCCAGCCGTTGAGGGTGGTCCCGGTCCCGTTGGTGATGGTGCACGTGCCGTCGAAGCCGGTGCCCCAGTCGGAGCCCTTCTTGCAGGTCGCGGTGACGGTCCCCGCCGACGACGCGGGAGGCGCCGTGAGCAGGGCGGTGGCCACCGCCAGTGTCGCTGCGCCGGCGAGCGCGATGGCCCGCCGTCCGCCCGGTCTTGACATGATTCTCCGTTCGGTCCGGCCCCCGAATCAAACAGGAATCCCCGCTCAATTCTTAGGAAAGTTTCCTAAGAATTGGGAGGATGGTAACCGGGTGGAACGGTGCGTTCAAGGGCCCGCGGCCCGCCGCCGGCCGCCGCCGCGGGTGGTCTAAGCGACTGCCTGGACCCGTACGGCCGCCGTCCGGAGAAGAAATCTAGGCCGTCCCGAACCAGCCGGGCATGTCGAGCCGCCACAGGTCGGCGGGCGTCATCCGGCGCAGGTCGTCCTCCAGGGCCCGGACGCGGTCGGCGCCCAGCGTCCGGACCCAGTCGTCGCGGATCCGGTCGAAGATCTCCGCGGAGCGGGCGAGCGAGTCGGCGCCCCGCGCGGTGAGCCGGACGATCTTGCGCCGGGCGTCCCGGGGGTCGGCGCCGCGCTCGACGTGGCCGGTGCGCTCCAGCGACTCGACCATCTTGCCCGCGGCCTGCTTGGACACCCCGAGCCGGCGGCCGAGCTCCACGGCCGTCGTGCCGTCCGGCCCGATGGCCTGGAAGACGAAGCCGTGCATCGGGCGCAGCTCGGGGTGCCCCTCGCGCGCCAGCTGCGCGTGCAACTCGTCGACGATCACGCGGAAGGCCAGGAACAGCCGCAGCGGCAGCTCGAAACCGGGTGCGTCACTTGACATGAAAGACAACCTCGTTGACTATATGGACAACCACATTGTCCAACTTAGGGGATCGGGGCTCATGACGCTCATCCGCAACGCCGACCGCCGCCGCACCGAGACGCCGAACGGCGCGATGACCACGCTCGCGACGCCCACCCAGGGCGGCACCGAGGGCATCGCCGTCTGGCACGTCGACATGCTGCCCGGCAGGACCGGCCCGCTGCACGCGTTCGACACCGAGCAGGTGTGGACGTTCCTCGACGGCACCGCGACCATCGACCTGGACGGACGCGAGATGGAGGCGGCGCCCGGCGACACGGTCGTCCTCCCGGCAGACTCGCCGCGCCAGATGACGGCCGGCGGCACGGGGTTCACCGCGGTCGTCGCCGCCCACGCCGGCTGCCTCGTCTACGACCCCGACCAGGTGGTGGACGACACCAAGTGCGAGATCGCACCGCAGGGCGACGAGCGGCTCGTCCCGCCGTGGGCGAAATGACCCGGCGGTGACATGACAGGGCGCCGAGTCAGGCGCCCAGATAGGCGAGGACGGCCAGCACGCGCCGGTTGTCGTCCTCGGACGGCGGCAGCCCGAGCTTGCCGAAGATGCTGTTGGTGTGCTTGCTGATCGCCTTCTCGGTGACGAACAGCTTCCCGGCGATGGCCGCGTTGGAGCGGCCCTCCGCCATCAGCCCGAGCACCTCGCGCTCGCGGGGCGTCAGCCGCTGCAGCGGCTCCTCGCGGGCGTGCCGGGTGAGCAGCTGCGACACCACGTCCGGGTCGAGGGCGGTGCCGCCGTCCGCGACCCGGCGCACCGCCTCCACGAAGACCTTCACGTCCGACACCCGGTCCTTCAGCAGGTAGCCGATGCCGCCCCGGCTGTCGGACAGCAGCTCCCGCGCGTACAACTGCTCCACGTGCTGCGACAGCACCAGCACCGGCAGGCCGGGGATCTCCTTGCGGGCCTCCAGCGCGGCCTTCAGCCCCTCGTCGGTGAACGTCGGCGGCAGGCGGACGTCCACCACCGCGACGTCCGGGCGGTGCGCGGTCAGGGCCCGCAGCAGCGACGGCCCGTTGTCCACCGCCTCGACGACCTCGAAGCCGAACGCGCCGAGCAGGCGTATCAGCCCGTCCCGGAGGAGGGCGAGATCTTCGGCGATGACAACGCGCACGGCAGCTCCATGGTCACGACGGTCGGCCCGCCGGGCGGGCTCGTCACCGCCATCGTCCCGTCGAAGGCCGCCAGCCTGCGCTCGATGCCGCGCATCCCGCCGCCCGCGCCGGGGTCGGCACCGCCCGTCCCGTCGTCCCCGACGATCATAAGCAGGCGGCCGGCCGAGTGCTCGATCTGGATCCAGGCCCGCCGCGCGGCCGAGTGCTTGACGACGTTGGCGAGCATCTCCGCGACCGCGAAGTACGCCGCCGACTCGACCGGGGCCTCCGTGCGCCCCGGCAGCTCGATGTGGACGTCCACCGGCAGCGGCAGGGTCAGCGCGAGCGCGCGCACCGCGCCGTCGAGCCCGCGTTCGGCCAGCACGGGCGGGTGGATGCCGCGCACCAGGTCGCGCAGCTCCGTCAGCGCCGTCCCGCTCGCCTCGCGCGCCTCCGCGAGGAGCTGCTGCGCGGCCTCGGGATCGTGCTTCATCATCTCCTCGGCGAGCCCGATGTTCATGCTCAGCGCGACCAGCCGGGCCTGCGCGCCGTCGTGCAGGTCGCGCTCGATGCGGCGCAGCTCGGCCGCGGACGCGTCCACCGTCTCCGACCTGGTCTCGGTGAGCTGCTGCACGCGCGCGGCCAGCGCGGACCGCGTCGGCGCGAGCAGCGACCGCGAGAACAGCGCGTGCGCCTTCAGGAGCGCCCCGCCCGCCGGGACCGAGAGCGCCAGGAGAAGGGCGCCGCCGGCGGCCGTCCCCGCGTACCCGATCGCGCCGAAGTCGCCGATCGGCCAGAACGGGCCCCAGCCGTAGCTCGTCAGCAGCGCGACCCACCACGCCACGAGCACGCCCTCCAGCCCGTAGACCGCCAACCCCCCGGCCAGCACCCCGAGGACGAGCGCGACCGGCACGTTCAGCAGCGACCACAGCAGGTCGCGCCACGTCGCCGGGTCGCCGAGCACCCATCTCAACCGCCCGGCGGGGCCGCTCGCACCGGCCGGCTCGGGCCGGTACGGGACGGGGATCCGCACCCCGTTCCAGTCCGCCGCCAGCCTGCGCTGCAGGTTCGCCACCGCCCGGACCGCGAGCAGCACCGCCGGTGCCAGGACCACCCCGACGCCGAGCGGAATGAAGGCGACCGACAGCACGGCGACGATGAACAGCGGCAGGTTCACCGCGTAGGCGAGGACGATCTGGGCGACCGCTCGTAGGACATCGACGACCACTCGACGGGCGAGGCCGCCCAGCCGGTCGATGAATGGTTTCCTGCCGTCCACCCGAGTCCTCCACGGTTCCTTCGGGACGCCCACCGTGCGCTCCCGATGCGACCATTGTCCCGTCGGCTCCCGGCAAGCCCAGTAGGGATAAGTCCCGGATCGGGGAGGATCATGGGGGAGTTAGCCCTACCCTCTGCGGGAACCGGCAGGGTCCCCGACCGGGCCGCCATGCGCCACCGACAAGACAACCGGCCCAGTTCCCTGGACAATGCACAGGCGACACCCAGGGGAGAAAGCGAATCCAAGCTGTGACAGCGACCATCAGCCAGACGTCCGCCGGCCAGAACGGGCCGTCCACGCCGTCCATCACCCAGCGCATCGCCGAGGAGATCGGCGTCCGCGAGGGGCAGGTGCGGGTCGCGGTCGACCTGCTCGACGGCGGGGCGACCGTCCCGTTCATCGCCCGCTACCGCAAGGAGGCGACCGGAACACTCGACGACGCGCAGCTCCGCGCGCTGGAGGAGCGGCTGCGCTACCTGCGCGAACTGGACGAGCGCCGCGCCGCGATCCTGGAGTCGGTCGAGTCGCAGGGCAAGCTCACCGACGAGCTGTGCGCCCAGATCGTGACGGCCGACTCCAAGGCCCGGCTGGAGGACATCTACCTCCCGTACAAGCCGAAGCGGCGCACCAAGGCGCAGATCGCCCGCGAGGCCGGCCTCGAACCGCTCGCCGAGCTGCTGCTGGACGACCCGTCCCGCGACCCGCAGGCCGAGGCCGCCGCCTACGCCGACGCCGAGAAGGGCGTCGCGGACGCGGCCGCCGCGCTGGAGGGCGCCCGCGCCATCCTCGTCGAGCGGTTCGCCGAGGACGCCGACCTCATCGGGTCGCTGCGCGAGCGCATGTGGAACCAGGGCCGGATGGTCTCCCGCGTCCGCGCGGGCAAGGAGGAGAGCGGCGCCAAGTTCTCCGACTACTTCGAGTTCGCCGAGCCGTTCGCGAAGCTGCCCTCGCACCGCGTCCTCGCGCTGTTCCGCGGCGAGAAGGAGGAGGTCCTCGACCTCGACCTGGAGCCCGAGGAGGCCGACGACTCCGCCGCGCGCAGCTCCTACGAGGCGGAGATCGCGCGCCGGTTCCAGATCGCCGACCAGGGGCGTCCGGCCGACAAGTGGCTGTCGGACGCCGTCCGCTGGGCCTGGCGCACCCGGATCCTCGTGCACCTCGGCATCGACCTGCGCACCCGGCTGCGGCAGGAGGCCGAGGACGAGGCGGTCCGCGTGTTCGCCGCGAACCTGCGCGACCTGCTGCTCGCCGCGCCCGCCGGCACCCGCGCGACGATGGGCCTCGACCCGGGCCTGCGCACCGGCGTGAAGGTCGCCGTCGTGGACGCCACCGGCAAGGTCGTCGCGACCGACACGATCTACCCGCACGAGCCGCGCAGGCAGTGGGACCAGTCGATCGAGACGCTGGCCGGGCTCGCCCGCGAGCACAAGGTCGACCTCGTCTCCATCGGGAACGGCACCGCGTCCCGGGAGACCGACAAGCTCGCCGCCGACCTGATCGCCCGGCACCCCGACCTCGGGCTCACCAAGATCATGGTGTCGGAGGCGGGCGCGTCGGTGTACTCGGCCTCGGAGTACGCCGGCCGCGAGCTGCCCGGCATGGACGTCTCGCTGCGCGGCGCCGTCTCCATCGCCCGCCGCCTCCAGGACCCGCTCGCCGAGCTGGTCAAGATCGACCCCAAGTCGATCGGTGTCGGCCAGTACCAGCACGACATCTCCGAGGTGAAGCTGTCCCGCTCCCTCGACGCCGTCGTCGAGGACTGCGTGAACGCCGTCGGCGTGGACGTCAACACCGCGTCCGCGCCGCTGCTCACCCGCGTGTCCGGCATCGGCGAGGGGCTCGCGGAGAACATCGTCGCGCACCGCGACGCCAACGGGCCGTTCCGCAGCCGCACCGGCCTGAAGGACGTCCCGCGGCTCGGCCCGAAGGCGTTCGAGCAGTGCGCCGGCTTCCTGCGCATCCCCGGCGGCGACGACCCCCTGGACGCCTCCAGCGTGCACCCGGAGTCCTACCCGGTCGTCCGCCGGATCCTGGACGCCGCCGGCAACGACATCAAGGGCCTCATCGGCAACACCGCCGTGCTGCGGTCGCTGAAGCCCGCCGAGTTCGTCGACGAGACCTTCGGCCTGCCGACGGTCACCGACATCCTCGCCGAGCTGGAGAAGCCGGGCCGCGACCCGCGCCCGGCGTTCAAGACGGCGACGTTCAAAGAGGGCGTCGACAAGATCGCCGACCTCGAACCGGGGATGCTGCTGGAGGGCGTCGTCACCAACGTCGCCGCGTTCGGCGCGTTCGTGGACGTCGGCGTCCACCAGGACGGGCTGGTGCACATCTCCGCCATGTCCGACAAGTTCGTCGAGGACCCGCGGGACGTCGCCAAGCCCGGCGACATCGTCCGCGTGAAGGTGCTGGACGTCGACCTGCAGCGCAAGCGCATCTCGCTCACGCTCCGCCTGGACGACGAGCCCGGTGGCGGCACGCCCGGTGGCGGCAAGCAGGGCGGCGGCAGGCAGGGCGGCGGCAGGCAGGGCGGCGGCAGGCGCGGCGAGCAGCGCGACGGCCAGAACCGCGGCGGCCAGAACCGGGCCGGGCAGGGACGCGGCCAGAACCAGCGCGGCGGCCGTGGCGGCCAGCCCGGTGGTGGTCAGCCCGGTGGCGGCCAGCCCGGTGGTGGCCAGTCCCGTGGCGGTCAGCCCCGTGGTGGTCAGCCCCGAGGCGGGCAGGGAGGCGGCGGCGCGATGGCCGACGCCCTCCGCCGGGCCGGCCTGGACAAGGGCCTCCCCGGCAACGACCGCAACGACCGCAAGGGACGCAAGGGGCGCTGAGACGCGGCGAGCCCCGGCCCCACCGCGGGGCCGGGGCTCGTGGCGGCGATGCTCGGCCGGGGCTCACTCGCCGAAGCCGCGCCAGCGTCCGTCCGCCCCCGTCTCGGTGGGGTTCTGCGGACGGACGGGCCGGCGCGGCGGCGCCGGCTCGGCCTGCGGGCGGCCGTCCTCGTCCGGACGGTTGTAGGGGCCCTGGCCCAGTGGGTCCTGCGCGTAAGGGGAGGGGACCGGCGCCCCGTAGACGTGCCCGAGCTGCGGCCCGCCGAGTACGGGGCCGCCGATCGCCCGGCCGCCGAACGGGTCGTGCGCGGCGTCCTCGCCGGACGGCTCCCGCGGCTCCTCCTCGACCGGCCGGTGCCGGGGGAACTGCAGGACGGCGACCGCGCCCAGCGCCAGCGCCCCGAGCCGCATCGCCGAGTGCGCCGCGTCCTGCGGCCACGGCTCCCCGTACAGGAACGTGCCCATGGTCAGCAGGTAGGACTTCGCGGCCACCGTCATGACGGTCGCGACGATCGACACCCGGCAGCGCTGGAACGCCGCCACCATGATCCCGAACCCGACGCCGGCCGCGACCACGGTCAGGTACGGCCACGGCGTCGCGATGATCTGCAGGCCGGTCGCGTGCGGGTCGTCGCTCCACCCCTTGATCGCCAGCTCGGCGGTGCCGACCGGGAAACCGGCGCTGAGCCCGTAGGCGATGCCGGTGACGGGCCGGGCGTGCCGGCCGTCCGGCCGGTAGTCGCCGAGGACCAGGATCAGCACCGGCACCGCGACCGCCGGCGCCACCACGACCGCGATCTTCCACAGCGGCGCGTCCGCCGAGCCGATCGGCTCGTCCCCGCTGAGCGAGGCGGTCAGCAGCAGGATCGCCCCGCCGATCAGCACCAGGCTCAGCCACTCGCGCGCGGTGAGCCGCTCGCCGAAGAACACCAGCGCGATCAGCAGCAGCGGCACCACGCCGGACATGAAGATCGGCACGGCCTGGGACAGCGGCAGGTTCCGCAGCGCGAGGATCTGCAGGCCGAGCCCGCCGAGCACGATCCCGAGCGCGATCAGGAAGACCCAGTTGCTGATGATCGCCCAGATCATGTGCACGATGCGGTTGCCCCGCACAGGGGGCATCCGGTCCGCCGCCAGCTTGAAGACGGCGAACCCGAGGTAGTAGAGACCGGTCGCACTGAAGGCCGCAGCTATCCCGTTCATCCCGGACGAGTATGGGCCTTCCGGTCACTTCTGTCACTGCCCGTGCGGCACCGTTGACGCGGATTTCGCGGCACTGGCGGGCGTCCGATGTCCGCAGCCGGGGCCGCGACCCCATAGACTTGGCGCGCGAAGGCGCGGAGTCGGGTTTCGGCGTGCCCGCGCCGCCGCCGGTGAGCACGCGTCGAACGCCGCGGCCGAGACAGCGCCCGATCAAGGAGACCAACCCCAGTGAAGACCGATGTCGAGGAGCTGACCCCCACGCGGGTCAAGCTCACCGTCGAGGTTCCGTTCGACGAGCTCAAGCCGAACCTCGACAAGGCGTACAAGGAGATCTCTCAGCAGGTGCGGATCAAGGGCTTCCGGCCCGGCAAGGTCCCCGCCCCGCTGATCGACAAGTACGTCGGCCGGGGTGCGGTCCTGCAGGAGGCCGTCAACGACGCCCTGCCCGAGCTGTACGGCCGCGCCGTCGAGGAGTCCGAGATCTTCGTGCTCGGGCAGCCCGACGTCGAGGTGACCGAGCTCGACGACGGCACCCAGTTCGCGTTCACCGCCGAGGTCGACATCCGGCCGAAGTTCGAGGTGCCCGACTACGACGGCCTCGAGGTCGTCGTCGACGACGCCGAGGTCACCGACGAGCAGGTCGAGGAGACGATCGGCAACCTGCGCGAGCGGTTCGCGTCGCTGACCAACGCCGAGCGGGCCGCCGAGGAGGGCGACTTCGCCTCCATCGACCTCGTCGCGAAGATCGACGGCGAGCAGGTCGAGGACGCCTCCACCACCGGCTACTCCTACGAGGTCGGCAGCAAGTCCTCCATCGAGGGCCTGGACGAGGCGATCACCGGCCTCGCCGCCGGCGAGGAGAAGACGTTCACCAGCACCCTGGCCGGCGGCGAGCACGCCGGCGAGGAGGCGGAGATCACCGTCACCGTGCAGAGCGTCAAGGTCAAGAACCTGCCCGACCTGGACGACGAGTTCGCCCAGCTCGCCAGCGAGTTCGACACCATCGACGAGCTGCGCGAGGACGTCCGCACCCGGCTCGGCCGGCAGGTGAAGCTGCAGCAGCTGTCCGAGGCGCGCGACAAGGCCCTCGAGGCGCTGCTGGAGAAGGTCGACATCCCGCTTCCCGAGAAGGTCGTGGAAGAGGAGATCGGCCGCCGCAACCAGCAGCTGGAGCAGCAGCTGCAGATGGCCGGCATGACCAAGGAGGACTACCTCGCGGAAGAGGAGAAGTCCGCCGAGGAGTTCGACACCGAGGTCGCCGACGCGGCCCGGCTCGCGGTCAAGGGCGGGTTCGTCCTCGACCAGCTCGCCGTCCAGGAGGAGCTGGGCGTCGAGAACGAGGAGCTCAGCGAGTACGTCGTCACGCAGGCCATGCAGATGGGCGTGCAGCCGCAGCAGCTCGCCGAGTACCTGACGCAGAACAACCAGCTTCCGGCGATCGTCTCGGAGGTGCTGCGCAGCAAGGCGCTGAACCTCGTCGTCGAGCACGTCACCGTCAAGGACGAGTCCGGCAACGAGATCGACGTCGAGGCCGTCCAGCGCGAGCTGAACGGCGAGACCGTCCAGGCCGAGGACAGCGAAGGCGGCGAGGCCGCCGAGGACGCGGCCGGCGCCGACGAGTCGGCGGAGACCCCCGCGGAGACGGCTGAGGCCGCCGCTGAGGAGGCCCCGGCCGCCGACGCGAAGGACGAGCAGGACACCAAGGACAAGGACGCCTAGGCGTCCGCAGCGCGTCCGACGCGACGCCCCGCGCCCGACCCCGGGCGCGGGGCGTCGCGCTATGCGCACCGCCGTACCGCGTCCTGACGCCGTGCCGTGCCGTGCCGTGCCGCGCCCCCGCCGCGCCGCGCCCGTGCCCCCGCCGTGCGGGTGGGGCTTCCCACGCGCACGGCGCGTATGAGGGGGACGAGCCGGGGG
>NZ_SMJW01000071.1 GCF_004348335.1 Actinomadura bangladeshensis | reverse complement strand
TTCCCGCGCCCGCGCGAACCTCACCCCGCCCACCGGAACTCCACTTTCAGGAGGGCCGAGCAGCTCGAGCGCATCAAAACCGGTCAGCCCCGACAGCCCGGGCGACCCGCCACCTCGTTGATCTGCGGCGTGTTGTTGCTTTCGACGCGCTCATACCAACAACACGCCGCAGGTCAACGCAGCCGGGTGGACGGCCTCAACAGCGGCCGAGGTCTGGGCGGGGCTGAGTCCGGCTGCCGTGCGGCAGGCCGGTGATGGTGTGGGGGCTCAGGCCGTGTGCAGGATTCGGAGGTGGTCGGGGTTCGCCGGGTCTCGGTCGACGACTTGGATCGGCGCCCACGTCCATTGGCGGACGCTGATGGCGGGCACCCGGGAGAACTGAATGCGTCCGCGGGTGCCTTCGACTGCGACGTGCGGCCAGGCTTCGGCGATGCGCGTCCGGTCCGTGCCGTGTGACCGCAATATGCCGGCGAGGACGGTGACCGCGTCGTAGCCCTCGAAGGCGACGAACGACGGCGCTTCGGCCAGCCGCTCGCGGAGGGCCGCCTCGACTCGGACGCCAAGTGGGGTGAGGCGGTCGGGCATATAGCGCAAGAACGGGACCGCGGTGCCGTCGCCGCCGAGCAGCGTCGTCCATTCGGCGAACTCCGGTTGCCCGGCCGGGGCGCCGATCAGAACATCGGCAAGGCGCCGGTCGCGGCGGACGGTCCTGACGATCGACACTGCCGGTTCCGGGTGGCCGACCAGAAGCAGGAGGGCCGTGGCGCGGCTTTCGGCGAGTTCGGCGCACATGGCCGTGGGAGTGAGCGCCCCCACGGCCAGTTCGATTAGGGTGCCGCCGCGTGGAGCGAGATGGTCCCGCAGAATGCGGGTTCCCGATGCCCAGTAGACGCTCGGCTGGGCTGCCACGGCGATTCTTCTGTGGCCCGCATCGAGAAGGAAGTCGGCATAGGCCCTCCAGCCGCGGGACTGCGCCGGGGCGAGGCGCGCGACCCATTCCGTCGGCCGTTCGGTGAGCGCGTCGAGAACCGCCGACGAGCAGAGGAACGGCAGACCGAGAGCGTCGGCCTTGGCGGCGGCGGCTCGGGCGACGACGCTGTGGTACTCCCCCGCCAAGGCGGCCACGCCCAGCCCGGCCAGTTCCTCCACGGCCGCCGCGGCCCGCCGCGGGTCGGCCGCCGTGTCCCGGACCACCAGTTCGAGTGGTCTTCCGGCGCCGGCGTCGTTGACTTCGCGGACGGCCAGTTCGAGTCCGGCGAGCAGGTGCCGGCCCGCCGCGACCCAGCCGGGACGGGTCAGCGGAACGAGAGCACCGATCCGGACGGGCGACCCATCAGGCCGTCCTCTGCTCACCCCGATGCGCATACGCACATGATCGCCCACGGGGGCGGACGCTCGCAGGTGTCCCGCGGTGTGGCGGTCGAGCGCGTGCACGGCCGGCCAGGGCGTGTGGACGAGCTGCGCACGGCGACCGCCTCACTGGGCTAGTTGCGTTTGAGGACGCCGGTCAGGCCGGCCACCACCGCTGTGCTCAGGATCCAGCCGGCCGCTATGAAGGCCCACGACCAGTACCGGGCGGCGCCGTCGGGTCGCCATGCTTTCTGCTGGCCCAGATCGCCGATGGGGAGCAGGACGTCCAGGGTGTAGCCGAGCGCGTTGAAGGGCGGGGCCGTGGTCGCGGCCTCCGTCATCTGATCGGGGGCGAAGAGCTGGGTGCCGAGGGCGACGAGGGCCGCCAGCCACAGGGCGGCGAGCCAGGTCCGGTAGCCGTAGCCGACGGTCAGGTAGAGCAGCCAGTTGACCAGCTTGCCGGGCGGGCTGAGCACCGTCCGGCGCTGCCACTGCTTGGCGACGGCCACCCGCCGGGCGGTCACCTCGTGTCCGGTGCGGCGGTAGGCGGCGGCGAGCTGGTCGTAGATCTGCGGGGTGTAGCCGCCGCGGTGGCGGGACGCCCAGCGGAGCCGCGCCCGGACGTCCGCCTCGCCGGTCAGGGTGCCGTAGGTGAAGCCCCGCAGCAGGAGCGTCGCGGGCCACGTTCGATGGTCGTCCTCGTAGGCTCCGACCTGGGTGCCGGTGAGGTTGACGATGCCTTCGGGGACCTGCCGGGGACGCAGGATGAGCGCCTGCGCGGTCGCCGCCGTCAGGTCGAGCGCCTGGTGGCGGGCCCCGGTGAGGACGGCGTCGGTCAGGTCGATCTGCCCGCCCACGCGAGCACCCGGCAACTGGAGTCCGCCTTCGGCGGTGAACCCTCTGCGGCACATCAGGTCACCGCCGACACTGAGCCGCACCGCGTACAGTGCGCGCCGTTCCGGGCCGGCGAGCCGGGCTCCGCTGAAGTCGGCCACTCCGCCGATCCCGGCCCCGACGAGGCGGATCTCCCCCTCGGCCGACAATCGGCGGCAGTACGCGGACTGCTCGATCGTGAGCGAGTCGGCGGTCAGCGCCTGGCCGCCGGGGTTGGCGAGGACGGCGTCGTCGAGGTTCAGCGCGCCGCCGATCCGGGCACGGACGAGCCGGACCTCGCCCTCGGCGCGGAAGCCGCCGGTCGCGTCCACGTCCTGGTCGACGGTGAGCCCTTCGGCGTTCAGCGCCCGTGCACCCGGGGCGGACAGGCGGGCCCCCGCCAAGACCAGCGTCCCGCCGACACGGGCGCCCTTGAGGCGGATCTCCCCGTCGGACGTCAGGCCCTCGGCCAGCACACCATCGTCGACGGCGATGCGGTCGGCTGTGAGCGCGGCGGCGCCCGGATCGGTCAGGTGCGCGCGGGTCAGATCGAGCCGGCCGCCGATGCGCGCACCCGGGAGCCTCACTTCCCCGCCGGCCGACAGCCCGCGGCAGAAGACGTCCTGGCCGACCGTGAGGCGCGCGGCGGCCAGCGCGTCGGCGCCGGGGGCGTCCAGGCGGGCTCCGTCCAGGGCCAGGGTGCCGTTGATGACGGCTCCGCGCAGGTGCACTTCGCCGTGGGCGGTGAAACCGTCCCGGCAGTGCATCGACTGGTCGACGGTGAACCCGTCGCCGGTGAATGCTCGTCCGCCGGGGTTGGCGAGGGTCGCGCCGTCGAAGGTCAGGACGCCGCGCACGTGAGCGCCCCGCAGGCGGACCTCCCCCTGGGCGGTCAGGTTCCGGCACACCATGTCCTGGGCGACGGTGAGGCCGTCCGCGACGAGCGCGGCTGCGCCGGGGGCGGGCAGCACGGCATCGCTGAGGTCCGCGGTTCCACCGATGTCGGCGCCCGCGAGGTGGATCCACGCGGCCGTGAAACCCCGGTTCAGCTCCAGGTTCCCGGTGATCCGCAGCTGGTCGGCGATGAGCGCGGGGGCGCGGCAGCCGGGCAGGCGCACGGACGGGGCGCTCGCCTCGCTGAGGACGATCTCCGCATCGAAGCCGCAGCCGTCCAGGAGCAGCGGGCACGCCAGCTCGGCGGCCTCCAGGTCGAGCGCGCCGGCGATGCGCGCGCCGCGCAGCTTCACCGCCCTCGGCCGCCGCCCCTCCGGCGCCCGCTCGCCCGTCAGCAGCTCGGCCAGCAGGTCGGCGCGAACCACGCGGTCGGCCTCCGCCCTTCCGGCTCGGACGTCGGCCCAGGCGCCGGTGGCGGCGGCTTCGACGAGCCGGCGTTCGGCCTCGCCGAGTTCCCCGAACCGGGGATCGGGATCGGGCATCGCGGCGTCCTCAGGAACAGCCCTCGAATTGGGGGACGGTGATGGTCGTGTCGAGGCCCGATGTGGTGAACCACTGGCCGAGGAGGGTTTCGGCGGCGCCGTTCTGGTACATGCCGGTCAGGATGCGGTTGATGGCGCGGCAGCCCTCCAGGTCGCCCTCGGGGAGGCCGATGCCGTACCGCTCGTCCGAGAACGGCGCGTTGACGACGGCGACGCGCGAGCCGGGGGTCGCGGCGAACCCGGCGAGGATCAGGTCGTCGGTGGACACGGCGTCCAGGCGTCCGGCGGCGAGCGCCTCGACGCAGGCGGCGTAGGAACCGGCCGGGACGAGCGTGGCGTCGACCTTGCGCTCCTCGGTCACGCGGCGCCAGGAGTTGGACCCCGCGACCTGGCAGAGCTTCTTGCCGCGCAAATCGCGCACGGTCCGGATCGAGCGCTCCCCCTGCCGGACGAGGATGTCCTGGGGCGCGACGTAGTACGGCCCGGCGAACGTGACCCGGTCCTTGCGTTCGGGCGTGATGGAGTAGGTCGCGACCACCATGTCGACCGTGCCGCGGCGCAGGGCGTTCTCGCGCTCGTCCGAGGAGAGCGCACGGAACGTCAGGTCCTTCGGCGCGACGCCGAGGCGGCCCGCCACGTAGGTCGCGACGTCGACGTCGAAGCCCGCGCACGAGCCGTCGCGGGCGCGCTGGGACAGGCCCGGCTGGTCGTCCTTGACCCCGATCACCAGGCGGTCGCGGTCGGTGATCGACGGCGGCGCGCCGGCGCCCTCCACCAGCGGCGCCGTCACCACGGTCACCACCAGGACCAGCACGGCCGGCCCGGCGAGGACGGCCGTCGCGGTGAGGGTGAGCATGCTGCGGGCGGCGTGCTGCACGTGCGGCTCCCGTCTCTCGGTCTCAGCGGTACTCCGACAGGCGCGGCCACACCCCGGCCACGACCAGGGCGGCGATGGCCAGCGCCGCGACGGGTGGCAGCCAGGTACACCTGCAGGCCCGCGAGCGCGGCCAGCAGCGCGACCCCGGCGCCCAGCACCCGGAACCGGCCCGCTCGGACGGCCGCGCGCTCGTCCCGGTAGGCGGTGTCGACGTCGGCCGCGCCGTCCAGGGTCAGGTTGTACGCCTTCGGCAGCAGGTTCCGCGTCATCAGGTCGGTCGCGGCCCGGTACCGCCGGACGCCCTCCGGCGGCAGCGCCCCGACGGGGCCGTCCCGCCGCCGCCCGGACTCCATCGCCGCCTGGACGTTCTGGTCATAGGCGTGCAACCCGTCCAGCACCGCCTGGACGGTCCGCAGCCGCTCCGGGTCCTCGCGGGCGAGCAGAGCGGCCTGCAACGCGGCCCGCTGGGCGTCCTCGCGGCGGATGTCGTAGGCGTACCGCTCGCAGCCCTGTTCCGGGTCGCACAGCCAGCCGTCCTCACCGCCGGTGAGCAGCACGTTCGTGACCTGCGCGTCCATAGCGCCGAGCGCGAGGTACATGTCACTGGTGGCGACCACCATGGGGCCTTCCCGGTGGCCCAGCGCGCGCAGCCCCTCCCGCGCGTCCCCGACTCCCATGAGCGTCACGGTGAGCAGCACGGCGAGCGCCACCAGCACCAGAGCGGCCAGGGCCCGGACGCGGCCCGCGACGGTACGGAGACCTAAGAGCTTGGAGGGCACGGCTCGGTTCTTCTCCTTCGCCGGGGGCTCCGGGGGCAGACGTTCAGTCTTAGGGGAATCCGCCGGCCCAGGCAAGATCGTCCACCGGCCTCCTTTCGCTCACGCGACCGACGTGATGCCGCCGTCCACGCGCAGATCGATTCCGTTGATGTAGCCGGCCAAGGGACTGGCGAGGAAGGCGGCCGCTGCGGCGATGTCATCCTCGGTGCCTAGGCGTCCGCTCGGGTTCGGTGCGTACTCGGCCAGGATCTGCGGTTCCAGTTCGTCCCACGATGCGGGACGGCCCCTCGCGCATCGGCGGCGCGAGGACGCGTGGCCTCGCCGCCCGAGGCGCGGACGCCGTCCGGAGGTTGCGGGGGCGGGCGGGCCTGAGGATGATGATCGACACTCGGACGAAGGCGGCGTTGTGGACATCACCATCAGATACGAACCCGCCCCGGACGAGGTGGCACGGGCCTTCCAGCGCGGCCTCAGAAGCCAGCTCAACGCCATCTACGCGGTCGTGGCGTCAGTACTGATCGTGGGTGCGGCGGTCTGCTTCGCCGTCGGCGATGCGGGTCTGGCCGTCGCTCTGCTGGTGGGATCGGTCTTGGGGCCGCTTGCGGGGTCCTTCTGGTTGCGCAGGCGGGTCCGGCACCAGTTCGCGTTCCTCTGCGTCCCCACGACGGTGCGGATTACGGACGACGGCTACGAATGCCACACGGACACGTCCACGACCATGATGCGCTGGTCGATGTTCTCCAAGGTCATGACGACCGAGGAGTTCTGGCTCCTCTACCAGAGCAAATATCCGGCCGCATTCCTCCCCAGGGGTGCCTTCGACGCCGATCAGCAGGCGGAGATCGACGGGCTTCTCAGCGCCCGACTGTCAGTCTGAGTCCGTGATGGCCAGGATGACGACCGTCTGCCGGTCAAAACGCAGACCGGCGATGCCCACGTCCATGGACGGGGCGACGTGCAAATACCAGTCCGAGGTATAGGAAAGCCACTCGCACCGATCAGCGGCCGGCTCAATGGCGGCGAGGTCGTTCTCCTCCACACCCGCCAAAACGGCGAGCGACTCCCACGAGGCCACACGCCCGTACGCACCATGCATGCCAGGCCCGTATGCGCCCCCGCCGGCGGCCCCGTAGAAGAGCGTCCGCAGCACATCGGCAGTACCCGCCCGCCGCACACGCGTCACCGTAGGCCCGGCACTCTCCGCCGGAAGCGCACGCAAAAGTGAGGCACCGAATTCATCGGTGCCAAGAGGACGGTCCAACTGGAAAAGCCTGACCTCCCCTCCCGGCGGCCATTCGCGATAGGCGCTGAGCGCCCGCCGGGCATCGGCGCAGCCAACCTCCGACACCGTGACGTCCAAGCCAGCCGACCCGGGCACGGCCGCAGCGCCTTCACCATCGCGGCCCCAGACGGGCTGCAACCGATCCGGATACCGAAGCAACCGATGCTCACGTTCGGCGGCCATCGGACGCAGCGGCATACCCCCGAGCGGATGCCCGGCAGCCTTGAGCCGCGCGGCGAACCCCGAGGCAGCCGTCGCATCATGCCGCAGCGCAGTTTCCTGAAGCAGGCAAGCAGCGAGTTCATCCGCTGTATCCGCATCGACAACGGCCGCAAGCAGATGTTCCGCCGGCTGCGCACAAGCAAGCCACCCGGCCACCTCGGGCAACGCGTACCGCACATCGCCCCACGCCTTGCCCTCGACCGCGAGGCTGCAAACGGCGGCCGTCCGGTCCACACCACCAGGCGCGGACGCCAGCCGCCGCAACGCGACCTCGAACCCGTACCGCATCGGGTACGTCGGCGCCGTCACCTCCAGAAGCGCCCGGAGCAGCGCTTCAAGCCACGCCGGCTCCGCCTTCTGGACGGTGCCGTCGGTGACCTTGACCGCCCGGCCCCAGTGCCGATGCCGGTAGTCGTCCGCCAGCCCCATCCGCCGAACCGCTTCCCCGACCTCCACGCCCGCCAGTGTCACACGCCGGGACCAACGTGCCCCACGTGTTTCACGTCCCGCGCCATGCCACCGTGTACCGGATGCTCCTACCGGACGAGGAGGCCGCGAACCGCGGAGCCGAGGCCCTGGCCGAACGCGGCCACACCGAGGTCCGCATCGCCTCGCTCGATCCGGCGGATGGTTCGGATTCGGCTGAGACCGCCGCCGGGCGGGCCGTCCTTGGAGGCCGCCGCTTGGGACGAAGAGGTGCATGCGCTTCTGGCGGCTCCCGGCCCGCTGCGGGGCCGCCATGTGCGGGACCTGCTGCGCCTCGCCACGGCCGAGTTCGATCTCCGGACCGGGTGAGGGGTCAGCGGCCCTGGAAGTTCGGGGGGCGGTTCTCCAGGAAGGCCGTTATGCCTTCCTTGGCGTCTTCGGTGGCGCTCAGGGTCACCAGTTCGCCGAGGAGGTGGGCGACCTGGTCTTCCAGTGGGCGGCCCTCGATGGCGAAGAAGGCGTCGCGGCCCCGGCTCAGGCCCACGGGGCTCTTGGACGCGATCACGCGGGCCAGGTCGTCCACGCGGGCGTCCAGGTCGGCGCGCGGGACGACCTCGGTGACCAGGCCGATGTCGCGGCCCTCGGCGGCCGTGATGCGGGAGCCCGTGTAGTAGAGCTTGAAGGCGTGCTTCGGGGCGACGTTCCGGTTGATGATCGCCATGATCATCATGGGCCAGAGGCCGACGTTGACCTCGGGGGTGGCGAGCTTGACGTCGTCGGCGGCGATCACCAGGTCGCAGGCGGCGGCGAGGCCGAGGCCGCCGGCGACGGCGTGGCCGGCCAGCCGGGCGATGATCGGCTTGCCCAGCCGGGGAAAGGCCGTGAACAGGCGGTACGGGGCGCTCTCGCGGATGGCGGAGGCGTCGGCCAGGGGGCGGCCGTCTGCTTGGGCCCTGCCCAGGCCGCCCAGGTCGGCGCCGGCGCAGAAGGCCCTGTCGCCCGCACCGGTCAAGACGATGACGCGGACGTCGGGGTCGGCCTTCGCGCGGTCGAAGGCGTCCAGGAGTTCGTCGATCATCTGGTCGCTGAGCGAGTTGCGCGCTTCGGGGCGGTTCAGCGTGATGCGGGCGATCCGCTCGTCCACCGCGTAGATGATCGTCTCGTACATGCCTCTTCCCGGTCTCGAACCGCGTCCGCCCCTGGAGCGGGCGGCTCCAGGGGCAGACTACGGGGTCGTCAGAGACGCTCGATGATCGTGGCGTTGGCCTGGCCGCCGCCCTCGCACATCGTCTGCAGGCCGTAGCGGCCGCCGGTGCGCTCCAGCTCGTGCAGGAGCTTGGTCATGAGGATGCCGCCGGTGGCGCCGAGCGGGTGGCCCGTCGCGATGGCACCGCCGTTGGGGTTGGTCTTCTCCAGCGAGGCGCCGGTGTCGCGCGCCCACGCCAGCGGGACGGGGGCGAACGCCTCGTTGACCTCGAAGACGTCGATGTCGTCGACCTTCAGGCCGGACTTGGCCAGCGCCTTCTCGGTAGCCGGGATCGGGCCGGTCAGCATGTAGACCGGGTCCGAGCCGCACACCGCGAGGGTGTGGATGCGGGCGCGCGGGGTCAGGTTGTGCCGCTTGACGGCCTCCTCGGACGCGATGAGCAGCGCCGACGCGCCGATGGAGATCTGCGAGGCGACGGCCGCGGTGATGACGCCGCCCTCGCGCAGGACCTTCAGGCCCGCCATCTTCTCCAGCGTGGTGTCGGGGCGGGCGCCCTCGTCCTTGGCGAGCCCGGCGAGCGGGGCGATCTCGCGGTCGAAGTAGCCGGCCTCGATGGCCTTGGCGGCGCGCCGGTGGCTCTCCAGCGCGAACTTCTCCAGGTCCTCGCGGGTGAAGCCCCACTTCTCGGCCATCAGCTCGGCGCCGCGGAACTGGGAGATCTCCTGCATGCCGTACCGCTCGGCCCAGCCCTCGCCGTAGGGGAAGTCCAGTCCCTTGACGATGCTGGAGCCCATCGGCACCTTGGCCATCTGCTCGACGCCGGACGCGACGACGAGGTCCTGGGTGCCGGACAGGACGCCCTGCGCGGCGAAGTGGATCGCCTGCTGGGACGACCCGCACTGCCGGTCGATGGTCACGCCGGGCACGGTGTCCGGCAGCCCCGCCGACAGCCACGCGGTGCGCGCGACGTCGAGGGCCTGCGGGCCGACCTGCATGACGCAGCCCATGATGTTGTCCTCGACCGCGGAAGGGTCGACGCCGGTACGGTTCACGAGCTCCTTGAGCACGTGGGCCCCGAGGTCGGCGGGGTGGACGTCCTTCAGGGCGCCCTTCTTGGTACCGACGGGGGTACGGACCGCGCCGACGATGTACGCCTCGGCCACTACGCCTCCAATGGGTGGGGTTGGTTCCGTCCCGAAACCGAGTGAGATTCGGTTAGTCAGTATGAGATTACATCCATCATGGCGCAACGCCATGTGAGCTGAGTCTCCGGCTATGCATTACGGGTGGCGCCCGGGGACTCCGCCCGGAGGATGCCGCCGTCCTCGTCGTCGCCGAGGGACGCTTCGGCGAGCCGCGTCAGGACGTCCGCCAGCTCCGGATGCTCCTCGGGCTCCCAGCCGTCCACGTGCCGGCACAGTCCTTCGCGGCGGGCGGCGAACAACCTCTCGGCGACGCCCTGGCCGGACGCGGTGACGGCGAGCGTCCCGTCCCGCCGCTCGACGTATCCGGCCATGACCAGCCGGTCGACGTACGGACGGCCCTCCCCGACCGTGACGCCGGCGCGGTCGGCGAGGTCGCGCCCGGCGACCGTGCCGTCCTTGGCGATCCGGCACAGCGCCCACACGCTGCCCGCCGGCAGCGCCACCCCGCAGAGGCGGGCCAGGCGGTCGTAGAGTTCGCGCGCCTTCGGGTCGCGGCGCATGAGTTCGCTGAGCACCCGCTCCATCTCGTGCCTGGACGAGCGGACGGTCGGCGCCGCGCCGAAGCCCTCGCCGTAGTCGGGCGTCTGCGAACTGGCCCGCAGCGGCACCTCGCGCAGGAACCACGTCAGCACGAACGCGAGCCCCGCCACCGGCACGGCCCACAGGAACACCGAGTCGATCGACTGCGCATAGGCGTGCAGGACGCTGTTCCTGACGTCGGCGGGGAACCTGTCGAGCAGCTCGGGATTCCCCTGGACGGCCGCGGGGTCGAACCCGGGCGGCAGCACCCGCGCCAAGCCCTCGACGTGCGACGCGAGCCGGTTGCTGAAGATGGAGCCGAACACGGCGACGCCGAACGATCCGCCGATCTGCCGGAAGAACGTGACCCCGGACGTGGCCGACCCGAGGTCCTCGTAGGACACGGCGTTCTGGACGGCGATGACGAGCACCTGCATGACCAGCCCCAGCCCGAACCCCAGCAGCGCGAACCGCAGGCTCATCGCCACCGTGGAGGACGTCTCGTCCAGCCCCGACAGCAGGTACAGCGCCAGCGCGATCATCGGCGTGCCGAGCACCGGGAAGATCTTGTACCGGCCGAAGCGCGTGATCAGCTGCCCGGACCCGATCGAGCTGACCAGCATGCCGAGCATCATCGGCAGCAGGTAGACCCCCGACAGCGTCGGCGACACCCCGTGCACGATCTGCAGGAAGATCGGCAGGAACGTCAGCGCGCCGAACATCGCGAAGCCGACCGCGAAGCTGATCGCCGCACCCAGCGCGAACACCCGGTTCACCAGCAGCGCCGGCGGCATGACCGGCTCGGCGGCGCGCCGCTCGACCAGCAGCCACACCACGATCAGCAGCACCGATCCGGCGGCCAGGCCGATGATCGGCGCGGACGACCAGGCGTACTGCGTCCCGCCCCAGGTCGTCATCAGCACGAGCCCGACGGCCCAGCCGACGATCAGCAGCGTGCCGAGGTAGTCGATGCGGTGCCGCTCGCGGTCGCGCGTCGCGGGCAGGACGGCGGCGATCACGATCAGCGCCAGCACGCCGATCGGCAGGTTGATGTAGAAGACCCAGCGCCACGACAGGTTGTCGACGAACCAGCCGCCGAGCAGCGGGCCGCACACGCTGGACACGCCGAAGACCGCGCCGAACAGCCCCTGGTAGCGGCCGCGCTCGCGGGGCGGCACCACGTCCCCGACGATCGCGACGACGAGCACCATCAGCCCGCCGCCGCCGAGGCCCTGCAGGGCGCGGAACACGATCAGCTCGAACATGTCCTGCGACAGCCCGCACAGCGCCGACCCGATCAGGAAGATCACGATCGAGGTCTGGAACAGCCGCTTGCGCCCGTACTGGTCGCCGAGCTTGCCCCACAGCGGCGTGGACGCCGTCGAGGCGAGCAGGTACGCGGTCACCACCCACGCCAGGTGGTTCAGCCCGCCGAGGTCGCTGACGATCGTGGGCAGCGCCGTCGACACGATCGTCTGGTCGAGCGCGGCCAGCAGCATGGCGAGCATGAGCGCGCCGAGGATGACGTAGAGGTCGCGGCCCTTCGGCATCGTCCGCCCGTCCCGCGCCGCCGCGTCCTTCGCCGCCGTCATGCCCTGACCCCCGCCCGAGGTGGTCCGCGTCCGTGCGGGGGAGATCTACCCAAGGGCCGGACGACATCACCCGGCCCCGGGCGGGCGGCTCAGCGCGGCACGCGGGGCGGCGGCGCGGGTCAGTGCAGGATGTCGGAGGCGACCTTCGCCGCGCCGATCCCGGCGGCGCCGCCGGCGATGCCCACGGCCCCCGCGGTCACCCACAGCGGCAGCGCCCCGCGGGTCTTCAGCCCGTTCAGCACGTCGAGCGAGTCGACGGCGAGGCCGAGCCGCGCCCACAGCCTGCGCGCGTCGCCGTCGCTGAGCAGGTAGCCGGCGCCGAGGGCGATCTCCCGGGCGGCGAACATCCGGGCGATGTAGTCGCGGCCCGGGTCGGCGGCGCCGCCGAGCCCCATCAGCTTCGCGGTCAGTTTCGGCGCGGCGAACGCCGCGAGCCCGAGGGCGACCCGCCCGCGCGCCAGGTTGGTCATCATTCCGTCGACCTTGTCCCGGCCGTCTACTTCCTTTGCATCTGCCACAAGGGTGAGGTTAGCGGTCCGGGCGGGCCGCCGAACCTGCGGGTAACCCGTTCCTTACACGTCTATCGTGCAGGGAGGCGGCACTCCCCCCGCATGGAAGGCGGACCCATGGAAGGCATCCTCGCCCTCGTCGTCGTGTCGCTCCTCGCCGCGTTCTGCGTGCGCTGGGCCGCGGTGCGGCTCCGGGTGCCCATGCCCACCCGCGTCGCGGTGATCACCGTGTTCGTGCTCGTGGTGCTCGCGATGTACGGCCAGCACCTGCGGGGATGAGCGGCGCGAGGAGCAGCCGGCGGATTTCTCCTCCGACTGCGTGAACTTACTCCCCCGGCAGTGAGTCATAACTGACGAAACCCGGCCTCACGCCCCGCCCGGCGACGCCCGACCCTGCCCGCCGATCCGGGGAGCCGGCCCGAGCCGAGGGAGTGCACCAGTGCCGCAACCGGCGCCCGCCGTCCAGCGCAGCGGCGGCACGATCGCCCCGCACCTGAGGCGCCTGCTGGAGTTCGTCGAACCCGGCCGCGACGACGTCTGCCTGGACGTCGCGCGGGGCCGCGGCCCGATGCCCGCCGCGCTCGCGCCCCGCGTCCGCCACATGATCGCGGTCGACGCCGCACCCGAACCGCCCGCCCGCGCCGGCACGTCCGGACGCATGGCGACGGTCGAGTTCGGCACGGGCCCGGTCCGCATCACCGGCGACGGCGGACCGGACGGCGGGCTCGACGGCGACCGGCTCCCGGCCGCCGCGACGCGCGAGGACCGCGTGCCGCACCCGATCGGCCCCGACCGCCCCACGATCAAGGCCGACGCCACCGCGCTGCCCTACCGCGACAACGCGTTCTCCCTCGTCACGGCCCGGTTCTCGCTCTACACCCTGGGCGACCCCGACGGCGTGCTGCGCGAGCTCCTGCGGGTCTGCCGCCCGGACGGGCGGGTGGTCATCGCCGACCTCGTCCGCGGCAACCTCGCCGGCCCCGAGCGCGACCGGATCGAGCGGCTCCGCGACCCCGACCACCCCGGCACCCCGTCCATCGCCCGGCTCACCGAGATGATCACCTCGGCGGGCGGCAGCATCCGCCGGCTGGACGTGTTCACCGTCGAGCGCCCCATCGAGCCGTGGCTGGCGGCCTGCGACGACGCGGCCGCCGACCGCATCCGCGAAGCCCTGATCGACGAGGTGGACGGCGGCCCCAAGACGGGCGCCAAGCCCCGCATCATCGGCGGCGAACTCTGGTTCACCCAAACCTGGGCCCACGTAGCCGCCGAACCCATCCCCTGATTCGTTGACCTGCGGCGTGTTGTTGTTATCCGCCGCCGCATAACAACAACACGCCGCAGATCAACGCGGCTGGGGGGCGCGCGGCTAGGGGACGAGGACGGCGGCGCCGGTGAAGCGGTCTGCGGCGAGGTCGGCCAGGGCGCGGTCCGCTTCGTCCAGGCCGTACGCGTGCGTCGTGACGGCTACGTCCAGCCGCGCGGCCAGCGTCAGGAACTCCTCGCCGTCCGCGCGCGTGTTCGCCGTCACCGACCGGACCTGCCGCTCCTGGAACAGGTACCGCTGGTAGTCCATGGACGGGACGTCGCTCAGATGGATGCCCGCGATCGCGCACGTCCCGCCGCGGTCGAGCCGTTCCAGCGCGGCGGGCACCAGCTCCCCCGCCGGCGCGAAGACGATCGCCGAGTCCAGCGGCGCGGGCGCGGCGTCGAACGAGTCGCCCGCCCACGACGCGCCGAGTGAACGGGCCAGCTCGCGGGCGGCCGGGCTGCGGGTGAACACGTGCACGTCGGCGCCCTCGGCGAGGGCGATCTGCGTCGCGAGGTGCGCGGAGCCGCCGAACCCCCAGATGCCGAGGCGCCCGCCCGGCGGCAGTGCGCAGCGGCGCAGGGCCCGGTAGCCGATGATGCCCGCGCACAGCAGCGGAGCGGCCCGGACGTCGTCCAGCTCGGGCGGCAGCGCGTAGGTGTAGGCGTCGACGCCCAGCGCGTACTCGGCGTACCCGCCGTGCGCGTCCCAGCCGGTGTAGACCGACAGCGGGCACAGGTTCTCGGCACCGCGGCGGCAGAACCGGCACGCGCCGCACGTCCCGCGCAGCCACGCGACCCCGACGCGGTCACCGGCGCCGTGCAGGCACCCCGGACCGGCCGAGACGACCTCGCCGACGATCTCGTGGCCGGGCGTCACCCCCGGCAGGTGGACGGGCAGGTCGCCCTCGGCGACGTGCAGGTCCGTCCGGCAGACGCCGCAGGCCAGCACCCGTACCAGCAGCTCACCGGGCCCCGGCGAGGGCACCTCGCGGTCGGCGCGGCGCAGCGGCCCCGAGGCGATCGGGGACGGCTCCTGCACCACCCACGCGCGCATCGCTACGGCGCCAGCGGCAGCTCGAACCAGACGGCCTTGCCATCGGCCGTGGGGCGGGCGCCCCACCGGGTGGCGAGCTGGTCGACCAGGTACAGGCCGCGCCCGCCCTCGTCGGTCTCGCCCGCGCTGCGGATGCGCGGCAGCCGCATGTCGGAGTCGAACACCTCGACCCACACCATGTCGCGGCCGCGCCGCAGCCGGAGCCGGAACTCCTTCGTCGGCGGCTCGCGGCGGCCGAGGTCGGCGCCGAGGTTCCAGTCGTCCTCGTCGAAGTCGTCGCCGCCGAACGCGGTGCCCTCGAACGGGTCGGCGGTGTCGAGTCCGGCGCCGAACTCGGTGTTGAACTGGACGGGCGGCGGCGCGCCGAGCGGTTCGCCGCCCCGGCCGGGCGGCCCGGCGGGCACCGGGACGACCATCTCCCGGCGCGGCGCCGACGTCGCGGTGGCGTGCAGGACGACGTTCGTGACGACCTCCGACACCAGCAGGCACGCGAGTTCGGCCTGCTCGTCGAGCATCCCCCAGGTGGCGAACGCGTCCGCGGCCATCCGGCGGGCCTCCGACACCATGATCGGCTCGGCGGTGAAGGTGCGCTCCTCGACGGCCAGCTCGTCGCCCGCGGTGCGGATCACCACGATCGCGACGTCGTCGTCGATGTCGCCGGGCACCGCGTCGTAGGCGGCGTTCGCGACCGCCTCGACGCCGCCGCCCGCGGCCTTCGCGACCGCGGTGCGGACCATCTCCCGCGACTCCTCGCGGGTGTAGTAGTCGCCGTCGTCGCGGGGCCGCCGGTCGATGAGGCCGTCGGTGTAGAGGACGAGCGTGGAGCCCGGCTTCAGCTCGGTCGTCTCCTCGTTGAAGAGGATCTCGCCGCCCATGCCGGGGGCGCGCAGGCCGAGCATGCCGCCCTCGCTCTCGAACTCCAGCTCGCGGACCTCGCCGTCCATGACGAGGAGCGGCGGATCGTGCCCGGCGTTGGCGAACTCCAGGACCCGCGACCACGCGTCGTACACGAAGTAGGTGCAGGACACGAGCGGCGGTCGGACGAGGTCGTCGCTGTTCCACCCGGACCGCATCCGCTCGGGGCGCGTCATCGTCCGGACCCACTCGTCCAGCTTGCGCAGTATGTCGGCGGGCGGCTTGTCGTCCTGCGCGAACGCGCGCAGCGCGGCCCGCAACTGCCCCATCACGGCGGCGGCGCGCGCGCCGCGCCCCTCGACGTCGCCGATGACGAGGCCGACCCGGCCCGCCGACAGCGGGATCACGTCGTACCAGTCGCCGCCGACCTGCGTCTGTATGCCGTGCCCGTGCGACTCCAGCGGGCGGGCCGGCTCGTACCGCCAGGCGATCTGCAGGCCGTCCAGCGGGGGCGGCTTGTCGCCGGGCAGCAGGTGCTTCTGGAAGGCGAGCGCGGTGTCGCGCTCCTCCTCGAACAGCAGCGCGTTGTCGACGGCGAGCGCGACCCGGCTGGCGATGGCGCCGAGCAGGTCGCGGTCGAACCCGTCGTAGTGCGGGTCGGGCCGCTTGGTCAGGTTCGACAGGGCCAGGCTCATCACGCCGAGCAGCTCGCCGCGCACCAGCAGCGGCGCGGAGATCACCGAGGTGATGCCCATCTCGACGCCGAGCCGCCTGGACGACTCGTTCGGCGCCTGGAACCGGTGCTGGATCATGTCCTCGACGAGGACGGCGTCGCGGCGGTCCATCGCCTTGGCGCTGAAGTGGCCGGGCGGGTAGGAGACGGGCTCGCCGACCTCGGCCCAGGTGCCGGGCGGCGGCTCCCAGTCGGCGGCGTGCCGCGACACCCGCCGGTACAGCCGGTCGCCGCTGTACAGGTCGATGAAGCAGTGGTCGGCGAACTGCGGGACGAGGGTGTCGGCGACGCGGCGGAGGGTGTCCTCCAGCTCCAGGGACCCGGCGAGCCGCTCGCCGATCCGCTCCATCAGCCCGTAGCGCTCCTGCTCGCGCTGGTTGGAGCGCAGCGCCTCGCGGGCGAAGATGACCACGCCGTCGACCGCGCCGGACTGGTGCCGCAGCGGCACCGCGTGCGCCCGCGTGTAGACGGTGGTGCCGTCCGCGCGCAGGTTGCAGAACGTGCCCTCCCAGACGCCGCCCTTGAGGACGTGCCGGGCCAGTTCCGTGGCCTGCTCGTGGTCCTCCTCGGCGATGCCCAGGGAGAGGATGGAGTGGCCGATGATCTCGTCGCCGCCGAACCCGAACAGCTGCCGCGCGAACGCGTTGCCGTAGATGACGTTGCTGAAGCGGTCGCAGACGATGACCGCCATCTCCATCTGGTCGAGGACGGTCTCGGGCGGCAGGCGCGCCTCGTCAGGCGCTTCCCCCCAGTGGTTCATCTCCCCATCCCGATCCTGATGACGGTCGCCGCGCCCGGCCCGGCGATCACCGGCCCGATGATCACTGGGCGTCGCGGCGCGGCCCTCGAACGTGTTCGTCTCGTCGTATTGAACGACGAACCCGCCGCCGGGATACGCCCGAAAGGCGCGAAGGTATGGAGATCTTCGGTATAGACCGCCGGAACCGGTGCGCGCACGCCGGACGTGTCAGCGCCTGCTGACGAAGACGTGTTCGGCGATGTCGCGCGGAAGCTCCGTCGCGGGCCCCTCGTCCTCGTCGTCACTGATCACCCGTACCCCGTCGTCGGTCGCCCGGAGAATCACCTCTCGTCCCGGTTGTATCCCTATCTGCTTGAGTCTAAGCATCAGGTCGCTGTCACTCTGCACCTGCTCGCTGATCCGCCGGATCACCGCACCGGCGCCGCCGGGGCTCGCCACGGCGGTCATCACCGACAGCGGCGCGTGGTCGCCGTCGTCGCCGTGCCCGCCGAGTTCGGCCAGGCCGGGGATCGGGTTGCCGTGCGGGCAGGTGGTGGGATTGTCCAGCAGCGCGACCAGGCGGCGCTCGACGTCCTCCGACATGACGTGCTCCCAGCGGCACGCCTCGATGTGGACGTCCTCCCAGGGCAGGCCGATGACGTTGACCAGCAGGCATTCGGCGAGGCGGTGCTTGCGCATGACGCGGGTGGCGAGACCGCGGCCGCTCTCGGTCAGTGTGAGGTGCCGATCGCCCTCGACCCGGAGCAGGCCGTCGCGCTCCATTCGCGCGACCGTCTGGCTCACCGTCGGGCCGCTCTGGGAGAGCCGCTCGGCGATGCGCGCGCGGAGGGGGATGATCCCCTCCTCTTCGAGCTCGAACACCGTACGGAGGTACATCTCCGTGGTATCGATAAGGCCGTGTGAGGTCACAGCTCCCTCCAGTCTTATGACCAACGAGTCTACTTGCTCGGACCCCGGCCCGCCGGGCCCCGCGAATATCCCCCACAAGCCGGGTAAGGGGAACGCAAGATGAACGCGAAACCTTCCCTGGACGCGGAACCGTTCCTGCCCGAAACCCCCGAGGAACGCGCGGATCTCGGCGCGCTGCGCGAGGCGGCGTCGGGCTGCCGCGGCTGCGGCCTCTACGAGGACGCCACCCAGACCGTCTTCGGCGAGGGCGCGCCGGGCGGACGGCTCGTGCTCATCGGCGAGCAGCCCGGCGACCAGGAGGACCGCCAGGGCCACCCGTTCGTCGGCCCCGCCGGACGCGTCCTCGACCGGGCGCTGGAGGAGGCCGGGATCGAGCGCGGCGACGTCTACGTGACCAACGCCGTCAAGCACTTCAAGTTCAAGACGCAGGCGGGCGGCAAGCGGCGCATCCACGAGACGCCGAACGCGGGCGAGATGCGCGCGTGCCGCCCGTGGCTGCTGGCCGAGCTGCGGATCCTGGAGCCGGACGTCGTCGTCGCGCTCGGCGCCACGGCCGGCAAGGCGCTGCTCGGCTCGTCGTTCCGGGTGACCAGGCAGCGCGGCCGCCTGATGCCGCTGCCCGACCTGGAGACGCTCGGCACTCCCGCCGCCGCGCGCGAACTCGGCGACGAGCCGCCGGAGCAGGCCGGCGCGCAGCTGCTCGCGACGATCCACCCGTCCGCCGTCCTGCGCGCCGAGGACCGCGACGCCGTCTACGCGGGCCTGCTGCACGACCTCGAGATCGCCGCCTCAGCCCTCCGTTGACCTGCGGCGTGTTGTTGTTATCCGGCCGCTCATAACAACAACACGCCGCAGGTCAACGTTATGGGGTGACGGTTTCGGTCGTTCTTGTGTCGTAGCGGAGGAGGGCGGGGACGGCGAGGGCGACGACGATGACCAGGGCGGCGCAGACCAGGCCGCCGCCCACCCAGGACGCGGTGGCGCCGGCGACGCTCGCGGTCGCGCCCGCCCGGACGTCCCCGAGCCGGGGCCCGCCCGCGACGACGACGGTGAAGACGCCCTGGAGCCGGCCGCGCATCTTGTCCGGCGCGTACGTCTGGAGCATCGACTGGCGGAACACCGCCGAGACCAGGTCGGCCGCGCCGCCCACGGCGAGCAGCACCACCGCGAGCCACAGCTGCCCGGCGAGCCCGGCCGCCGCCACGGCCAGCCCCCAGATGACGATCGACACGACGAGGGCGACCCCCTGCTTGCGCACCCGCCCGATCCAGCCGGACGAGAGCCCGCCGAGGAACGCCCCGATCGCGATGGCGGCGAACAGCCAGCCGACCGCGGCCTCCCCGCCGAACCGGGTCTCGGCGACCTCGGGGAACAGGGCGCGCGGCATCGCGATCGCCATCGCGATGATGTCCACGACGAACGACATCAGCAGCACCGGCTGCGTGGCGAGGTAGCGCAGCCCGTCGATCACCGAGCGCAGGCCCGGCGAGCCGGTGACGTCGCCGAGCGGCGGGATCGCGGGCAGCCGCAGCGCCGCGTACAGGACGACGGTGAACAGCACGGCGTCGAGCGCGTAGGCCGCCGCGTAGTGCCAGTGGGCCAGCAGCACGCCCGCGAACAGCGGCCCGGCCAGCATCCCGAACTGGCTGGCGGTGAAGTTGAGGGTGTTGGCGGCCGGGACGAGCTCCCGGTCGACCAGCCGGGGGATGATCGCGCTGCGGGTCGGCGAGGCGACCGCGAACCCGACCGCCTGGATCGCCACCACGCCCATGATCAGGGTGAGGCTGCCGATGTCCAGCAGCGCCTGGACGAGCAGCAGCAGCGTCGCGACCCACATGACGCAGGACGACGCGAACAGCAGCTTGCGCCGGTCCATGTGGTCGGCGATCGCCCCGCCCCACAGCCCGAACACGATCAGCGGGACGAGGTTGACGAAGCCGAGCACGCCCACCCACAGCGACGACCTGGTCATGTCGTACACCTGGACCGGGACGGCGACGGCGGTGACCTGGAACCCGACGAACGACACGCCCTGCCCGAGCCACAGCCTCCGGTAGGCGGGCATCCCGAGGGGCCGGGTGTCGATGGCCAGCCGCCGCAGCCTGCCGCGCGCGCCCGCGCGCGCTCGCGCGGGCCCCTTCGCCTCCGAGTCGGTGTCGGTGTCGGCTTTCCGGGCCGTGTCAGGAGTGTCGGCGGGGGGTGGCTGCTGTTCCGGTGTCACGGGGACAGTCTCTCCACCGTCCAGGCCCCGTGGTCGTCCGCACCCCCCGGAGATACTTCGCGACGGTAACGAATCCGGTCGTGCAGCCGATCGCGCCGGCCCTGCCAGAACTCGATCGATGCGGGGACGACCCGGTAGCCGCCCCAGAAGTCCGGCAGCGGGACGACGTCCGAGCCCTCCCGGCCGGGCGCCCCGGGCGGCTGCCCGGCGGCCGGATCCGGCCAGCGCGCGGCCGCGTCGGCGTAGTGGCGCTCCAGCGCCTCCCGATCGGGGATGACGCCCGACTGGTGCTCGCTCGCCCAGGCGCCGAGCCGCGACCCGTACGGGCGCGTCCGGAAGTAGGCGGCCGACTCGTCCCGCGTCAGCTCGGCCACCGGGCCTGCGACGCGCACCTGCCGGTACAGCGGATGCCAGGGGAACACGAGCGCCGCGCGCGGGTTCTCGGCGAGATCGCGGCCCTTGCGGGACGTCAGGTTCGTGAAGAAGCGGAAACCCTGCGGTCCGTAGCCCTTCAGCAGCACGAGCCGGGCGCTCGGTTCGCCGTCCCCGGAGGCGGTCGCGAGCACCATCGCGTTCGGCTCCACGAGCCCGGAGGCGTGCACGTCGGCGAACCAGGCGGCGAACAGCGCGAGCGGATCGGCGGGGAGCGCCGACTCGGACAATTCGCCCGACTCGTAAGATCTCCGGAGCCGCGCGGGATCGGGCGTTGGGGAACTCACAGCGTCAGAGCCTCTCACCTGGAGGTTGTGCAACTCGCATGACCCCTGGGTACTGGTCAGTAAGGCGGACAGGGTTCAATGGCACGGCACCGCCTTATCACTCTTGGGGACGAAAGGCAGGACGACATGTCCGACTTCAAACCTGGTCTCGAGGGGGTCGTGGCCTTCGAGACCGAGATCGCCGAACCGGACAAGGAGGGCGGCGCGCTCCGCTACCGGGGCGTCGACATCGAGGAACTCGTCGGCCGCGTCTCCTTCGGCGACACCTGGGGCCTGCTGGTGGACGACAGCTTCACCCCGGGCCTGGCCCCCGCCGATCCGCACCTGCTGCCGGTCACCTCCGGCGACGTGCGGGTGGACGTGCAGAGCGCGCTCCCCACCCTCGCCACCGCCTACGGCATGAAGCCGCTGCTCGACATCTCCGACGAGGAGGCCCGCGCCGACCTCGCCCGGGTGTCGGTGACGGCGCTGTCGTTCGTGGCGCAGTCGGCCCGCGGCGTCGGCGTGCCGATGGTCCCGCAGAAGCGGATCGACGAGTCCGCGACCATCACCGAGCGGTTCATGGTCCGCTGGCGCGGTGAGCCCGACCCGAAGCACGTCCGGGCCATCGACGCCTACTGGGTCTCCGCCGCCGAGCACGGCATGAACGCCTCCACGTTCACCGCGCGCGTGATCGCCTCCACCGGGGCGGACGTCGCGGCCAGCATCTCCGGTGCGATCGGCGCCATGTCGGGCCCGCTGCACGGCGGCGCGCCCGCCCGCGTGCTCCCGATGATCGAGAAGGTGGAGCAGCTCGGCGACGCCCGCAAGGTCGTCACCGGCATCCTCGACTCCGGCGACCGGCTGATGGGCTTCGGCCACCGCGTCTACCGCGCCGAGGACCCGCGCGCCCGGGTGCTGCGCCGCACGGCCAAGGAGCTGGACGCGCCGCGCTTCGAGGCCGCCAAGGCCCTGGAGGACGCCGCCCTGGCAGAGCTGCGCGAGCGCCGCCCGGACCGCCCGATCGAGACCAACGTCGAGTTCTGGGCCGCGGTCATCCTGGACTTCGCCGAGGTCCCGACCGCGATGATGCCCGCCATGTTCACCTGCGGCCGCACCGCCGGCTGGGCGGCGCACATCCTGGAGCAGAAGCGCACCGGCCGCCTCGTCCGCCCGAGCGCCAAGTACACCGGCCCGGGCAGCCGCGCGATCGACGAGGTCGCGGGAGCGGCGGACGTCCTCAAGGGCTGACGGAACCTCCCCCACTCCCCCCGCAACGACGCGCCTTGGGGCCCCCGGACCGCTTCCGGGGGCCTTTTGCGTGCCCGCCCGATGCCCGGCGCGGTGGGCCTACTGCGCCGCCTCGCCGCCGTCCTCGCCGTCGCCCGGCGGGCAGGACGCCTTGCCCTGCGCTCCCGCGATGAGGCGGCCGCACACCTGCTTGACCTCGGTCGTCCCGTCGGCCTTGATCGTCGCCAGCAGCACCGGCTTGTCCAGGACCTGGTGGCCGGTGCTCCGGGAGCTGAAGCGCAGGACGCCGCTCGCCCCGTTCCGCAGGACGTCGTGGTCGGGGTCGTTCAGCGCCGCGAACACCGATCCGGCCGACGGCAGCGCCTTCTCCTGCCAGTAGACCTTGCTCGCCACGGTCGCGACGAGGGTCACGGCGTCGTAGGCGACCGCCGCGCGGGTGATGGACGGACGCCGCCCCGGCGCGACGTCCTCGTCCGTCATCGCGCGCACGGCCGGGTCGTAGTCGGAGTAGAAGGTCTGCGGCGCCTGGTCGCCGATCCACCGCCACGTCCACGCCTCCCGCGCGGCGAGCGGCGTGAAGTACAGGTCGAAGGTGTTCTTGCGGCCGATCTCGTCGGCGTTGTCGCTGACGTACTTGGCGATCTCGTCGTCCGCCATGACCAGCGGGCGCTTCGGGCACGACAGCTCCAGCACGTTGACGAACGAGCGGAACTCGTCGGAGCGGCCGGCGTAGTAGAACATGTCGGGCTGGTCCTGGCACGCCTCCCGGACGGCCTTGTTCAGCTCGCCGGCATTCGTGTAGGGGCGCATGAGCGCCTTCCCGGGCCGGAACGCCTTCTCGAAGTCGGCGGCCAGGTTCCGGCTGTAGAGGTCGTCGGGGTCGCCGTCGTAGATGACGACCGCGTCGTCCACCTTCCTGCCGGCCACGTCGCCGTGCCGCGCCCAGTACGCGGCGTGCTCGGCCGTCCGCTTGTTCGGCGAGGCGAGCCGGAAGTAGTACGGCGAGAAGCCGGCGTCGCCGTCCAGCAGGGCCGTCCCGTCGTAGCTGTTGGCGGTGCCGACCAGCGGCAGCGCCGACTTGGCCAGCAGCCTGATCGCCTCCTGCGTCTGCCGCCGGCTCTGCTCGAACCCGACGACGGCGACGATCGAGCGGTCCTTCAGGGCGAGCCTGTGGATCTGCCGGGCGACGTGCACGGCGTATTGGAACTTGGCGCCCGCGTTGGCGATCAGCACCCGCAGCCGCAGGTCCTTGCCCTCGGCGGCGTCGTTGAACCGCTTCTGCGCGATCGCCAGCCCGATCAGCTCGCCCTGCACCCCGGCGAGCAGGTCGATCCGCCGGTTCTTGATCGTCGGGTCGGCGGTCACCGGCCCGAGGTAGACGACCGTCGCGTACGGCTTCCCCGACTCCTTGACGTGGTCGTTCAGCGCCTCGATGCGGTCGAGCACCGCGTTCAACCGGTTGTCGTTGTTCTTGCCGCCGGAGTCCTCGCCGAAGCGGAACGACCCGTCGGTGATGCCGACGCATTCGCCATTGGCCATCCGCCTGATCCCGAACGGCGAGCAGTACTTCACCACCTGCACCGAGATCACCGTGATGGACGCCGCCGCCACCGCGACCATCGCGATCCACGGCAGCGCCGGGTGGGCGAGCCGGGGACGGCGCCGCACCGGCCGGACGGGCGGCAGGTCGCCGCCCGGGTCGCGGGTGATGTCGACGCGCAGCTCACGGCGGGAGCCGAGCGCGCCGACGCGGCGCTGCTCGCGGGTGTAGCGGTCCCACAGGCCGCGCGCGGCGATGACGCTCTGCGGCTCGCCCGACGACACGTCCACCCGGATGGCCTGCGAGAGCCGGTCGAGGAGGCGCGGCGCGGACGGCTCGTCGCCGGCGGGCGCGTTCGGGTCGACGCCCGCGACGACGATGAGCGGGTCGAAGCCGGAGACGCGGTCGCTCGCCTGGCAGTCGGCGCGGACCCGCTCCATCAGCTCCACGAACGCCACCCCGGGATGCCGGGCCGACAGGTGCTCGAAGATCAGCACCGGGTAGCGGACGCGGGCCCACGCGGCGCGCCGGTAGTCGCGCCGGTAGTTGCGGCGCAGGTCCTCCAGGAACGCGGCGACGAGCAGCAGGTCGAGCTGCTCGCCGTGGTCGTCCGGCTCGACCGGGCGCGGGTCGAACACGCCGAGCGCGAAGCCGAGGAAGCCGGTGGAGTCGCGGTCGACGTAGGGCTGGCGCAGGAACCAGCCGAACCGCCGCACCCCGTACCAGCCGCGCGTCCGGGCGACGATCTGCACGGTCACGAACGCCACCCCGATCACGGCGGCGAGCACGGCGGACGCGAGGTCCAGCGCCGCCGCCGTCCCGGCGCTGATCAGCGCGACGACCGCGATCCCGATGGGGGCGATCTGCTCCAGGAACGACAGGAACGTGGCGGGCCGGCTGCGCACCTCCTCCAGGTCGCGCAGGACGTCCCGGCCTCGGCGGCGGATCACCCGGTTCAGCTCGCGGCGCCGCGCGTTCTCGTTGTCGCCGACGGGCGGGTGCCTGAGCCGCCGGATCAGCTGGTAATTCTCCCGCTCGGCGGACGAGGCGCCGCGCGGGGCCGGGCGGTCCCCGGCGAGCCGGATCTCGCGCAGGTCGCGCAGCCACAGCGCCATCTCCAGCAGGGGGAACCGCAGCCCCGGCTCGCCCCGGGCGCGGCTGCTCGGCTGCGACAGCTCCCGCTTGGCCTCCCGCAGCACGCCCGCGACATCGGTGGCCGGCGTGTCGGCGGCGATGTGCGACACCGGGGCGCGCTCGTCCTCGCAGCGGGACTTCAGCATCTCGGCGGCGTGCGAGGTGGCGCGACCGGGGCCGAGCAGCAGGAGCAGCGGCCGCAGCCGCTCCCGCAGCCTCCACTTCGGCCGCTCCCGCAGCCGTTCGAACAGGTCGAGCACTCCGCGCAGCCGATCCTCGCTCAGGATCCGGTCGCCGTCGCCCGCCATACGCTGCCCGCCTCGCTTCCCGCTCGCCCTCTCCTTCGCGCTCCCCCGACATGCCCGTCCACCCTTGGACGCGGCGGACGGTCAAATGGATCGAAACTTTCCCAGATCCACGCGGCCGGACATGGTATTTGGCTACTTTTGCCATTATTAGACGCATGAGCCAAGATCCCGACGAGCCGCTGGACGGCGACATCGGTCCGGCCTCCGTGCGCGAGCCGGGCGCGGTGCGGGCCGACGCCGCCGACGCCGCGCGGGAGCTGCGGCGGTACGCGGCGGAGCGGGAGGAGCGGCGGCGCCGCACCAACGCCGTGTCGGGACGGATCGCCGTCGCCGCCGCCGCGCTCCTCCTGGCGTTCCTGACCTACGACTCCGTCCGCACGGCGATCGAGGCGCACGCCAGGGGGGACGACTGGGTCTATCCGCCGGCCGTGATCGCCGGGGTCTGCGCGGCGGCGCTGGCGGCCCTGCTGACCTGGGCATGGCGGCGCCGCCGTCTCGGCATGTGAACGCGGACCGCGATCTTCGTAGCAGGTCAGATAGCCTTCTACAAGTGACCGACAGCGCGAATCCAACCATTGACATTCCAGCCGATCTCAAGCCCGCGGACGGCCGTTTCGGGTGCGGTCCGTCCAAGGTCCGCCCCGAGCAGCTCGCCGCCCTGGCCGAGTCGGGTTCCGCCTACATGGGGACCTCGCACCGCCAGAAGCCGGTGAAGTCCCTGGTCGGGCGCGTCCGGGAGGGGCTGTCCCAGCTGTTCTCCCTGCCCGACGGCTACCAGGTCCTGCTGAGCAACGGCGGCACCACGGCGTTCTGGGACGCGGCCGCGTTCGGGCTCGTCCGGCAGCGCTCGCAGCACCTGACGTTCGGTGAGTTCTCCAGCAAGTTCGCCAAGGTCACCACGAGCGCTCCCTGGCTGGGGGACCCGACCGTCATCACCGGCCCGGCCGGGACGCACCCCGAGGCGTCCGCCGAGGAGGACGTCGACGTCTACGCGCTCACCCACAACGAGACCTCGACCGGCGTCGCGATGCCGATCAGGCGCCCGGCGGGCACGACCGCGCGTGAGGGCCTCGTCCTGGTGGACGCCACGTCCGGCGCGGGCGGCCTGCCCGTGGACGTCACCGAGACCGACGTCTACTACTTCGCGCCGCAGAAGTGCTTCGCCGCGGACGGCGGCCTCTGGGTGGCGCTCGCGTCCCCGGCGGCGCTGGAGCGGATCGACGAGATCGCCATGTCCGACCGGTACGTCCCCGAGTTCTTCAACCTGAAGACCGTCGTGGACAACTCCGCCAAGGACCAGACCTACAACACCCCGGCCGTGGCCACGCTGATCCTCCTCGCCGAGCAGATCGAGTGGATGAACGGCCAGGGCGGCCTGGAGTGGACGACGTCCCGCACGGCCGACTCGTCGCGGCGGCTCTACACCTGGGCGGAGAAGACGTCCTACACGACGCCGTTCGTGGTCGACCCGGCGCAGCGCTCGCAGGTCGTCGGCACGATCGACTTCAACGACGACGTGGACGCCGCGGCCGTCGCGAAGACGCTGCGCGCCAACGGCATCGTCGACACCGAGCCGTACCGCAAGCTGGGCCGCAACCAGCTGCGCATCGGCATGTTCCCGGCCATCGACCCCGACGACGTCGAGGCCCTCACCAACTGCATCGACCACGTCGTCGAACGCCTCTGACGGTGTGAACCCCCGGGGGTGCCGCGCCGCACTCCCGGGGGCCCGTCCTAGGCGACGGCGAGGGGCGGGCCGGTGCCGCCCGCGCGCCGGACGGCGCGGTGCAGGAGGCCGGCGCGGTCGCGGTCCTGGTCGGCGGCGGTGAAGCCGGTCCAGACGCGCGGGTCCATGTCGGTGTCGCGGGCGGTGGGCAGGAAGTTCGCGGTCGCGAGCACCTCGGGCCGGTCGCGGCGGCCGGGGCGGCGCTCCATGCCGACCTTCACGTACGTGCCCTCGCGGAGCATGACGACGGTGCTGAACCGGGCGCTCGTGTGCCGCTCGGCGTCCCGGAACCAGCGCGGGTTGGACGCCCAGTAGATGTTCTGGTCGGTGTCCACGGCCACGGTCAGCGGGCTGAGCGCGCCCCGCGCCAGGTGCACCTCGGTGGGGCGGTCGCGGTGGACCCAGGCGAGCGCGACCCGCCCGACCACGGCTTCGAGGACGGCGGCCACGTCGGCCGGCCCCCGGCAGCCGGCGAGGAGCTGGAAGATCGGCTCGCTGTCGGTGGTGCCGGCGGCGGGCGGCAGCGCGAAGCGCGACCGCAGCTCGGCGGCGTCGATGTCCCCGTTGTGGGTGGCGACGAGGTCCCGGACGGCCATCGGGCTGGCGTTGCGCGGCTCCAGCGGCGAGCCCTGCGTCGCCCAGCGGGTGTGGCCGAGCGCGACCGGCGAGCGGTCCAGCTCCGGGACGTAGGCGGGGCGCCAGATCCCCGCGAAGGGCCCGCGCCCCTTCAGCACCCGGCAGCCGCCCGCCGGGCCTCCAAGGCTCGGCCAGCCGCCGAGGCCGGGCCACGCGCCGAGCAGCGCGAGGCCCGCCGAGTCGGTCCCGCGCTCCTCCGCGAGCATGCCCAGCGTGACGAACACGTCCGACGCCCGTCCCGGGTCGTCGGCGAACGGCGAGCGCACCATCCCGAACAATCCGCACATGTCTGATGAGATGCAGATCATGGGCGGACGGTTCGAGTCGTGCATCCGGCCGAATAAGCTCAGACCCGTGAACCGCGCGCCCCAATGGCTGCTTCCCACCGTGCTGACCGCGCTCGTCCTCGCCGTGGTCGTCGGTGCGCTGCTGAGCTGACCTGTGCGGTCATATACGTGCGGGTCATATGATCGACGGGGCGCGGAACGGGGATGATCAGACCATGTCAGCAAGCCGCGTCGCCGTCCGCGCCGGGGCCGCGGTCGTCCTCGCCGGCGCCTCCGTCGCCGCCTTCTCCCCCGGCGCCTCCGCCGAGCCGGCCGCCGGCGCCGCCGGGCCCACCGCCGCGCGCGGCGACCGGACGGCGTTCACGATCAGGGACCAGCGGATCACCGAGTCCAGCGGCCTCGCGGCGAGCGCCCGGCATCCCGGGATCGTCTACACGCACAACGACTCCGGCGGCGTCCCGCAGATCTTCGCGCTCGGCCCGGACGGGCGGGTGCGGGCCGTGCTGACGGTGGGCGGCGCGAGCGCCCGCGACTGGGAGGCCATCGCGGTCGGCGAGGACGGCCGCGGCCGTCCGGCGATCTTCGTGGCGGACATCGGCGACAACCTCGGCGGCGCCTGGCCGTACGTGACGGTGTACCGGATCCCGGAGCCGTCACAGCTGCGAAGCCGGACGCTGCGCGCGACGGCGTTCAAGATGAAGTACGAGGACGGGCCGCGCAACGCCGAGACCATGATGATCAACCCGCGGACGAACCGGCTCTACATCGCCTCAAAGCTGTTCGGCGGGAAGATCTACGAGGCGCCCGCGAAGCTGCGCACGAGCGGGTTCAACGTGATGCGGAAGGTCGGCGACGCACCGGCCATCGCCACCGACGGCGCGTTCTCCCCCGACGGCCGCACCTGCGTGGTCCGGACGTACTTCGGCGCCCGGCTGTACGCGGTCGGGCCCGGCGGCAGGCCCGGCGAGGCGCTCACGTCGATCGACCTGCCCATGCAGAAGCAGGGCGAGTCGGTGACCTACACGGCGGACGGCAGGTCGCTGCTCGTCGGGTCGGAGGGCACGAACCAGCCCGTCTACCAGGTGCCGCTGCCGGACGAGGCGCTGCCGTCACCGTCGGCGTCCGCCTCGCCCGAGCACGGCGGGGCCGCGAGCGGCGCCGAGAACGGCCGCCGCGACGCGGGCGGCTCACGGGCCGGCCTGTTCCTCGCGCTCGCGATCGCGGGGGCGGTCGGCTACGGCCTGCTGAGGAAACGCCGGTGACGGCCGGGAACCGAGTGGCCGCCGGGAACCGTACGACCTGACCGGCACGATGGAAAAGGCTTTCGGAGGACGACCGGATCGCGGAAGGAGGCGACGGTCCCGCGCGGACCCGTGTGAGGATGCGGACTGTGGAGCATGAGCTGGTGGGTCTCGCGGGTTCCGGCGGCCGGTGGCGCCCGGTCGCCGCGGGCCCCTTCACCGTCGCCGCGGTGGCGCTCGCGCTGCTGCCGATCCGCCCGGTGTGGCTGTGGGGCGCGCTGATCGGCGCCGTCGCCGCGGTCCCGTGGCTGCTGGGCGCGGTCCCCGACGCACGCCGCCGGCGGCCCCGGCCGTACTGGCGGCTGTCGGCGGCGGGCCTGGAGAAGATCGGCCGCGGCGGGCTGGTGATGGTGTCCTACGAGCGGTCCCGGATCGACGGCCTGGCCATCACCACCGGGGACGGCGTGCTGACCGTCTTCCACCGGTTCGGGCGGACGGCGGTCGGCGGCATGACCGCGATGGGCCTGGAGCCGCTGGCGGTGTTCGTGACGGCCCGGCGGCTCGGGATCCCCATGCACGTCCTGGACGGCGAGGCGACCGACCTGCTCGACCCGGCGCTCGACGAGGCGCTGCGCGTCTCCGGGCTGGAGGACGACGTCCCGGGCGGCGGGCCGCTGCCGCGCGACCACGCGGTGGAGAAGCGCCTGCTGGACCAGGAGGCCGCGCTGCTGGCGGCGGCGCACGAGCCGCCCGCCGAGCCGTCCACCGGGGACGGGCCGGCCCGGGGCCGGGGCCGGGCCCGCGAGCAGCGGCTGGACACTCCCGAGCCGCTGCCGAGCCGGCGCCGCATCATGCTGCTCGGCGTGCTGACCGCGCTGCTCGGCGCCGTGATGATCGTCCGGATCGCGCTGGACGGGACGAGCGAGTTCGGCGCCCGGCTGGCCGCGGGCTGCTGGGTGCTCGCCGCGATCGCCGGGGTCCTGGCGGCGCGCCGCCGGCTGCTGCGCGCCGCCCAGATCCGCTGGACGATCACCGCGGAGCGGCTGCTGGTGCGGGCCCGTCCCGGCCGCCGCCGCGAGGTCCAGGACCTGCGCGCCGGCGATGTCGCGGCGGTCGTCGTCGGCCCCGGCCTGCGGCTGGACCCGGTCAGCGGGGAGCCGCGCCGCGCCGACCTCGCCGCGCTGGCGTTCGGGCACCGGCTGGAGCTGGTCGCCCGGCTGCCCGCGCACGGCCTGGACGGCTTCCAGCTCGCGCACGCCCTCGACGACCACGGCTACCGGGTGATCACGCCGGGGGCGCGGGCGCCGCGCCGCCCCGACTACGGCCTCGAAGGGCTGCCGGAGATCTTCGCGCAGGTGCCCGGCGGGCGGCTGGTGGTGACCGACGGCGGGCTCGGCTGGGCGGACGCCGCCGGCGACGTCGTCCTGAAGATGCCCGAGGACCGCATCGGCGGCATCGAGCTGCTCACCATCGGCGGGCACGCCTGGGTCCGGCTGTACGACTCCGACGGCGACGAGTTCTTCGCCGCGCCGCTGTCGGCGCTGCGGATCTCCCGCACCGACCTGCGCGACACGGCCCGCCGGGCGGGCCTGCCGGTCAACGACGCCGAGTACGACGCCTACATGAGCGCCGCGTTCCATTCGGCCATGTCCACGCTGGCCGCGCCGGAGTTCGAGCGGGCCGCGGCCGCGCTGCCCGCGCAGACCACCGGGCAGGACGGTCCGGGCCAGGACGGCGCGGGTCAGGACGGCACAGTCGCGGAAGCGGTGGCGGACGACGTCGCGGCGCCCCTGCCGCAGGATGTCGCGTTCCCCGTCCTCACCCCGCCGAGCCCCACCACGGCGCCGGGCGCGCTGCTGGACGCCACCCGCCGCTCCCGCATCGGGACGTACGGGATGAGCGTGCTGCTGTGCGAGGCGGTGGCCCTGCTGGGCGCCGTCTGGCTCGGCCCCGACCTCGGCGGCTTCAACACCACGGCGAGCTGGTCGGTGCCCGCTGGGCTGCTGATCGGGCTCTTCGGCTACTGGCTCTACGACCGGAACCGGTCCCAGCTCCGCGTGTCGTCGGCCGGGCTCGCGGTCGTCACCAGGCGTGGCAAGGCCGAATGGGACCTGGCCCGCGACCGCATCGGCGGCGTCGGCATCGACGAGTCGGCCGAGCGGATGCCGCGGCTGGTGGTGTGGGCGCCGTCCGGGCGGGTGCTGCGGCAGATCACGTTCCCGCCCGACCTGGACGAGCTGCGCCGCGCCTGCGAGCGCTACGGCGTCCCGTGGGGGCCGCCCGACGCCGACCGCCCCGCCCCGCCGCCGCCGGAGCTGTGACGCAGCGACCAGGTCTTCAGCGACTCGTAGGTCACCTGCGCCTGGTCCTTGCCGGGCAGGGTGCTGCGCATCAGCTGGACGGAGTCGGCGGTCCACGGGGCGCCCGCGAACGCCGACAGCGGCTCGATGAGCGACCGCACGTCCACCGGCTGCCTGGACCGTGCCAGCGTCAGGTGGGGGCGGAAGCCGCGGTGCTTGTCCGGCAGCGTCCCGACACGGCGGCCGGCCGCCGTGGTGGACGCGGCGAGCCGCGCCAGCCCGCGCCGGTCGCCGTACAGGCCCGTCCACAGGACGCGGGCGTGCGCGCCGCTGCCGGGGAACGCGCCCGCGCCGGCCAGCGACAGCGTCATCCGCTCGTGCCGTCCGGCGGCGCGTTCCAGCCGGGGCAGCAGCCGGTCGAGGGTGCGGTCGTCGACCTCGCCGAGGAACGTCAGCGTGACGTGCAGCAGATCGCGCCGCACCCAGCGCAGCTCGGGCAGCGCGTCCCGGTGGGGGCGGACGGCCTCCTCGAGCTCGTCCAGGATGTCCGGTGGCGGCACGAGCGCCACGAAAAGCCTCATGGGAGCGTCCGGAGGGCCACCCGGCCAGCTTTCCAGCAGACGGCACCGGTTGTCACGCGGATCGGCCGCTCATCCTGCGGCGCCGCTCATCCTTCGGCCGGACCCAACCGCCGCACCCGCCGAGTCCACCGCATCCGCCGCAGCCCGGCCAGGCCCTCCCCCCGCGCCGCCAGCGCGCCGACGGCGAGCGCGGCGAGGACCGACACCAGCCCGCCGAGGACGAGGCTCATCCGGGCGCCGAAGTGCTCGGCCAGCCATCCGATCGCGGGCGCGCCCAGCGGGTTCGTGCCGAGGAACACCAGCATGTAGAGGGCCATCACGCGGCCGCGCATCTCCGGGGACACGCCGAGCTGCATCGTCGCGTTCGCCGCCGTCGTGATCGTCATCATCGCGATGCCGGTCGGGACGAGCAGCGCCAGGAACAGCCAGTACGTCGGCATCAGCCCGGTGACGGCCTCCAGCGTCCCGAACACCAGGCCCATGGCGACCAGCAGCCGCAGCCGCGGCCTGGCGACCCGCCTGGCCGCCAGCAGCGCGCCGCTGAGCGCGCCGAGCGCCAGCATGCTGGACGCGAGCCCGAACGCGGACGCGTCGGTGTGGAAGACCTCCTTGGCGACCAGCGCGACCGTCATGTTGAAGTTCATGCCGAACATCGCGAGGAACCCGATGAGGATCAGGACGAGCATCAGGTCGCGGCGCCCGCGCACGTAGCGGAGCCCCTCGCGCAACTGCCCCTTGGCCCGCTTGATCGGCGGGGACTCGTGCAGCTCGTCCGCGCGCATCGCGGAGAGCCCGAACAGGACGGCACCGAACGACGCCGCGTTCACCAGGAACACCGGCCCGGTGCCGATCAGCGCGATGAGCACCCCGGCGATGGCGGGGCCGAGCAGCCGCGCGCCGTTGAAGGTGGCGCTGTTCAGCGCGATCGCGTTGGGCAGGTCGCGCTTGCCGACCATCTCGACCACGAACGTCTGCCGGGTCGGGTTGTCGACGACGGTGGCGACGCCGAGCCCGAACGCCAGCACGTACACGTGCCAGACCTGCGCCTGGCCGCTGATCGCCAGCAGCCCGAGGATCAGCGCGAGCACGCCCATGGAGATCTGGGTGATCATGAGGACGCGCCGCTTCGGGTACCGGTCGGCGATCACGCCGCCCCAGAGCCCGAACAGCAGCATCGGCAGGAACTGGAGCCCGGTGGTGATGCCGAGCGCGGTACCGCTCCCACGGGCCAGTTCGAGGACGAGCCAGTCCTGGGCGACGCGCTGCATCCAGGTACCGGTGTTGGAGACGACCTGGCCGGCGGCGTACAGCCGGTAGTTCCGGTTCCGCAGCGAACGGAACATCGCGCCGCGCGTCGCGTCCTCGGGCTCGTCCGCCTCCGGCTTCGCGGCGGCACCGGTGACCGCAGACTCATCACCCGGCGCACGCTGCTCGCACTGCGCCGATCGATCAATCTGCGGCACCGGCCCGACCCGCGCCGCCTCGGCGGACCGTCCGGCGCCCGCGGTCTCGGGCGGGAGAGCGGTATCGGGCGAGGAGGTGAAGCCGGAGGTCTTGGGGGCGGCCGGGAAGGTCGCGCGGGTGCCGGGG
>NZ_SMJW01000070.1 GCF_004348335.1 Actinomadura bangladeshensis | reverse complement strand
GCCCCGGATACGGCCCGCCGCACCCGGGCTACGGCGCTCCCCGACCGGCCCACGCCCCGCCCTACGCACCGCAGCCCGGCTACGGCTACCCGCAGCAGCAGCCCGCGTACCCGCCCCAGCAGGCCGGCTACGCGCAGCCCGCTTACGCGCCGCCCCAGCAGCCCGGCTACCCGCCGCGGCAACCGCAGGTCCCGCAGCAGCAGGGGTTCCCCGACCTGTACGGTGCGCCGATCCTCGTCTACGACCAGCCGGCGCAGTTCTTCTCGACCGAGGCGAACTACACGATCTGGAGCCCGCAGGGGCAGCCCGCGGCCTACGTCCGGGAGGAGGGCGTGAGCGGGGCCAAGAAGGCGTTCCGCGTCCTCAACCAGGCGAGCCAGACCAAGGCCGAGCGCAAGCTCACGATCTACCGCCCCGACGGGATGCCGTACTTCCTCTTCTACAAGCCGTACGGCTTCATGGGCACGCCCCAGATGCAGGTCCTCACCCCGCAGGGCGGCCTCATCGGCCACCTGCGCAAGCGCGCGCTGCGCGGCTGGGAGATCCTGACCGCCCAGGAGCAGCAGATCGGCTACTACGAACTGCTGAGCGGCCGGGTCACCGACTGGCAGCAGCGGGAGCTGGCCCGCATGCAGCGCGGCTTCGACGGCTACGGCGAGTTCCTGTCGCAGATGTTCACGGGCGCCGACCGCTACGTCCTGCAGATGCACGTCCAGCCACCCGAACCGATGCGCACCCTGATCCTGGCCTGCCCCCTGGCCTTCGACACGGCCGTCTCCCAGAACCGCAGCATCGGCGGCTGGCTGTGAGCACCGCCGATTAGGCGGCTACTACGGCGGCAGTACTTCTCGAATACTGCGTAGAGAGGGTTACGCGGCCGCCCTGCGTCGTTACGGTCGGGGCGTGACGAGGCCGGGCCGCTGCGCGGAAGAGAAGACGGCGTGATCCGCGTGGCGCTGGCGGACGACCAGGTCCTGGTGCGCGCGGGCTTTCGGGCGCTCCTTGAGGACGAGGACGACATGGAGGTCGTCGCCGAGTGCGGGGACGGCGAGAAGGCCGTGCGCCAGGCCGTGGAGTTCCGCCCCGACGTGATCCTCATGGACGTCCAGATGCCGGTCCTCGACGGGATCGAGGCCACCCGCCGCATCACCGGCGATCCGCGGCTGCGGGACGTCCGGGTGATGATCCTCACGTCCTACGAGCACGACGACTACGTCTACGGGGCGATCGAGGCGGGTGCCAGCGGCTTCCTGGTGAAGGACACCGAACCGCTGGAGCTGATCATGGGCGTGCGGGCCGTCGCCCGCGGGGACGCGCTGCTGGCGCCCAGGGTGACGCGGCGGCTGTTCAGCGAGTTCGCGTCCCGGATCGCCCCTCCGCCGGCCGCCGCGCAACTGGGTACGCTCACCGCCCGCGAGCACCAGATCCTGGCGCTGGTGGCCGAGGGGCTGTCCAACGAGGAGATCGCCGGACGGCTGGTGGTGTCGCCGGCCACCGTCAAAACCCATGTGAGCCGCATCCTGGCCAAACTCGGGGTCCGCGACCGCGCGCAGCTCGTCGTCCTGACCTACGAGACGGGGCTGGTCCGCCCGGGTTGGCTGGGCGGGAGTGTCAGGCCCCGGCGGGTGCCGGGGCCTGACCTGGCAGGACCGAACCGGAACGGGGAGGGCTCGGTCAGCGGACCTTGGGGACGGGGCCGAAGACGGGGGCCACCTCGGTCCAGCGGTGGAGTTGGCAGCCGTCCTCGCGGGTGAACTTGGTGTCGATGTCCTTGTTGTGCCAGGTGCCCTTGACCGTGGCGATCTCAGGGCCGCCGTAGATCTTGGTGCACATCTGGTCCTTGGGGACGGGCTTGAAGGGGTCCTGGGCCTTGGTCAGGGCCGCGCATGCGTCGGCGGCCTTCGGGTGGGTACCGCCAGGGGGATCGCAGGTCAGCGTCCAGGTCTTGGCGGGGGCCTCCGCGGAGGCCTTGACGGAGATGGTCAGTGAGTCGGCGGGTGTGCCGGAAGGCTGAACGGACGTCGTGCCGGACGGCGCTTCGGCGGGGTTTCCGTTGGCCTGTTCGTCGCCGCAGGCGGCCAGGGTCAGGAGCATGGCCAGCCCGGGCGCGGCGAACAGGAGCGTCCGATACCGCATACGTGATTCGACGCGAGGCCGGTTCGCGCGGTTCCATGGGGGTGTGATGATTTTCGGGGAAGACGTGCCGGGCGTCGACGCGGCCGACGTCCCGCGGGACGGCTATCTGCTGGACGTCCGGGAGCAGGACGAATGGGACGCGGGCCACGCGCCCGAGGCGGTCCACATCCCCATGCGGCAGCTCGGCGACCGCGCCGGGGAGGTCCCGCGCGACCGGGAGGTCTTCGTGATCTGCCGGTCGGGGCAGCGGTCGGCGCAGGTGACGGTGGCGCTGAACCAGGCGGGCTGGCTGGCGCGGAACGTCGACGGCGGGATGAAGAGCTGGGCGGAGGCCGGACGTCCGATGGAGGGCACCGGCGACGTCCCGCCGTATGTGGCGTGATCATCCCCTTTGGGGGAGATGACCATCGGTTGTACGATCGGGCCTGACCGATAACCGCGGGAGCTCGGGCCAGAGCCGGGCTGAGAGGGCGGCCTCCAGGGCGTCGCCGACCGCATGAACCTGTCCGGGTAATGCCGGCGTAGGGAGCGTGTCCCGTGACGTCCGATGTCGAAAAGCGCCCTCGGGGCGAGCGGCCCGCGAACGAGGTCCCCTTCACCCTCGACGAGCCCGCCCCCAAGGTTCTCGGGTTCTGGGACCAGAGCGCGTTCTGGGCCAACCTCGGCGTCAGCCTGCTGGCCTTCTCCGGCGCCTACACCGTGCTGGCGCCGGACGGCGACGGCAGGCCGACCATCTCCATCATGGCGGGCATCGTCGCGATGGCCGTCGGAACGATCATCGGCGGGCTGATGCTGGGCCTCGCCGCGGTCCCGGGGGCCCGCACCGGCCAGCCCGCGATGGTGCTGCTGCGCGGCCTGTTCGGCGCGCGGCTGTCGTACGCGCCGACGGTCCTGAACATCGCGCAGCTCGTCGGCTGGGGGACGTTCGAGCTGATCGTCATCGCGGACGCCGCGGGTGAGCTGTGGGACGGGGTGCCCCGCTGGGGCTACGTCGTCGCGGCCGGCGTGATCACGACGGTGCTGACGGTGTGGCCGCTCGGGTCCGTGCGGCTTCTGCGCCGGTATGTGACGGTCGCGGTGGCGATCGCGCTCGTCTACTTCTACGTGGAGCTCGTCCGGCAGCCGCTGCCCGACCTCACGGAGGGCTCGTGGGGCGGCTTCTGGATCGGGGCGGACGCGGCGCTGGCCGTGTCGATCTCCTGGGTTCCGGTCGCCGCCGACTACACCCGGCATTCCCGGACGGAGCGGGCGGCGTTCGGCGCGGCGTCCGTCGGCTACTCGGTCACGCAGATCATCGCCTACGTGCTCGGACTGCTGGCGCTCGCGCTGGTCGCGGGCGACACCGGCCGGGTGTTCGACCCGTTCCTCGGCGCCTCGCTCGGCGTGGTGTTCTTCGCGATCTTCGTGCTGCGGGAGGCGGACCAGTCGTTCGCCGACACCTACTCCACGGCCGTGTCGATCCAGAACCTCTTCCCGCGCGCCGACCGCCGGGTCCTGAGCGTGCTGCTCGGTGCCGGCATCACCGTCCTCGCGCTGGCCCTGGACATCGACGACTACGCGGGCTTCCTGACCCTGATCGGGTCGGTCTTCGTCCCGATGCTGGGTGTGCTCGCCGCCGACTTCTTCCTCGGACGCCGCCGCGCCCCGGCCGCCGCGTCCGGTGCGGCGACCCTCTCCAAGGGGGAGGCCGCGGCCGGCCTGGACGGATGGGACGTGTCACGCCGGGCGCCGTCGCGGTGGGGGATGATCGCGGCCTGGGCGATCGGGTTCGTCGTCTACCAGTTGATCAACCCCGGCACGGTCGAGCGCTGGGCGGACTTCTGGCGGGACGTCCAGGACGCGCTGCACTTCGCCCCGCAGAGCTGGATGAGCGCCTCGCTGCTGTCGTTCCTGGTCGCGGGGGCCGCCGCGCTGCTCATCGGCAGGATTACCAGACGGTAGCCTTACCAAAAGGTAAGGTTCACGTGGCAATTTTCGATGCAAGTTACCCGGCGGCGCGCCGGAGTCCGGTGGCACGATGACAGGCGTGTACCAGCACGTCCACGATCCGATCGCGCGGGCCGTCATCGAGAGCGCCGCCGATGCCATCGTGGCCGTTGACCAGCGGCATCGGGTGACGGTGTGGAACCCGGCCGCCGAGCGTATGTTCGGCTGGAGCGCCGCGGAGATGATCGGGCGCGTCCCGCCGATCGTTCCGGACGAGCTGAAGGCCGAGCACAACGCCGTCCAGGAGCGGCTGCTCACCCGGCCCGCCGGCGAGGGCGACAACGGGCAGATCTCGATCGCGACCCGCCGCTTCCACCGGGACGGCCGCCTCATCGACGTGCGCATCGACACGAGCCTGCTGAAGGACCCGGGCGGGACGCTGCTCGGCTGGGTGGGCGTGTACCACCCGGTCGAGGAGGACGACATCGTCCAGCACCACATGACCGAGCGTGCCCGGCTCGTCCGGCGGCTGAACGACATCGTCGCCGACCTGAACGCCGAACTCGACCTCGGCGTCGTCCTCGACCGGATCACCACCGCGCTGATCGAGCTGACCGGCGCCGACGCGGGCGGGTTCGTCCGGATCGAGGGCGAGCGGCTGCGGCTGGTCAGCATGTCCGGCCTGCCGGAGCACATGCGGGGACGGTCGGCGGAGCTGCGGCCCAGCCTGGTCGGTGAGCTGCTGCGGTCGGGCAAGACCGTCAAGCTCGCGACCGGCGAGCAGCGCCTCGGCGACCTGATCTGGTCGGAGCTGCCCGGTCTGCACACGATCGCGCTCGGACTGTCCTACCTGCAGAACCGGCCCTACGGGGCGCTCTACGCGCTGTTCTCCGGCAGCAAGGCCGGGCACACCGAGCTGGAGCTGCTCGAACTGCTCGCCGGGCACGCCGGCGTCGCGGTCGGCAACGCCGTCGCGTACGCGGAGGTCGTCCGGCAGCGGGCGCACGAGCGGGCGGTGATCGACTCCAGCGCGGACGGCATCGCCGTCCTCGACCACGACCTGGTCGTCCGGCAGTGGAACCCGGCCGCGCACGCCCTCACCGGCATCCCGCCGGAGGCCGCGATCGGGCGCCCGCTGCCGTTCGACATGCCGGGGCTCGGGGAGATGCTCACGTTCCGGCTGGAGTCCGGGACGTGGCTGAACGTGCTGGCCGCCGAGATCGAGGAGACCGGCGAGCTGGTCGTCGACTTCCGGGACGTGTCCGAGGCCAAGGCCCTCGAAGAGGCCAAGGACCTGTTCCTGGCGACCACCAGCCACGAGCTGCGCACCCCGATCACGGTCGTGCAGGGCTTCGCGTCCACGCTGGTCAACCGGTGGGACGAGATGGCCGACGGCGACCGGCGCAGCGCCGTCGCCACCATCGCCGAGCGCGCCCAGTCCCTCGGCCGGCTGGTCGAGCACCTGCTGCTCGGCTCCCGCGCGGGCGCCGACGAGCTGGCCGTGACGATCGAGGCGTTCGACCTGACCCGGGTGCTGGAGGGCGTCGTCGGCGGGTTCCGGTCCCTGTCGCCGCTGCACCGCGTGGAGCTGGAGATCGCGCCCGACCTGCCGCCCTGCCGGGGGGACGCGATGGCGACCGACATCGTGCTCGGGCAGCTGCTGGAGAACGCGTTCAAGTACTCCCCGGACGGCGGGACGGTCAGCGTCCGCGCCCGCTGCGAGGGCTCCGACATCGTCGTCACGGTCGTGGACGAGGGCATCGGCATCCCGCCCGGCGACCACGAGCGGATCTTCGAGCGGTTCGTGCAGGGCGACGCCGGCGACCGGCGGCGCTTCGGCGGCATCGGGCTCGGTCTCTATATCGTCAAACGGCTGACGGAGGCACAGGGCGGGAGAATTTCAGCTCATCCGGCCGAACGTGAGAGAAGTCACACGCAATCACGCAAAGTGCCGGTAAGCCGCGAAGTACCAGAAATGGAACGGGCCATCGGACGTCCGAACACGCTCGTCCGGTCCGCGGACGGCCGCGGACCCGCAGGTGGCGCGCGTGCGGGCGACGGAACCTGCATGCGCCTCGTGCTGCGCGGTGCCCGATGACCGGTTTCGGTTACTCACCGTGACGACACTCCCTCCCCGGTGGCCGGGTGAGACCGTTGTGACCTGGGCGTTCAGCGGTCTCGACGGGTGGCAACCTTGGCTGGTGCGAGAAAGTACGGTGACCGCGGGGTGTGATGGACGAAACGCGCGCGCGAGGAGTAAGTCCGCCGTTGGCTGGATAGATCCTTTGATAGTTGCCGTTGGTGACGAGATTCCGTTCCGGGGGTGATCACCGTGACCGGACGGCCGGTGACTCGTTGTGCAGGTGATGGACTGGATCGTCCGGGTTTCCGGTCGCGTACATCAGGGCATTTCGGTCGTACTGGAAGAGCGACGGCGGGACTCGTCCGAGTAAGCGGAACCACGGGGAGGTGAGGGTGTCGAGCGTCGTACTGCTGCCACACGCACCGTCCAGCGTCGCGGTCGCCCGTAGGCGCCTCAGCTCGGAACTGGCCGACTCGGGGGTCTACGAGACGGTCGTGGACGACGCCAGCGTCATCCTCAGCGAGCTCATCAGCAACGCACTGCGGCACGCGCGGCCGCTGCCGTCCGGCCAGGTCAGGGTCTGCTGGCTGCGCCGCGGTGACGTCCTCGAACTCGAGGTCAGCGACGGCGGCGCCATGACCGAGCCCCGGCGCGGCCCGGGCACGCTGTCCTCGCTCGGCGGGCGCGGACTCGGCATCGTCGAGGCCCTGTCCGAGGGCTGGGGAGTGCGCCACGAGGACGGCGGCACCACGGTCTGGGCCGTCGTGCGGGCGCCCAAGTCCGCGAGCGGGAACGGGACGTCCGACCCGGTGGGGATGCACGCGGTCCCCGATCTGGCCGACTTCCCCGACCTCCTGGATGAACCGGGCGAAGATCTCTACAACGGAACCACGAATAGAACGGCTCCAAGTAGGGCATATCCGGCATAGGAGGACCCCGCCTGGAAGGAACCCCGCCCTACCTTGTATGGTCCTCTCCAAGCTCGGGCGCTGTCGTGCCCCCGTCGACACCGCCCGAGCTCTATTTATTGTATTTTTCTCCTCCTTCGGGCCTTGGCGGCCCTCCATCGTCGAAAAACACGGCGATCGCTGGCATCGCTTTCGACTCGCCTAGCGGCTCGCTTCGCGATCAGGTTCTTGCTTCGCTCGAACCTGCCTTCGGACGCGATCGCAACGTCCCGGTCCCCACAACCTCAGGTTCAGGACGTCCGTCTTACTGTCCGTGCGTGGTCGAGGCCCCCTGCCTGATGTCCCCGCGTGCCTTCCGCCCAGCGAAGCTTTCTGCCCTGCGCGCCTTCGATCACGCGAGGTTTCGCATCCCGTGTGCCGTGCGGCGTGCAGCTGCCGTCTGTGTTCTGGCGGGCCTTGTGGGGCGGGGTTAGATGTCGTCGCGGAGGGTGGGGCAGGACATGCAGCGGGGGCCGCCTCGGCCGGTGCCCAGTTCGCTGCCGCTGATGCGGATCACTTCGATGCCCGAGGCTTCCAGCTGGGCGTTCGTTTCCATGTTGCGTTCGTAGGCGACGCAAAGGCGGGGTGCAACGGCGAGGGTGTTGTTGCCGTCGTCCCATTGTTCGCGTTCGGCGGTCACCGGGTCCAGGCCGGTGTCGATGACCTTCAGGCGGTCGAGCTGCATTGCCTCGGCGGCGGCTTCCAGGAAGGGGCGCGGTTCCGATACACGCAGGTCGCCATTGGTGAGGGTGACCTTGTGGGCCATCAGGGAGTGCGCGACCGGTGGATACATCACGACGGTGTCGACGTCGACCATGGTGCAGACGGTGTCCAGGTGCATGGTCGCTCGTTCCTGGGCTATGGGCACCGCCAGGACGGTGTGCGCCAGGTTCGCCTTGAAGACCTGGCGGGCCAGGCGTTCCACGCCTGCGGGGGTTGTGCGCTCGCCTGTTCCCACTGCGATTACGCCTGGGGAGAGTAGGAGGACGTCGCCTCCCTCGACGTGTTCCAGGAACGGTGAGTACACCGGCTCCACGCCTGCGAATCGGGGGTGGTGGGCGTAGACGAGGGCGGTCAGGGCCGACTCGCGGCGGCGGGCCTCCATGGCAAGGCTCGTCACCGCCACCCGGTCGCCGATCCAGGTGCTGTTGTCGCGGGTGAACAGCAGGCCGGGGAGGGGGTCGATGATGAAGTCGAGCGTGTCCATGAGGCGGTAGACCAGGCCGTGCCCGGACTTGAGCTCCTCGTGGGCCAGGCCGCCGATCAGGGTCTGGGTGAGGTTCTCCGGGTCGAGGTCGCGCAGGTGGTCCTCGACGATGCGGCGGAGCTGGTCGCCGAGGCGCAGGTCGACGATGGCGTCGGCGATCGCCTGGTCGCGGGCCGGCTCGTACTCCAGGGCGTCCTGCAGCAGCTCGGTCAGGTAGAGGACCTCGACGCCGCGCGAGCGCAGGGCCTCCGCGAACGCGTCGTGCTCCTCCTGGGCGCGGCCGGCCCACGGGATCGCGTCGAACAGCAGCTTGTCGCTGTTGCGCGGGGTGAGGCGTTTCAGTTCCGCGCCGGGGCGGTGCAGCAGGACGGTCCGCAGCCGTCCGACCTCGCTGGTGACCCGGTGCTCGTGCACTGCCTTCGCTGCCGTCACTCTTCGCAGTCTATGTGCCAGCATTCGAGCGTGATCGGACGGAATGCGGCGCTGCCGCTTCACCTGACGTCCGCGACGATGCTGCGGGTGTCGGCGGAGGGTGTCGCGACGGCGCTGGTCCTGACCGTCCAGGCGCGGACGGGGCACGCGGCCACCGCCGGCTACCTGCAGACCGCCATGACGCTGCCGTACGTCCTCAGCGGGCCGATCATCGGGAACGCCCTGGATCGGGTGGGGCGTCCGCGTTCCGTCGCGGTCGCCCTGGCCGGCTGCTACGCCGTCGCCACCGGGCTGCTGCTGGTGATGGCCGGGAGTTCGCCGCTCTACCTCGCACTGTGCGTCGCGGCCGTGATCGGATGCACCGAGCCGATCGTCGTCGCGCTGACCAGCCTGCTGCCCCGGTTCGTCCCGGCCGGACGGCTTTCCCGCGCTTATGGGCTGGAGGCGTCCAGCTACAACCTCGCGGGCATCGCGGGCCCCGGCCTGGCGGCGGGCCTGGCCGCGCTGGCCGGTGGCGAGTACGCGGGTACGGCCGTGGTCGCCGTCGGGGTCCTCGGCCTGCTCACCTTGCCCTTCCTCCCCTTCCCGGGGCCCGCCACCGGGCAGGACCCGCCCGCGGCGGGCGACGCGGTGCCGTCCGAGCGGCCCGGCATCGCCTCGGTGATCACGGGCGGGCTCGTCGTGCTGGCCGAGGGACGGGTGCTGCGGGCGCTGACGGTGGCCACGACGCTCGCCTGGACGGGGTTCGGCGGCGTCGCGGTGACGGCGGTGCTGCTCGCCGAGCACATCGGGGCCCCGCCGAGCGCGGGCGGCCGGCTGCTCGTCGCGCTGGCGGTCGGGTCGCTGATCGGGTCGCTGGCGTCCAGCCGGTGGCTGACGCCCAAGCACGCGGAGCCCGTGATGTTGGCCGGGCTGGTCGCGTTCGGGGCGGCGCTCGCCGCGCTCGCCGTGGCGCCGTCGCTGCCGTGGGCGACGGCGGCGTTCGTCGCGGCGGGGATCGCGGAGGGGCCGGTGTTCGCGGCCACGCTGATGCTGCGGCAGCGCGAGTCGCCGCCCGACCGGCTCGGCCAGGTCAACACGACGGCGGGCAGCCTCAAGATCGGCGCGTCCGCGGTGGGCGCCGCGCTGACCGCCGCCGCGGCGGACGCCATCGGTCCCGTCGGGCTGGTCCTGGCGATCGCCGCCTTCCAGTTCGCCGGCGCCGCCGCCGGAGTCGTGCTCCTGCGCGCTCCGGCGGACGGCGCGTGAGTCGGGGGACCGCGTCCCTGATCGCCGCGTCCCGGACCGACCGAGCGGTGCGCCGGCCTGTTCCACCGGCACGCCCCCGCGACGGGTCCGCCATGAAAAACCGGTCGACTTCGCAGGGGAGCCGACCGTAGTGTCCGAGGCATGTTCTTCGCAGCCGGCACCAGGACGCTCGCGGGCACCGCCCCGCTGAGCGCGGTGCCGGCTGCCTTCTCGGCAGTCGCAGCGGACGCGGTCGTCGCCGACGGCCTGCGAAGCTGACCCCTCTCCGTCCCACCCTTCCGGAGAACCAGCGGAGGGGGGTGGTCCCAAGTACGGGTTCTCACCGGATCCACCAGTGAGGACAGGGCCGATGGCCAAGCAGTTGTACGAGCGCGACAAGCCCCACATCAACATCGGGACGATGGGGCACGTCGACCACGGCAAGACGACGCTGACCGCGGCGATCACGAAGGTGCTCGCCGAGCGCGGGCTGGCGTCCGCGGTGCCGTTCGACCGCATCGACCGCGCCCCCGAGGAGCGCGACCGGGGCATCACGATCAACGTCGCGCACGTCCAGTACGCGACCGCGACCAGGCACTACGCCCACGTCGACATGCCGGGTCACGCCGATTACGTGAAGAACATGATCTCGGGTGCGGCGCAGGTGGACGGGGCCGTGCTCGTCGTGTCCGCGCAGGACGGGGCCATGCCGCAGACGCGGGAGCACATCGTCCTCGCGCGGCAGGTCGGCGTCGAGCACATCGTGGTGGCGCTGAACAAGGCCGACATGGTCGACGACACCGAACTGCTCGACCTGGTCGAGCCGGAGGTCAGGGAACTGCTCTCCGAGTACGGCTTCCCCGGCGACGAGGTGCCGATCGTGCGGGTGTCCGGCCTGCGGGCGCTGGAGGGCGACCCGTACTGGACGGCCCGGATCGGCGACCTGCTCGACGCGATCGACGGCTACGTGCCCGTCCCGCGGCGGGTGCTGGACAAGCCGTTCCTCATGCCGGTCGAGAGCGTCCTCACGATCACCGGGCGCGGCACTGTCGTGACCGGGGTCGTGGCGCAGGGCGCGATCCGGCTCGGGGACGCCGTCGAGGTCGTCGGCCTCGGCGAGTCGTTCGGCTCCGTCGCGACCGGGCTGGAGACGTTCGGGCAGGCCATGGGCCACGCGGAGGCCGGCGACAACACGGCGATGCTGCTGCGCGGCGTCAAGCGCGACCAGGTGCGGCGCGGGCAGGTGGTCAGCGCGCCGGGCGCGATCCGGCCGCACGCGCGGTTCCGGGCGCGGGTCCGGGTGCTGACGGCCGCCGAGGGCGGGCGGTCCAGGCCGTTCTTCCACGGCTACCGGCCGCAGTTCCACTTCCGCACGACGGACGTGGTCGGCGGCATCGACCTCGGCGGCGAGGGCGGCATGGCCATGCCCGGCGACACCGTCGACATGGCCGTCGAGCTGGGTCGGCCGGTCGCGATGACCGAGGGGCTCGGCTTCGCGATCCGCGAGGGCGGCCGGACGGTCGGCGCCGGCACGGTCGGCGCGCTGCTCGACTAGCGCCGGCGAGCGGGCGGGGGCCCGGCGGGAGCATTCGCCGGGTCCCTCTAGTCTGGGCCGCGGCGGAAGATCGTCAGATCATGAGTGACCGTGTGGTCGTGCGAACCGGTGGCGGATGCGATCTTGATGTGGTGTGATTCCGGCATCACCCCCCGCAGTAGCCCCATTCTGGAGAATGTGTGCGATCCCCCCGCGCCCTGATTCCGCTCCTCTCGGTCTGCGCCGCCGCCGCGGTCGTCACCATCGCCGCCGCCGGCGCGAGCATCGAGGGCCTGCCGGGCGGTGGCGGCCCCGCCCACGCCGACGGTGCCGCCGAACCCCCGCCCGCCGTGACGATCAACGCGGTCACCTGGAACGTCTGCGGCGGGCCCGGCTGCCCGTCCGAGACCGCGCCGGCGAAGCTCACCAAGCAGATCGTCCAGCGGATGCACGCCACCGAGGTCGGCGGGCGCAAGGTCAAGACGAACGCGGTCCTGCTCCAGGAGGTCTGCGAAGGGCACGTGCGCACCGTCAAGAAGAGCATGGGGTCGTGGACGTGGGCGTTCGCCGCGTCCCCCGACGGCTCGTCCTGCGCGCAGGGCCAGGGCCGGGCCGGTGTCGCGCTCGGCACCGAGGCGCCGCTCACCGAGACGCGCCAGGCCAAGCTCCCGGCGCCTCCCGGCCGGACCCGCGTCGCGCTGTGCGGCGAGGTCCCGTCCTGGGCGACCCGCGTGTGCGTCACCCAGCTCAGCCAGGCCGAAGGCGACGAGTGGCGGCAGAAGGAGGCCCGCGCCCTCGCCGAGATCGCCGGGACCGGCCGCGTCCTCCTCGGCGGCGACTTCGCCGCCGGTCCGGACAGCCCCGCCCTCGACCCGCTCTACGCCTCCTACGACGAATGCGACCAGACCGGGACATCCCGCACGGGCGCGAACACGCGGCAGAACTGGCAGGGCACCGCGGTCGAGAAGACCGACTACCTCTTCATCACCAAGTCGGCCGCCGTCTCCTGCAGCGTCCCGACTGACCGCACCACGACGTCCGACCACCGTCCGATGTCCGCCGAGGTCCGCTTCAAGTGACCCGGCCAGGGGGCGCCGGAGCGCCCCCTGGCAGTCACGACACCTCGCGGTCCTGGCCCTGCCAGTAGGGGGCGCGGAGTTCCCGCTTGAGGATCTTGCCGGTGGGGTTGCGCGGGATCTCGTCGCGGCGCTCGACGGAGCTCGGGCACTTGAAGTGGGCCAGATGCTCGCGGCAGTAGTCGATGAGGTCCTGCTCGGAGACGTCCGAGGTGAGGACGACCAGGGCCTTCGGCGTCTCGCCCCAGCGCTCGGACGGGACGCCGATCACGGCGCAGTCGGAGACGTCCGGGTGGCTCATCAGGACGTTCTCGACCTCGGCCGGGTAGATGTTCTCCCCGCCCGAGATGATCATGTCCTTGACGCGGTCGTGGATGTAGAGGTAGCCGTCCTCGTCGAGGTAGCCCGCGTCGCCGGTGCGGAACCAGTTGTCGTCCGACAGCGCGGTGGCGGTCGCGTCCGGCATCCCCCAGTACCCCTTCATGTTCTGCGGGGTCTTGCAGAGGATCTCGCCGACCTGCCCGGCCGGCACCTCCTCGCCGGTGGCCGGGTCGACGATCTTCAGGGTGGTGGTGGCGTTGGCGAGCCCGGCGCTGCGCAGCCGGTGCGTGTTCGGGCCGTCCGGGTCGTGGTCGGCGGCGGGCAGCATCGTGATCGCGCCGGTGACCTCCGTCAGCCCGTACACCTGCATGAACTCGGTGCCCGGCAGCATCCGCATGGCGCCGCGCAGCACGTCCTCGCTGATCGGGGACGCGCCGTACAGCATGAGCCGCAGGCTGGACAGGTCGCACTCGGCGACCTCCGGGATCAACTGCATGAACTGCAGCAGGACCGGGACGAGGAAGATGTGCGTGACGCGGTGCCGCTCGATGTCCCGCGCGATCACCGTCGGGTCGGGCTCGCGCGCGATGACGCCCGCGATGCTGTTGTAGATGGCGGAGACCGTGAGGACGTTGCCCGCGACGTGGTACATCGGCATCGCGACCATCAGGACGGACGACTCGTCGATGTCCCACACGTCGGTGGTCACGCTCAGCGCGGCGAGGAAGTTGTCGTGCGTCAGCATGACGCCCTTGGGCAGGCCCGTCGTGCCGGACGAGTAGAGCTGGACGAACACGTCCGCGGTGTCGGGCACGTGGTCGGACGGTGTGTCGGGCGCCCCGTCGACCCAGGCGGCGTAGTCCTGGTAGGCGTGGCCGGAGCCGCCGATGACCACCATCTGGGCGGTGTGCTCCAGCTTGTCGGCGATCGCGTCCAGGACGGGGACGAACTCCGGCCCCACGATGAAGACCTTGGCCTGCGCGTTGTTGACGATGTAGGCGACCTCGTCGGGCGCCAGCCGGTAGTTCACCGGGACCTGGACCGCGCCGATGCGCGCCGCGCCGAACAGCTGCTCGGCGTATTCGAGAGAGTTCTTGTCGAGGATCGCGACCCGGTCGCCGAGCCCGACGCCCGCGGACGCGAGCGCGTTGGCGACCTGGTCGGCGCGCCGGTCGAAGTCACCGAACGTGACCTCGGTATCGCCCGCGATGTACGCGACGCGATCGGGATGTGAACGTGCGCGTTCGCGCAGCACCTCTGTCAGACCCGGCACGGTTATAGTCCCTTCGCCGATGACCGCCTGGTTATCCGGCATCATGCGGTCACCGGCGACGCCCCGCAAGGGGAATGAGCTGCTTGCTAGCGGCTTTTGGACATCTTGGACACGGCGGTTACGGCGAGTACCACGACGACGGCGACGAGTCCGATGAAGAAGAAGAACTTCAGCATCGAGATGAGGGCGCCGATGACGGTCATCGCCAGCCATACCGCGAGCACCACGCCGATGATGGTCAGGATCGTCTTACCCATGCCTCCACCGTATGCGCCCGCCCCGCGTGGGGCATCACCCTTGGGTACGAGCCTGGAGGGCCATCATCCCCACCGCACGGCGGACCCCGACCCTGACGTCCCCGGCGCCGTCACCCTGACCCGACTCAGGGGCCCAGTCCTTACAGGGTGGTGACGGATTTCCAGGGCGGCGCCGGCGGCACCGTAGCGTTGAGGGGTGAACTCCCCGATCCCCTCCGGGCGCGTCCTGGTGGTCGACGACGATCCGGTGGTGGCCGACGTCGTCGCCCGGTACCTGGCCCGCGACGGGCACGAGGTGGTCCGCGCGGCGGACGGGCCGACCGCCCTGCGCAGGGCGCTCGACCATCCGCCGGACCTCATCGTCCTCGACCTGATGCTGCCCGGCATGGACGGCCTGGAAGTGTGCCGCCGGCTCCGCGAGACCTCGACCGTCCCGATCGTGATGCTGACGGCGCTCGGCGCGGAGACCGACCGGCTCGTCGGGCTGGAGACCGGCGCCGACGACTACGTGACCAAGCCGTTCAGCCCGCGCGAGCTGGCACTGCGCGTCCGGTCGGTGCTGCGCCGGGCGCGCGGCGCGCTGGTGCCGGCCGGGCCGTCCGGGCCGCTGCGCGACGGCGACCTCGTCGTGGACGTCGGCGCGCACGAGGCGGGGCTGCGCGGCGAGCGGCTGGCGCTCACGTCCCGCGAGTTCGACCTGCTGGCGTTCCTGCTGCGCCATCCGAGGCGCGCGTTCACCCGCGACGAGCTGCTCGAACGCGTCTGGGACTGGACGTTCGGCGACTCCTCCACGGTGACCGTCCACGTCCGGCGGCTGCGCGAGAAGATCGAGGACGACCCGACGGCCCCCCGCCGCATCGTGACCGTGTGGGGCGTCGGCTACCGCTACGAACCGGCCGGGCCCGCGGCGACGGAGGACGAGTCGTGATCCCCTTCGAGGACCTGCTGTGGGTCGTCTGGTACGCGGCGCTCGCCGCGTTCACCGTCGCGGTGGGGGCGCTCGCCGTCCTGTACGCGCTGCGCGGGCGCTCGGTCGCCACCCAGCTGATCGTGGTGGGCGTCGCGACGGTGCTTGCGACGATCTCCGGCATCATCGTGATCTCGTTCATGATGATCCTGAACGACCATGACCGGGCGGTCGTCCTCGCCGTGGTGACGTCCGCCGGTGTGGTCGCGATGGCGGTGTCGGTGCTGCTGGGGCGCCGCCTGGTGGCCGCGAACCGCACGCTCGTGGAGGCCGTCCGGGCGGACTCGTTCCGTCCGCCGGCGGCGCGGCTGCCCGCGGAGCTGGCCGAGCTGTCCCGCGAGCTGGCGGCCGCCTACGCGCGGCTGGCCGCCTCGCACGAGCGCGAGCAGGCCCTGGAGGCGAGCCGCCGCGAGCTGGTCGCCTGGGTGAGCCACGACCTGCGGTCCCCGCTCGCCGGCCTGCGCGCGATGGCGGAGGCCCTGGAGGACGAGGTCGTCGCCGACGACGACACCGTCCAGCGCTACCACCGCCGCATCCGCGTCGAGGTGGAGCGGCTCACGGAGATGGTGGACGACCTGTTCGAGCTGTCCCGGATCCACGCGGGGGCGCTGCGGCTGTCCCGCGAACGCGTCGGCCTCGCCGACCTGGTCGCGGAGGCGGTCGCGGGCGCCGAGGCGCTCGCCCGCGCCAAGGGCGTGAAGCTGCGCGGCGACGTCCGCGAAGGGCTGCCGGTGCGGGTGGACGCGGGCGAGCTGGGCCGGGCGCTCCGCAACCTCGTCGTCAACGCGATCCGGCACACCCCGGGCGACGGCGCCGTCCTGATCATCGGCGAGGTGCGCGAGGGGGAGGCGCGGGTGACGGTCGCCGACGCGTGCGGCGGCATCCCCGAGGACGACCTGCCGCGCGTGTTCGACGTCGCGTTCCGCGGCGAGGCGGCCCGCACCCCGGGCGGCGGCGCGGGCCTCGGCCTCGCGATCGCGCGCGGCATCGTGGAGGCGCACGCCGGGCGGATCGGCGTCGCCAACGACGGCCCCGGCTGCCGCTTCGAGGTCCGCCTGCCGCTCACGGCCTGACCGTTGACCTGCGGCGTGTAGCGCGCTCATGACAACGACACGCCGCAGGTCGATGTCAGGTGTCGATGGCGTCGGAGATCATGCGGAAGGTGGGGCACGGCCAGCGGGACATGCAGGCCCGGCAGCGCCGGATGGGGCGGTCGGGGTCGCTGGTGATGCCGCCGGCCTCCTGCGGGCGGTGCAGGTCGAGCAGCCGGACGCCGAGGTCGGCGAACGCGATGACCTCCTCCCGGGCGCCGGCGAGGAAGGCGAGGTCCTCGCGGGACAGCCGCGTCCGGACGGGGACGAAGCCGTTCCGGTTGACCAGCCGGTACAGCACCTGGGTGGACGTCCGCCACGAGCTGGACTTCGCCGAGCGGGTCCGGATCGCCTCCAGGCGCTCGCGCAGCCGGGTCTCTCTCGGATCGGCCTTCTGTTGCACCCGCTCAGCCTCTCTCACTCCGGGCCCGCGTGCGGCGCGAACCGCCTAGATCGCAGGGCGGGTCCGGCGCCGCCGCAAGCCCGAAATCATGACAATACCCTCCGTAGTTCGCAAAGCGTATGGGGCTGGCAAGGCACCGACACGCCCAGGAAACGCCCACGCCACACGGGACTTGGCGAACAGCCTGGCTCCCGTGCCGTTCGCGAGATAGTGTGCCGGACGTGGAGCTAAACGTCTCGACCGCGTCTCAAGGAGGTCACGCCGTCGTCACGGCGACCGGCGAACTGGACCTGTACACCGCACCCCGGCTGCAGGCGGCCCTCGCGGGGCTGCTCCGCGAGCAGGTCACCCGCATCGTGGTCGACCTGAGCGGCGTCGAGTTCTGCGACTCGACGGGCATGAACGTCCTGCTGTCGGCCATGAAGCGGCTCAAGGAGCAGGGCGGCGCGCTGGAACTCGCCGCCCCGCGCCCGGCCGTCCGGCGGATCCTGCAGGTCACCGGGCTCGACACCGTCTTCACCGTCACGGAGAAGGCCCCGGTGCTGGACGCCGGCTGACCCGCCGGCGGCCGGATCACCCGACCGGGTGGCGGCCTGCGGGGTGAACCCCGGGGGTCGCCGCGCGGGCGCGCCGGTAACGGTTCGCGGCGGCATGCCGCGCCGCACGCCCGTCCGGGCCCGTCCCCGACTACCATCGCGGATATGCAGGACGTAGCGGTGATCATCCCGGCCAAGGACGAAGCCGACCGCATCGCGGCCACCGTCAAGGCCGCGCAGGAACTGCCCGGCGCCGACCTGGTCGTGGTGGTCGACGACGGCTCCTGCGACGGCACCGGCCGGGTGGCGCGCGAGGCCGGCGCGAAGGTCGTGCGGCACAGCCGCAACCGCGGCAAGGGCGCCGCGATGGAGACCGGCGCCGAGGCGGTCCGGCTCCTCGACGACGGCCGCGACCAGCCCCGCCACCTGCTGTTCCTCGACGCCGACCTCGCCGAGACCGCGCGCGAGGCCGCGCCGCTCGTGCAGCCCGTCCGGGCCGGCGACGCCGACATGACGATCGCGGTGTTCACCACGACCGTGAAGCTCGGCGGGCACGGGTTCGTGGTGCGGCTGTCCCGCGAGGGCATCCGCCGCGCGACCGGCTGGGAGCCGGACGCCCCGCTCAACGGGCAGCGCTGCCTCACCCGCGCCGCGTTCGACGCGGCGCTGCCGCTCGCCGCCGGGTTCGGGGTGGAGACGGCGCTCACCATCGATCTGCTGCGCCGGGGGTTCCGGGTGCGGGAGGTGGAGGTGCCGCTCGCGCACCGCGCCACCGGCACCGACTGGCGCGCCCAGCTGCACCGCGGCCGCCAGTTCCGGGACGTGGCGCGGGCGCTCGCCGTCCGCGAGCCGGCGGTGGCGCGGCGACTCGGCCGGATCCGCGGCAGCCGCCCGTGACCCGTCGTCTCGGGACGGGCGGGCTGTGGGGCGTCGGGGTCGGCATCGCCTGCTTCCTCGGCACCGCCCTGCTGGGCCCGTCGGTGTTCGAGCCGGATCTGGAGGGCTCCCGGGGCCAGCCGCCGTACTCGCTGGTCGTCCATCCGTCGCCGTACCTGGTGATCGGGCTGGTGGTCGCGGGTATCGCCGCGAGCACCGCCGGGCTCGCGCTGTGCTTCGCCGCCGTCCGCAAGGGCTGGCGGGTCCCGGCGCGGCCGCTGGTGATCGCCGGTCTGCTGGCGGCGGCCGCGTTCATGTTCATGCCGCCGATCGGGTCCACCGACCATCTGAACTACGCCTCCTACGGGCGGATGGCCGCGACGGGCCACGACCCGTATGTGACCAGCGCCGACGACCTGTCCCGGGACCCGGTCGCCGGGGCGCCCGAGGAGTGGCGGACGACGCCGTCGGTGTACGGGCCGATCGCGACCGGCGAGCAGGCGCTCGCCGCGTGGATCGGCGACGACTCCGTCCGGCTGACCGTGTTCGTCATGTCCGTGGCGAACGTGCTCGCGTTCGCGGTGACGGCGCTGCTCCTCTACCGGACGTCCGGGACCGAGGAGCGGCGGCTCCGCACCGCGCTGCTGTGGACGTGCAACCCGCTCGTGCTGTTCCACCTGATCGCCGGCGCGCACAACGACGTCCTCGCGATCGCCCCCATGGTCGCCGCGCTCGCCGTGTTCGGGCGGCACGCCGGATGGGTGCGCGCCCTGGCCGCCGGCGCCCTCGCCGGTGCCGGCGCCGCGATCAAGCTGCCGGCCGCCCTGGTCGCCGGCGGGCCCGCCCTGGCGCTGCTCCGCGAGCGGAGATGGCGGTCGCTCGGGCGCCTCGCCGCCCTGGCCGCCGGGGGTGCGGCCGTCACGGCGGCGTCCTACGCGCTCGCCGGGCCGCACGCGCTCGACCAGGTCCGCGAGGCGAGCAACATGGTGTCGTTCGCGACCCCCTGGCACCTGCTGGACGAGTCGCTCGGCAAGGGCTCGCAGCGCGACGTCATCAAGACGGGCGCGATGGTTCTCGGGCTGGTGCTGTTCCTGCTGCTCGTCCGGGCGCTGCCGGGCGAGGAGGGGCGGGAGCAGCGGCGCTTCGCCGCCGCGATCGTCCTCGCCTGGCTGCTCGTCGCCCCGTACGCGCTGCCCTGGTACGACGGGTTCGGCTGGGCGCTGCTGGCGCTGCTGCCCTGGACCCGGATCGACTGGATCCTGCTCGCCCACACCGCCGCGCTCAGCCTCGCCTACCTGCCGGCCCGCGCCCCCGCCCGCATCCGGCTGCCGGACGACCTGGAGTGGCTGTTCACCGTCGTCAGGCCGACGGTGATCCCGTGGACGCTCCTCGCGATTCTGACGGCGCTGGTGGCGGCGTGTCTGCGTTCCTCAGGTCGATCTCCAGCGACCGCAGCCCGGCCGCGAGCATCAGCGGGGTCGCCAGGCTGAACGCCACCGACAGGATCACCACGCCGGAGTCGTTCACCAGCGTGCCGATGACGCCGACGGCCAGCGCGCAGATCAGCGCCGGGCGCATCGACAGGCTGTGCTTGTAGGCGCCCTGCAGCAGCGACACCCGCCACCGCGTCGGCCGCGCCAGCACGAAGAACAGGAACACGACGGCGGCGGCGACCGCGAGCGTGTACGGCCAGTACCCGAGGCTGTTCAGCATCGCGTTGAACTTGCGGGTGACGATGCCCCAGGCGTCCCCGTCCATGAGGTCCTGCCAGAAGCGGCCGAGGTGCGTCGGGTTGGCGCTCCGCGCGTTCAGGTAGGAGATGAACAGCACGATCGCGGCGCCCGCCGCGAAGAAGATCCCGAGGCGCGGCGCCGAGACCCGCTGCCCGGCGACCATCAGGCCCAGCATCGCGAACGCCGGGACGATCGCGAGCACGCCGCCGAAGTCGCTGCCGAACGCGGGCAGCCCGTCCACCAGGACGGCGAACACCCCGATCACGGCGACGATCCCGACCGCGACCGCCTTGCGGCCCCGCCGCAGCGGCCACTCGGTCAGCCACGCCGCCGTCAGGATCGCGGCGACCGCGAACAGCGAGAACGCCTGGTTGCCGAAGCCGTAGAACCGGCCCGCGACCAGCGCCGTGTACCCCATCAGGGTGTTGAGCTGGAGGTTGGAGCCCGTCATCACGTCCAGCGCGAGGACGGCGGTCGTCACCCCGGTGATCGCCAGGCCGGGGACGACCACCGAGCGGCGCCACGGGCCGGCGAGCGCCACGCCCGTCAGCAGCCCGGCGAAGCCCAGCACCGTGCAGATCAGGACGGGCGTCGGATGCTCGGCCCGCCACCACGGCAGCAGCCCGGCGAGGAACGACGCGCCCGGCGCCGCCCCGCCCAGCAGCGCTATCACGCGGGTGCCGCCCAGTATCCGCGCCCGCGACCGGCGGTCGCCGCCGAGGCGCCGCAGCGCGACCACCGCGATCCCGTACAGGACGAGCTGCGTCGCGAACAGCACCCAGTAGAACGACGTCTGGACGCTCCGGATCGCCTGCGCGGCGACGTCCTCGTCCACGAGCGCGTCGACCCGCTCCACCGCGGACGCCTTCGACGGCTGCGCCTTCCACACCGACCCGACCGCCTGCTTCGGCTGCGGCAGCCCGAGCAGCTTCAGCGCGGTCGCGGTGATGTCGGTGAGCGTGACCAGGCCCTCCTGCCGGGTGGCGCTGGAGGTCATGAAGCCCGGCTCGTACCCCTCGCCCGCCGCGATGGCGACGCGCAGGTGCGGGACGGTGCCGATGTCCGACAGCCCCGCCAGCAGGATGGCCGTGCCCTGCGGGACGCCCCTGGCGACCTGCGCGACCCGGCGGTCGGCGGCGGCCGCCGCGGCGGCGCGCTTGTCGTCCGACAGCGGGACCTGCTCGCCGTGCGGGTCGACGCCCGCGTCGATGTAGGCGCGGAACAGGTCGTCCACGTCGACCGCCGCGAGCGGGCAGCGCGCCCAGTCGGCGGCGGTGACCTTGTCGGGGGAGGCGACGTAGCGGTCCACCCGGCCGCCGCCGTTGCCGACGCCGAACACCGCGCCGGGGCCGACCGCCAGCGTGCAGCCGCCCGCCTTCTGCACGGCGTCGCCGAGCAGCCCGATCTCGGCGTGGTAGTTGGTGCCCGCGTTGTCGCTCTTGATGGCCGGCCAGCCGGCGGCGATCGCGCCGCCCGCCGGCGGCGGGCCGGTGGGGGAGTCCTGGCCGGGCAGGATCGGCGCGGCCGGCAGCGCGCAGTCGCCGTGCGGCAGCCGCGACCGCTGCCCCGCCGACACCGACAGCCAGCCGTCGGTGGGGCAGGTGTTGACGCGGGTCGTCCGGACGCTGAGGCCCGCCGCCGCCCCGCCGGCCGTCAGGTCCCACAGCGCGGGGGTGCCCTGCCGGGTGATGTCGCTCCACATCAGCCCCGGCACCCCGACGATCACCACGCGACCGGTGGCGGCCGTGCCGGCCGTCCGGGCGTCCGCGGGGGCGGCCGCGTGCGCGGGGGCCCAGCCGAGGATCCCGGTCAGCGCCGCGGCGAGGGTCGCGAGGAACACGACGATCTTCGTTCCCCGGGGCATCATGGCGATCAGGCTACAAGAGGCCCACCACTGTGCAGGGGCCATATCCTGCGGCTGTGGACGGATCGATGGCGCGGCGGGCCGGTGCGGCCCGGGGCGGACGCCTGCACTGGCTGCTCGTGTGCGCGGGGGCCGCCGTCGCCGTGCTCGCGGTCGTGCCGATCGTCACCCGGTGGCTCGGCAACCCGCCCGACCAGCGCCTCGTCGACCTCGAGGTGTACCGGGAGGGCGGCCTCGCGGTGCTGCGCGGGGCGCCACTGTACGACTTCCTCACGCAGCCGCCGCAACTGCTGCCGTTCACCTACCCGCCGTTCGCCGCCGCGCTCGCCGTCCCGTTCACGCTGCTGCCCTGGCGGGCCGCGCAGTGGACGTGGGTCGTGCTGATCTACGTCGCGCTGGCGATCGTGGTCTGGTACGCCTTCCGCGACCTCATCCGCCGGACCGGGCGCTGGGCGCCGCTCACCGCCGGCGTGCTGTTCGCCGCGATGGCGTGGCTCGACCCCGTCCGCGACCAGGTCCGCTTCGGGCAGGTCGGGCTGTTCCTGCTGGCCATGTGCCTCGCCGACTGCTGCGCCCGCACGCCCCGCTGGCCGCGCGGCGCGCTCATCGGCCTCGCCGTCGCGATCAAACTGGTGCCGGGCGTCTTCCTCATCTACTTCCTGCTCACCGGGCGGCGGGACGCGCTGGTCAACGCGGTGCTCACCGCCGCCGCCGCGACCCTTGCCGGGTTCGCGCTGCTGCCGGCCGACTCGTCCGCCTACTGGTTCGGCGCGCTGCTGCAGGGCGGCGACCGGACGGGCGCCGTCGACGGCACCACCAACCAGGCGATCAACGGGATCGTCGCGCGGATCTTCGACGAGGGCCCGGTGCGGACGCTGGTGTGGCTCGTCCTCGCCCTGATCGTCGCGTACGCCGGTTTCCGGTGGGCGCGCCGCGTCACCCTGGCCGCCGACGAACTCACCGGGACGGCCGCGTCCGGCCTGCTGCTCGGGGCCGTCGCGATCGTCGGGCTGCTGTCGGTCGTGCTGTCCCCTGTGGGATGGATTCACCACCTTGTCTGGATGATCGCGGTCATCGGGGCTTTGGCCGGTGACGGGCGGGACACGCGAAGATGTCTGCTCGCGGCCGGCACCTGGTTCCTCTTCCTGTGGCCGCTGCCGTGGTGGGGACGGAACTGGATCGGCCCGGAGCACTCCGCACTGGCGGAATTCGGCGGTCAGGTCCTGCGCGACTCGTTCGGCCTCGCCGCGCTCGCGGCCATGGCGCTGCTCGGCACCTGGCTGGTCAGAAGGGTGAAACCGGACGTGGATCAGGGGGATCCTTCGCAACCGAAGGCCGAGGTGGGTACGCTCGCCCCGTGATGCTAGTCGCGGTGGCCGTAGCGGGCCTGGTCGCCGGTGTTGCGGGGCTGTCCATCGCGGTGGTCGCGCACAACCGGGTGAACCAGGTCGTCGACGAGTGCGGGGAAATGCTCAGGCGCCAGCTCCAGGTCGCCAGCGGAGCGGCGGACGAGCGCGCGCTGCGCGACCTCGCCATCGTCCACTACGACGCGCTGAAGGAGATGTCCGGGCACCGGTCCTTCTCCCTCGCCCTGATCAACGCGGTCGGGGACGGCGTCGTCGTCAGCTCCATCAACGGGCGCACCGAGACCCGGACGTACGCCAAGTCCGTCCAGGCCGGGCACCCGGTCGAGAGGCTCTCCCCCGAGGAGAGCCACGCGCTGCGCGCGGCCCGGCTCGGCAAGGGCCCGGTCGTGTCGCTGGACGACCCGCTCGCCGACTTCGGCAGCGGCGACCGCACCTCCGCCCGCGCCTGACGCCGCACGGGGAGCACGGGCTTTACCCGCCGGGAAGTAAACTCGGCGTGTTTCCACACACCACTCGCCCCGGGGGACTCTCGTGACCGCAGACGACAGGCCAGCGCGCTACGCCTACCTGGGTCCGCAGGGCACGTTCACCGAGGCCGCGCTGCTGACCCTCCCGGGAGCGGCCGAGGCCGAGCAGGTCCCGTGCGCGACCGTCCCGGCCGTCCTGGAGGCCCTCCGCAACGGCGACGCCGACACGGCCGTCGTCGCGCTGGAGAACTCGGTCGAGGGCTCGGTCCCCACCACGCTGGACGAGCTGGCCACCGGCGAGCCCCTGCAGATCGTCGGCGAGATCACTCTGCCGGTGTCGTTCGCGCTGCTCGTCCGCCCCGGCACGGCGCTGGACGACATCAAGACCGTCGCGTCCCACCCGATCGCGCAGCCGCAGTGCCGCCGCTGGCTGCTGGAGAACGTCCCGCACGCCGAGTGGCGCGCCGCCACCTCCAACGCGGAGGCCGCCCAGCACGTCGCCGACGGCCACTACGACGCCGCGCTCGCCGGCTCGTTCGCCGCCGCCCGCTACGGGCTGTCCGTCCTCGCCGAGGACATCCACGACGTCGCCGACGCCGTGACCCGCTTCGTCGTCCTGCACCGCCCCGGCCCGCCGCCCGCCCCCACCGGCACCGACAAGACGACCGTCGTCGCGTTCATCGGCGAGGACCACCCGGGCGCCCTGCTGGAGATCCTCACCGAGTTCTCCGTGCGCGGCATCAACCTGACGCTGATCCAGTCGCGCCCCACCGGCGCCGGCCTCGGCTCCTACCTGTTCTGGATGGACTTCGAGGGCCACGTCTCCGACGCCCGCGTCGGCGAGGCCATGATGGGCCTGCGCCGCGTCTGCGCCGACGTCCGCTTCGTCGGCTCCTACGCGCGCGCCGACCGCGTCCGGCCGGACATCCGCCGCGGCACCCGCGACACCGACTTCACCGAGGCCGCCTCCTGGCTGGCCTCGATCCGGACCGGCCGCCCGTCCTGAAACAGAACCGGACCGGCGCGTGTTGCATGCGGGTGACGCCGAAGAGAAGGGTGCCCCCGTGCGAGTTGAGATCTGGTCCGACGTCATCTGCCCCTGGTGCTACATCGGGAAGCGGCAGTTCGAGAAGGCGCTGGAGGGGTTCGACCACCGCGACCGCGTAGAGGTCGTGCACCGGTCGTTCCAGCTCGACCCGTCCTTCCCCGCCGGGGAGACGGTCGACGTGGCCGACATGCTGGCGGAGAAGTACGGCATGACGCGCGAGCGGGCCGTCGAGATGAACCGGCAGATGGAGCAGCGCGCCGCCGGGGTCGGTCTGGAGTACCACCTGGAGGGCGGCCGCGCGGGCAACACCGCGGACGCGCACCGGCTGATCCACCTCGGAGCCGAGCACGGCGTGCAGGACGCGGTCGTCGAGGCGCTCTTCAAGGCCCACTTCAGCGACCGCCGCTCGGTCTTCGACCACGACTCCCTGGTGGAGGTCGTGGCGGAGGCGGGCCTGGACGCGGCCGAGGCGCGCGAGGTGCTCGCGTCCGACCGGTTCGCCTCGGACGTCGACGCCGAGCAGCGCGCGGCGCGCGACATCGGCGCGACCGGCGTCCCGTTCTTCGTCGTCGACCGCCGCTACGGCGTCTCGGGCGCCCAGCCGGCCGAGACGTTCGCGCAGGTCCTCGACAAGGCGTGGGCGGAGGCGAACCCCGCGCTGACCACGATCGGCGACGACGCCGCCGCCTGCACCGACGACGCCTGCGCCGTTCCCGCGGAGGACCCTTCGCCCAGGTGACACAAATGTGACCCTCCCGTCGGCGGGGCCGGTAAACCACTAGTGGATCTTGGACGTCAACTCCACACCAGCAATCAGTGGAGAGGTCCCCCTGTGCGTCGCTCTTCGGCCATGCTCGCCACCACCGCCCTGACGGCCGCGCTCCTGACAGTCCCCGCCACCGCCCACGCCGACGTCACCGACCTCAGGGCGACCACGGCGTTCGACCGGCTCGACCCCGACCGCATCGCGACCGTGACGGTCACGGCCAAGTCCGCGAGCGGCGTGACCGACGTCCGCGCGAACGTGCGGTATCCGAACGCCCAGTCAGAGGCGTACGCGACGCTGGCGTTCGAGCGCGTTGCCGGCACCGCGAATGACGGCACGTGGCAGGCGCGGTTCCATCCGGACGTGGAGACCCGGCCGGGGAGCAACGCCATCGAGGTGCTGGTCACCTCCGCGGACGGCGCCACGGCGACCGTTTACACGGGCCTCCTCGACTGCTACGTGACGTCCATGACGGAGATGACGACAGGTCCCGACGTCATCGACGTGGACCGGCCGATCGTGACGACCGCCGGCCGGGTCATGGTGCTGAAGTCCCGTGACGCCGCGCTCGCGCCCGTGCCGAACGTGCTGGTCGAGGGCCTGACCGACGACACGACCGGGCCGGACGGATCGTTCAGCGTCACGAACGATGCCCGCAGCACCCTCTACGTCCGGATGGTGCGGCAGGGAAAGTTCTGCGCGACCTCCGCCAGCGGCGAGATGCCCACCATCGCGAAGCAGGCGACGCAGACATCCGCCCGGATGACCACACCGCAGCCGGTCGTCGCCGGCACGAAGGTCAGCGTGGAGGGCACGGTCCTCAGGAACGGTGCCGCCGGCCTCGTCCCGGCCGCGGGTGCGACCGTGAACATCTACCGTGACTACGGGAACGCCGAGCAGCGGCTGCTGGCGATCGGATACGCGTCCGAGGACGGGACCTTCCAGATCTCCGCCACTCCCGACAAGTCCGGCCCGCTGACCGCCGTGGTCCCCGACACCGCCTTCCTGACGGGCAGTCGGGCGGCCGCCGGCGCGGCCGACGTCCGCAAGCCCGTGCAGATCGTCGACGGGAACGCCTACCCGGAGCCGGGGCGCTACGGTGACGCGCTCGACGTCGTCGGGAAGCTGGTCAGCGACGGGAACGGCGTCGCCGACGTCCCGATGATCATGGAGTTCTCCACGGACCGCACCACGTGGAAGACGATGGCGACGGCCACCACCTACTCCGACGGGTCGTTCCGCCTCACGACCTACGACTCGAAGAAGGACGGGTACTGGCGCGCCCGCTACGCGGGCAACGCCGAGTACATGCCGGCGGTGAGCGGCACCGACTACATCGACATCAAGTACCGGACGCAGTGGTACAACTTCAACGCTTCGCCCGAGCCGGTGAAGAAGGGCGCGACCATCACGGTCAAGGGGCAGCTCTACCGGTTCCGGGACGTGGCCGGCCCCGGGCCGCACGCGCCCGTGTACGTCTACTTCAAGCGCGCCGGCACGACGACCTACACGCAGGTCGCGACCGCGACGACCGACAGCAACGGCTGGTTCACCAAGACCTTCACGGCGTCCGTCGACGGCACCTGGATGGCGGTCTACAAGGAGACCAGCGGCTACCTGAAGTCCACGTCGCAGGGCGACTTCGTGGACGTCCAGTGACGCGTTCCCCCCGAGAATGGAGGCCCCTGTGCGGCGTTTAATCGCCCTGCTCACGGTCGTGGTCACGACCCTGGCCCTGGCGTCCGCCCCCGCGACCGCGGCGGCGGGGTACCTGGTGCTGCGCGGCGTCCGCGTCGTGACGCCCGGCGCGACGACGAAGATCGAGGTCGCGGCCGAGTCGAACATCGACATCACGAAGGTGCGCGCCGTCGTGCGGGCGTACTCCGGCGGCCCGGCTGAGACGCTCACGGCGGACGACTTCGAGCTGGTCGAAGGCACCGCGGTGGACGGCGTGTGGCGGACGAAGTCCGCGGTCACGGTCGACCAGGGCCGCTGGTGGGTCGACGTCGAGCTGACCAACGCCGACCGGACCGTGCTGGCCGAGCAGCGCGCCACGATCGAGAACGGCCTCGACACGGTGATCACCGACTTCAAGGTCACCCCGGACGTCGTGGACGCCGACCACCCCGAGGTCACCTACAGCGGACGCTTGATGAGCCGTACCGCCGGCGGTGACCTGGCACCGGTGCAGGGTGCCGGGCTGATTCTGTCCGGCGGCGACGGGGCCGACCCGGCGATCACCGGAGCGGACGGCTGGGCACGGGGAACCGTCGACTTCACCTGGTCGGGCGACGCGCGCTTCGTCTACAAGGGCGATTTCCTGTACCGGCCCACCACGAGCACGGCGCTTCCGGTCTGGACGCGGAAGCTCCTCACCCAGATCACGGCGAACGTGCCCGACCGTGTGATCGTGGGCGACCAGGTCACCGTCAGCGGACGCCTCGAGCGGGAGGACCGGCAGGGCGCCTGGGGGCCGGTGGCGGGCAAGAAGGTCACCCTCCAGTTCGCTCCGGCGACCGGCGGCGACCCGAGGACGGTCGCGACCCCGACGACCGACGCCGCCGGTAACTACAGCGCGAAGGTGACCGTCACCGAGGACGGCACGTGGTCGGCGCAGTTCGCGAGAGACCAGGCCGGTCAGCCTCACGACTACCACCTCTACATCGGGTCCGAAGCGTTCGCCGAACCCCGGGCCGTCGCGTACCGGACCGCCATCACCGGCGGGAACGCGGGACCTGAGCCGGTCGGCAAGGGCGAGATGGTCACGGGGACCGGGCGCGTGATGAACAAGCTGGCGGACGGCCGCTGGGTCGCTGCCCCGGGGACCGCGTCCGTGCAGCTCCAGTTCTCCACCGACCGCAAGAAGTGGAGCGCCAAGGGCGCCGTCGGCGTCTACCGCGACGGAACGTTCGACGTCCAGGGCCGCGCGGACCGCGACGGGTACTGGCGCCTGGTCGTCCTCCGGGACAGCACCAGCGAGCCGTCCGTCAGCGGCACCGACTACATCGATGTCAGGTACCGGACGCGGATCTTCGACTTCAACGCGGCCCCGGAGCCGGTGAAGAAGGGGCGGACCATCACCGTGATGGGGACGCTCTACCGGCAGACCGACAAGTGGAAGCCTTACGCGTCCAAGACGATCAAGTTCTACTTCCTGCCCAAGGGGTCGTCCAAGTGGACCTACATGGGTTCGCAGAAGACCGACCGGAACGGCAGTTTCCGCAAGGGGTTCAAGGCGTCCAAGGACGGCACGTGGCGCGCCTACAGCGGCACCGCGACCAGCTACGCCAAGACCTACCGGGACGACTACGTGGACGTGCGCTGACGTAGGCTGCCCTGGTGGGCAAGGACTTCGATCTTTACGAGCGGGAACTGTGGGCCGGGCGGGCCCCCGCGTACGAGCGGGGGTTCGCCCGGCTCACCCGTTACCTGGCCGGTCCGCTGCTGGACGCGGCCGGGGTGACCGGCGGGACGCGGTTCCTCGACGTCGGGACGGGCCCCGGGTTCGTGTCGCGGGAGGCCGTCGGCCGCGGCGCCGAGGTGTCGGCGATGGACGCCGAGGCGAGCATGGCCGAGACCGCCCGCCGGAACGTCCCGGGCCTGGACGTGCGGGTCGCCGTCCTGCCCGAGGTGCCGTTCGAGGACGGGTCGTTCGACGCGGTCGCCGGGAACTTCGTCATCAACCACGTCGGCGACCCCGGCGCGGCGATCGGGGAGCTGCGGCGGGTGCTGCGGCCCGGTGGCGGGCTGGCGCTGTCCTGCTGGGCGATGCCGGGCAGCGGGGCCCTCGGGATCGTCCGGGAGGCGATCGAGCAGGCCGGCGTGGCGTGGCCGGACGACATCCCCGAGTCGCCGTTCGTCGAGTACGGCGAGGCGGTCGCGTTCCGGCAGCTGGTCGCGGACGCCGGGCTCGCCGACGTCGCGGTCGAGGAGGTGACCTGGGAGCACGTCGTCGACCCCGAGGAGTGGTGGGAGACGGGCGCGCTGTCCAGGGTCGGCACCAACGGCGTCATCGTCGGCCGGCAGGACCCGGAGACCGTCGCCCTGATCAAGGACGCCTACGACACGATCATCGCCGACTACGGCGTCGAGGGCGGCAAGGTCGCCCTGCCCGCGCACGCGCTCCTGGCGAGCGGCGTCAGGTGAAACCGCGGTTATGCGCGCGCGAGGGAAGGTGCCGTAACGGTAGCCTCGGGTCTGTGATTGACCTGCGAGCTCTTCGAGAGGATCCGGAGCGGCTGCGCGCGTCGCAGCGCGCCCGCGGTGAGGATGACGCCGTCGTCGACCGGCTGCTCGACCTGGACGGGAGGCGCCGCTCGGCGCTGACGTCGTTCGAGCAGCTCAGGGCGGAGCAGAAGAGTTTCGGCAAGTCGGTCTCCAAGGCGAAGGGCGACGAGCGGGACGCGCTGCTCGCCCGCGCGAAGGAGCTGTCGCAGCAGGTCAAGGAGCTGGAGGCGGAGGCCGACCGGCTCGGCGAGGAACTCGACGCCGTGCTGAAGGGCGTCCCGAACCTCATCGAGGAGGGCGCCCCGCCCGGCGGCGAGCAGGACTTCGTCGTCCTGGAGCACGTCGGCGAGCCGGCCGCGTTCGACTTCGAGCCGAAGGACCACCTGGAGCTCGGCGAGAGCCTCGGCGCCATCGACATGGAGCGCGGCGCGAAGGTGTCGGGCGCGCGGTTCTACTACCTGACGGGCGTCGGCGCGCGGCTCCAGTACGCGCTGCTGAATCTCGCCATGGAGACGGCGATCGGGAACGGGTTCGTCCCCATGTACCCGCCGGTGCTGGTGAAGCCGGAGGCGATGGAGGGCACCGGGTTCCTCGGCGCGCACGCCGCCGAGGTGTACCAGCTCCCGGCGGACGAGCTGTACCTGGTGGGGACGTCCGAGGTGCCGCTCGCCGCGTACCACATGAACGAGATCATCGACGAGCTGCCGCGGCGGTACGTGGCGTGGTCGTCGTGCTTCCGCCGCGAGGCCGGCTCCTACGGAAAGGACACGCGCGGCATCATCCGCGTCCACCAGTTCGACAAGGTGGAGATGTTCTCCTACTGCGACCCGGCCGACGCGCACGCCGAGCACCTGCGCCTGCTGGACTGGGAGAAGGAGATGCTCGCCAAGGTCGAGATCCCGTACCGGGTGATCGACGTGGCGGCGGGCGACCTCGGCTCCAGCGCGGCCCGCAAGTACGACTGCGAGGCGTGGGTGCCGACGCAGAACACCTACCGCGAGGTCACCTCGACGTCGAACTGCACCGAGTTCCAGGCGCGGCGGCTCGCGGTCCGGTACCGGGACGCGGACGGCAGGAACCAGCCGGTCGCGACCCTGAACGGCACGCTGGCGACGACCCGCTGGATGGTGTCGATCCTGGAGAACCACCAGCAGGCGGACGGCTCGGTGCGCGTCCCCGAGGCGCTGCAGAAGTTCCTCGGGCTCGATGTCCTGGAGCCGGTCAAGCGCTGACCTCCGCCCGGCCGCGGTCCGGGCCCAAGGTCGCGATGTCCCCGGCGTCGCTTATGGTTTGTGGCATCTGCCCAGGAAGGTGACATGAGCCAGTCTTCGCCGCGTGTGATCGCCACCGACCTCGACGGCACGATCGTGCGCTCCGACGGCACGGTGTCCGCCCGGACGGTCGCGGCCCTGGCCCGGGTCGAGCGGGCCGGGGCGATGCTCGTCATGGTCACCGGCCGGCCGCCGCGCTGGATGACCGACATCGCCGCGGCCGTCGACCACCACGGCGTCGCGATCTGCGCGAACGGCGCCGTCGTGTACGACCTGCACACCGAGACGATCCTGGAGACCCGGGAGATCCCGCCGGACGTGATCGCCGAGGCCGTCGGGCGGCTGCGCGGCATCGCGCCCGAGCTGCGGTTCGCGGTGGAGCACCCGACCGGGTTCTACTTCGAGCGCAGCTACATCCTCGGCCGCTGGGACGCCAAGGACTTCGGCGGGCAGGTCGTCGACGGCGACGAGCTCGTCCGGCGGCCCGGCACCAAGCTGCTCGCCTTCCACCCCGACGCCGACCCCGACACGCTGTCGGAGAAGGCGGCCCAGGCGGTGGGCGACCTCGTCACGGTGACGCACTCGTCCGGGCGGGGGCTGCTGGAGATGAGCGCGCTCGGCGTCACCAAGGCGAGCGCGCTCGCCGCGCTCTGCACCCAGCACGGGCTCCTGTCGAACGATGTCACCGCGTTCGGCGACATGCCCAACGACCTGCCGATGCTCACCTGGGCGGGGACGTCCTACGGCGTCGCGAACGCGCACCCGCTGGTGCTGGCGGCGGTCACGCACAAGACGTCCCGCAACGACGACGACGGCGTCGCCGAGGTCCTGGAACGCCTCTTCCCGTAGCGAAGGCCGCACCCCCTGCCGTGCGGGGGTGCGGCCGTTCGCGGCGTCCCTACAGGTAGGGGCCGGACGAGCGGTGGCCCGGCTGGGGCTCCTCCTCGGCACCGGGCGGCATCATGCCGGCGGGCAGTGCGCGCCGCATCTGCTCCAGCTGCGCCCGCGCCGCCATCTGCTGCGCGAACAGCGTCGTCTGGATGCCGTGGAACAGGCCCTCCAGCCAGCCGACGAGCTGCGCCTGCGCGATCCGCAGCTCCGCCTCGCTCGGCACCGTGCCCTCGGTGAACGGCAGCGACAGCCGCTCCAGCTCCTCGACCAGCTCGGGGGCCAGGCCGTCCTCCAGCTCCTTGATGGACGACTTGTGGATCTCCCGGAGCCGGGCCCGGCTCGCCTCGTCCAGCGGGGCGGCCTTGACCTCTTCGAGGAGCTGGCGGATCATTCCGCCGATCCGCATCACCTTCGCGGGCTGCTCGACCATCTCGGTGACCGACTTGCCCTCGGACGCGCCCCCGCCGGAGCTCTCCATGGCGATGCCGCCGGGGCCGACCACGAGCACCTGCGGTTCCTGTTCGGACTGGTTCTTCGAAGGCTCGCTCATAAACTCCACATCCTCACACGGTCAACAGGATCTTGCCGACGTGACCGCTCTCCTCGAGCAGCTCGTGCGCGCGCGCCGCGTCCGCCATGGGGAAGCGCCGGTCGATGACGGGCCGGACCCGCCCCGACTCCAGCAGCGGCCACACGTGCTCGCGGACCCCGGCGACGATCTCCGCCTTCTCGGCGGCCGGACGGGCCCGCAGCGTCGTCGCGTGCACCAGCGCACGCTTCCTCAGCAGCTTGCCGAGGTCCAGCTCCGCCTTCGCCCCGCCCTGGAGCCCGATCACCATCAGCCGTCCGCCGGTGGCGAGCGCCTCCACGTTGCGGGCGAGGTACTTCGCGCCGATCAGGTCGAGGATCACGTCATAGGGGCCGCTGTCGACGAAGTCCTCCTCGCGGTAATTAACGGTCACGTCCGCACCGAGTTCCCGGCAGCGCGCCGCCTTCTCCGCGCTGCCCACGGTCGTCACCACGCGGGCGCCGCGCGCCTTCGCGAGCTGGATCGCGAACGTCCCGATGCCGCTGCCGCCGCCGTGGACGAGCAGCGTCTCGCCCGCGCGGAGCCCGCCCAGCTGGAACACATTCGACCAAACCGTGCACGCGACCTCCGGGAGTCCGGCCGCCTCCACGGCGTCGACGCCGCGCGGCACCGGGAGCACCTGCGCGGCGGGCACCGCGACCTGTTCGGCGTACCCTCCCCCGCTGAGCAGCGCGCACACCTCGTCCCCGACCGTCAGTCCGGTGACGTCCGCGCCCAGCTCGGCGACCCGCCCGGACACCTCCAGGCCCGGGTACGGGGGAGCGCCCTCGGGCGGCGGGTAGAAGCCGAGCCGCTGCATGACGTCCGCGCGGTTCACCGCGCTCGCCGCCACCTCGATCAGCACCTCGCCCGGCTTCGGCTCCGGGCCTCGGACCTGCGTCCACTCCAGGACGTCCGGTCCGCCCGGCTCGCGGATCACGATCGCATGCATACCGATCACGCTACCGGGCGGTCCGGCGGCCCGGCCC
>NZ_SMJW01000006.1 GCF_004348335.1 Actinomadura bangladeshensis | reverse complement strand
ACCCAGCGCTACGCCGTACTCGCCCACACCGAACCACGCCCCAACGGCTCGCTTCCACGCTACGCACCGGCCGAACCCAAGACCCGCTGGTTCCCCATCGAACCGATCCAGGACGCCGTGACAAGCGCCCTCGGACCAAATGCCGCACCACGCACGCTCTCCTACGACGAACGACTGTTCGCCTACCTGCCCTGGCCCGGCTACATCGCGGTCGACCGCACCGCCGCCTCCAGCACCACCCACTGGGACGACCGGCACACCGCACTGACCACGCTCGCCGCCACCCCCGACCCGGACACCTTCGCGACCGCAGCCGCCCACACCCCCTACGGCCCCATCGACCTGTTCATCCTGCACACCGAGCCAGGCACATGGACATGGAACGACATCCACTTCCGCCCCACCCAATTCACATCCGCGCACTTCACCGTGCGCACACTCCCGAACAACACCGTGATCGCCATCCGCCGTTGACTTCTGGCGGGTGCCCGCTCAGCGGCGCCGGGCGGTGTTGAGGCGGGCGGCTTGCCGGGTGAGATAGTCGCGTTCGGCGAGGTTGGGAGCCTTGCGCGCCGCTTCGGCGTAGAGCCGCGCGGCCGTGGCCAGGTCGCCGTCGCGCTCATGGAGGTAGGCGGCCACGGCGGCATAGCGGGGCAGCGTGTCGTCCAGTTCCGCGAGGGCCGCCAGCCCGGCGCGCGGCCCGTCGGCCTCCCCGACGGCGACGGCCCGGTTGAGGCGGACGATCGGGCTGCCGGTCAGCTTCTCGAGCTCGTCGTACCACTCGACGATCTGCACCCAGTCGGTCTCCTCGGCGGTGGGCGCGTCGGCGTGCAGCGCCGCGATCGCGGCCTGGGCCTGGAACTCGCCGAGCCGGTCGCGGGCGAGGGCGGCCTGCAGGATCTGGACGCCCTCGGCGATCGCGGCGGTGTCCCAGCGGCTGCGGTCCTGGTCGGCGAGCGGGACCAGGCCGCCGTCCGGCGCGGTGCGGGCGGCGCGCCGGGCGTGGTGGAGCAGCATCAGCGCGAGCAGCCCGGCCACCTCCGGGTGGTCGATCGCGGCCGCGAGCTGCCGGGTGAGCCGGACGGCCTCGGCGGCCAGGTCGACGTCCCCGGAGTACCCCTCGTTGAAGACCAGGTACAGGACGCGCAGCACGGTGGCGACGTCGCCGGGCCGGTCGAGCCGCACCCCGGACACGGTGCGCTTGGCGCGGCTGATGCGCTGCGCCATCGTCGCCTCCGGCACGAGGTACGCCTGCGCGATCTGGCGGGTGGTCAGCCCGCCCACGGCGCGCAGCGTCAGCGCCACCGCCGACGACGGCGTCAGCGACGGGTGCGCGCAGAGGAAGTACAGCTGCAGCGTGTCGTCCGCCGAGGGCGCGGGGCCGGGCGGCGGCTCCTCCTCCACCTGGTCCTCGCGGCGGCGGCGGGAGGCGTCGGCGCGGGCGGCGTCGAGGAACCGGCGCCAGGCCCGCGCGATCAGCCAGCCCTTGGGGTCGCGGGGCGGGTCGTCCGGCCAGACGCGGACGGCCTCGACCAGCGCGTCCTGCACCGCGTCCTCGGCCGCCGCGAAGTCGGCTCCGCGGCGGACGAGGATCGCGAGGACGGTCGGGGTGAGGCTCCGCAGGAGGGCCTCGTCCATCAATGGCACTCGTCGGTGGTGCTGGGGGCCGCGCTCAGGAACGGCCGCAGCTCCAGCCATTCGTGGATCGGCTTGCCGCCGGCGCCGGGCGCGGCCGACAGCTCCCCGGCCAGCTCGACGGCGCGCTCGTGGCTGTCGACGTCGATCACCATCCAGCCGGCGATGAGGTCCTTGGTCTCGGCGAACGGGCCGTCGGTGACCGGCGGGCGGCCCTCGCCGTCGTAGCGGACCCAGCTGCCCTCGGGGGCGAGCGCCTGCCCGTCGACGAACTCGCCGGTCTCCTCCAGCCGGGCCGCGAAGTCGTTCATGTACTGGATGTGCGCCGAGACCTCCTCCGGCGTCCACTGGTCCATCGGCACGTCGTTCACCGCTGCCGGCGCGCCGCGGTAGTGCTTGAGCAGCAGGTACTTGGCCATCGTCGTTCTCCTCGATGCTGGTGCGACCCATTCTGGCCGCGTTCGCACCGGGGACGGAGCCGGCGACGGATTCTCGACATCCCGGCCAGAACATTTTTGGACTTTCGTGGACGGGCCTGGATCAGGGGCGGGGAGTGGGGGCGGTGGCGAGGACCGCGGCGACCGTGGCGCAGGCGGTCAGCAGGAGGAAAAGGTTCGGGTAGCCGCCGAGGGCGGTGGCGAGTGCGGCGCCCGCCCAGGGAGCCAGCGCGGTCGCGGTGGTGATGGGCGCGGCGAGGATGCCGGAGAGGGAGCCGTAGGCGGCGGTGCCCCAGCGGTCGGTGACGGCGGTGGCCTGCAGGAGGGTGGTGATGCCGCGCGGGGCGCCGGCGAGGACGGCGATCACGGTGAGCAGCGCGACGGGTCCGGGCAGGACGGCCAGGCCCGCCGTGGTGACCGCGCCGAGGGACAGGATCCAGACCGTCCGGGCCCGGACGGTGGTGCGGCGGGCGAGGGAGCCGTAGCCGAGCCGTCCGGCGACCTGGCCGACCCCGCCGAGGCCGAGCGCCCACGCGGCGGTCGTGGAGTCGGCGCCGCGCGAGGTCAGCAGCGGGATGAGGTTGGTCATGACCGCGTACATCGCGAAGGCCGCGAGGGTGAAGGCGAGGGTGAGGAGGATGAACGGGCGGCTACGGACGGTCGCGCTCACGCTGTGCGGATCGCCCCCGGCCGGTGGGCGTCCAGTGTGGGCGGGCGGCCAGGGCCGACGCAGGGCGAAGGCGTGCAGCGGGATGGTCACGACAGCCAGGACCGCCGCCAGGACGAGGTAGACGCCGCGCCAGTCCATCACGTTGGCCAGTGCGTCGGTGAGGGGCGCGAAGACGGTGCTGGCCAGCCCGGCGACGAGGGTGAGGGTGGTCAGCGCCGGGACGTGGCGGGGCGCGTAGTAGCGGGTGAGGGCGGCGAAGGCGGGCTGGTAGAGGACGGCGGTCATCGCGACGCCCGCGAGCAGCCAGCCGGCGGTGAACCAGGCGAGATCGGGCGCCGAGGCGATCAGGACGAGGCTGAGTGCGGCGACGGCCGAGCCGGTGGTCATGAGGACGCGGGGGCCGTGCCGGTCCAGCAGGCGTCCGGCGGGGATGCCGCCGAGCGCGGCCACGACCAGGGCGGCGGAGAACGCGGCCGTGGCGGTGGCGATCGACCAGCCGGTGTCGGCGGCGATGGCCGGTGCCAGCACTGGAAAGGCGTAGTAGAGGACGCCCCAGCTGGTGATCTCGGTGAGGCACAGGGCGATCAGGGGTACCGGTGACACGCGCGCCGCCCCGGTCCCGGCGGCGGGAGGCGCCGCGGGGAGCGGGGCGGGGAGGTCACGGCTCATCGAGTCAGACGTTGGCGTCCCCGGCCGCGTCGGCGGAGCGGCCGTGCAGGTGTCCCGTGGCGAAACCGACTCCGGCCGGGGCGCCGAACCCGATGGACACCGGCTCCGGAGCCGTCCCGCCGCCTCCTCCGCAACAGCCGCCGCCCGCCTCGGCCTCGCTCGCCGGGTCGGAGGAGCAGACGCCGGTCTCGGGCAGGTCGAGCTGGACGGTGTCGGCGGCCTCGCGGTCCCCCGCCAGCGCGGCGGCGATCGAGCGGACCTGCTCGTAGCCGGTCGCCATCAGGAAGGTGGGGGCGCGGCCGTAGCTCTTGGCCCCGGCGAGGTAGAACCCGGTCTCGGGGTGGGCGAGGTCGCGTTCGCCGTGCGGCGGAACCGTCCCGCAGGAGTGGAAGTTCGGGTCGATCAGCGGGGCCAGCTTCACCGGCGCCTCGGTGGCGGGGTCGAGATCGAGCCGAACCTCGCGGAGCATCGCCAGGTCGGGCCGGAATCCGGTCGCCGCCACGACCGTGTCGACCGTGAGCGTCCTGGCCCCGTCCGGGGTGGTTCCGTGCACCTGGATCTGGGTGCCTTCGGCGTCGAAACGGTTGATGCGGAACCCGCGGACCAGTTCGATGGCGCCCGCCTCGACGGCCTGCTTGAGCCGCGAGCCGAGCGCGCCGCGCGCGGGCAGGCCGTCGGCGTCGCCGCCGCCGTAGAGGCGGGCGACCGAGGCGCCGCGCACGGCCCACGTGATGCGGGTGGCGGGGTCTTCGGCGGCGAGTTCGGCGAGGGAGAGCAGGGTGTTGGCGGCGGAGTGCCCCATGCCGACGACGAGCGCGTGCCGGCCCGCGAAGCGGTCGCGGTCGCGGCCGAGGACGTCCGGCAGCGGGCCGGCCAGATGGGCGGCCGCATCGTCCTCGCCGGGGGCGGGCAGGCCGGAGTGACCGAGCGGGTTGGTGTTGCCCCACGTCCCGGAGGCGTCGATGACGGCGCGGGCCCGCAGGTCGGTGATCGTCCCGTCCCGGCCCTGGACGCGGACGAGCAGCGGGTGGTCGTCGCGGCCGACCGTTCGGGTGGTGTCCACGCCGTCGCGCGTCACGGCCAGGACGCGGCTGGACGTCCGGACGCGTCCGGCCAGCTCGGGCGTCCGGGCGAGCGGGACCAGGTAGTCGCGGACGAGTTCGCCGCCGGTGGGAAGGACGTCGGCGGGCGGCGCCGTCCAGCCGGTGGGCTCCAGAAGGCGGCGCGCGGCGGCGTCGGTGTCGTACCGCCAGGGCGAGAACAGCCGGACATGTCCCCATTCGGAGATCGCCGCGCCGACGGCGTCGCCGGCCTCCAGGACGAGGAAGTCGAGCCCGCGCTCGGCGAGGTGCGCGGCGGCCGCCAGCCCGACCGGCCCGGCCCCGATGACGACGACGGGGAGCGGCTCTCTGGTCTCGGACACAGTGGTTCCTCCAGACTCCAGTCTGCTGCTTCGATGGACATCGAAGCAAGAGCCAGGTTGCTCCTTCACTTCGATAGATGTCAAATTAGATGTATGTCTAAGTTCTTGCGCATCGACGACGACGTGACCGGTCAGCCGTGCTGCGCACCGCTGAGCGGACCGCTCCTGGGCGAGGTGGAGGCCGCCGAGCTGGCGAAGGTGTTCAAGGCCCTGGCCGATCCGGTGCGGCTCCGGCTGCTGAACATGATCGCCTCGGTGGAGGGCGGCGAGGCGTGCGTGTGCGACCTGAACGTGGCGTTCGAGTTGAGCGCGCCGACCATCTCCCACCATCTGAAGGTGCTGCGCCAGGCGGGACTGATCGAGGGTGAACGCCGCGGGACGTGGGTGTACTACAAGGTCGTCCCGGACGCGGTCGCTCGGCTGTCCGGCCTGTTCGCCATCCCCGTCTTCACCCGGGCCTGACCGGTCGGCTTTCGGCGTGGGTGAGGCGGATCTTGGACTGGCCGTGCGGGAGCCGCTCCCAGTCGTCCATGAAGCGGGCGGCGAAGCCGTGGCGTTCGGCGAGCCCGGTCAGCGTCTCGGTGCGGTAGTAGAAGTCCTCGCGGAGGACGTGGTGCTCGGTCCCTTCGGTCCGGTCGAAGGTGAAGTCGAAGAGGCCGTCGGGCGCGAGGACGCGGCCGACGTGGGCGAAGCACTCGTCGATGACCTGGATCGGCGAGTGGCTGAACACGCTGTGCGCGTGCACCACGGTGAAGTGCCGTGACGGCAGGAACCCCAGTTTCAGGTCGTCGACGAGCGCGAGGTGCGGAAGCTTGTCCTGCAGGCCGTGCCGGGTGAGGGTGGTCTGCGCGGCGAGCAGGATGTCGGGCGAGATGTCGATGCCGTAGTAGTTGCCCGCGTCCAGGTAGTCGATGAACCGCCAGCCGGCGCGCAGGTTGCCGCAGCCGATCTCCAGCATCCGGTCACCGGGCTTGAGCCCGTGCTTGAGCAGGTAGTCGAACTGCATCTGGCCGAGCTTCAGCCAGCGCTCGCGGGTCGGGCTGCCGACGGCGGCCTCGGGGCTCTTGGCGGCGTCCGCCCGCATCACGGCCCGGTAGTAGGCCACGTGGCCCCGGTTGGCGACGCGGAGTTTCAGGTCGCGGGCCAGCCTGGCGAGGTACGCCTGAACCTTGTCCGGGTTCTGGGCGGCATAGCGGAGTTTGTACGGCAGGCTCGCGCGGTTCCTCTGCACGCGTGGCGGCGGTTTCGTCATCTGGTTTGTCCCCCGTGGACGTTCCGGCAGGTCCGGTGGGTGCCCTACCCCGGTCACCGGGCCACCTACCCACAGTGACGAGCCTGCTACGGCTGGACGGACTGGCTGTTGCGGAACACGTTCAGCGGATCCCAGCGGCGCTTCACCTTCTGGAGGGTGGCGTAGCCGTCCTTGTAGTAGAGGGTCGGCGACTTCTGGCCCGAGGTGTTCCATGCCCCGTCGTCGAGGTCGACGTCGGGGTAATTGATGTAGCAGCCGTCGGTCAGCGCGTCGTTCGGAGTGGAGGTCCCCACTTTGGGGACGCCGCCGGTCGCGGCGAAGGTCGCCTGATAGGTCTTGCGGATCCAGTCCAGGTACGCGGGCTCCTGCGGGTCGCCCTTCGTCCAGTAGACCTGGTACTGCATCTTCATGATGGAATCGCGCTGCCGAGCCGCCGTGTCGAAGCGCGGATTGTTGATGGCGCCGCCGTAGGAGTCGATCTGGATGAGCGACTGCTTGTTGCCGTAGTCGCGGTAGGGCCCGTCCTTGCTGAGATGGGACCACATCGCGTCTATCTGCTTCGGGTCGAACGGCTTGCGCATGTAGGCGGACTTGTACTTTCCGCACTGGTCCTCGCCGCTGCTGTCCAGGACCTGGGTGGCCGTCAGCCACGGCATGTCCCTCGGGATCTTCAGGTGGCCGAGGGTGGGACGCTCCCCCATCGGGGCGTGCATCGACTTCGCCTTGGCGCGTATCCCGCTGTCGATCCGTTCGAGGAATTCGCTCATGGCGGCGCGTCCGCCGGGATCGTCGACGTCCACCTGTGCGGTGAGCCCGATCTGGCCGTTGCTGTGGTGGTTGAGGGCGAGCAGGGCGAACAGTTTCCCCTGTGGCGTGGCCGGGTCCTGGTGATCGCGGAAGTACGTCCCGAACGTGTTGAGCAGATGGACGAAGTCGTCCTTGGTGAAGTCGGCCCAGTCCCACGCGATGCCCGCCAGGCGCACCATGCTGGGCGGTTGCGGGAGGTCCTTGAACCAGAACTTGGTGATGAGCCCGAAGTTGCCGCCACCGCCGCCGGTGTGCGCCCACCACAGCTCCTTGCGCTCGGCGTTCCAGTCGTCGCGCCGCGCGACGACCAGTTCGACGGTGTGGTCCTTTCTCACCACCGCCACTTCGACCGCGTAGAGGTAGTCGACGGTGAGCCCGAATTGGCGCGACATCAGGCCGTATCCGCCGCCGGTGATGTGCCCGCCGAGGCCCACGGAATAGCAGGAGCCTCCCGGCAGTGCCCGTCCGCTGATCGGGTAGAGGTGGCTGTAGGCGTGCCAGTTGCTTGCGCCGGCCTCCACGCAGTAGGCGTCCATGTGCGGGTCGTAGTACATCCCGCACATCTGGGAGACGTCGAAGATGACCCGCACGTCGTCGCCGCAGACGAAGTTCTCGTAGCAGTGCCCGCCGGAACGGACGGTGATGCGGGTGCGCTCGGGGTGCTTCGGCTTCTGCCGGACCGCCTCCTCCAGCGCCTCCCTGGCTTCTTCGGCCGTCCGCAGCATGCGGACGTATTCGGGCTGGGCGATCCACCGCTGGTTGAATCCGCGGGCGAGCGATGGGTACCGCTTGTCGTTCGGCTGGACGGTCGGCGAGGGCTGGGGGCCGTTGCTGGTCATCGGGACACCACCTTCTCGGGGAGGCCGGGGGGCCGCTGGCGCGGACCATCTGACTACCCTCAGCTTCCCGATGATTACTCTCCGGAAACGGAGAGTGACAGTCATGTGGCGGTGGACTGATCGTCCAGCCGGGGCCGCGCACCGGGATGACAGGAACGGGATCTTCGCTAGACTGCCCAATTCGTCTCAGCACGTCCACGATGGCGGAGGTCTCGATGAGTCCCGGGGATGGCGCGGATCGCAAAGCCACACCGGAGCGGATGACGCAGCACGGTAAGAACCTGCATCGGGACGTCAACGAGTATCTGCAACTGGCGTGGAACAACCTCCAGGGCGCGCGCGGCATCTCCCAGTCGAACTTCACCGCCACCTCCTATGTCCTGTCGATGGCCTATGCCGCCGCCCTCGACGTCGCCGAAGAGGACCTGGAGACGAAGAAGAAGGTGCTGAACACCTTCCGGGACCTGCTCGCCGCGTCGGCGACCAATTGGGAATCCGCCGAGGTCAAGAGCACGCTTTCGCGTCCGTGACGCCGAAGAGGTCCTCCCGCCTTTCCCGCGTTCGTAGCCGCAGCCCCCGAAGTCAGGAGTGTCATGGGTGGCCCCACACCGGGCGGAAGCCCGGTCGCCTTCGCCGGAGCGACCGCGTTGACGGTGACCCAGGTCGCCGCCGCGCTCATTCCACCCGCCTGGACGACGTCCGTCGTCATGTACCTGAACCAGTGCGACCCGCAGGCGATGCTGGACGCCGGCCTGAAATGGGCCGACAACTACGACCAGCTGGGGAACGCCCAGGAGGCGGCCAACAGCACGAACCTGCCGAAGGACGAATGGCAGGGCAAGGACCGCGACGCCTATGACGCGCGCATCGACGAGTACCGCTCCCAGATCACCGGTTCGAAGCAGCTCGCGTTCGCGGTGGGCTCCGCGATGACCATCACGGCGGCGCTGTGCTTCCTCGTCGTCGTCGCGATGGTCGTCATCGCCGCACTCATCGCCCTGTACGCGGTGTACGTCGCCGCCGCATTGGCCGGGCTGTTCACCTATCCCGCGGTGCTCGCCTCGGCGTCCGCATTCGCCATCGAATGCACGTCCTTCCTGGAGAGCGTTTCCGGGCTGGTCGCGTCGGTCGCGGCGGGCGGCGCCGCGGTCATCACCGGCGCGATGGCGCTGGACATCGGATGGCAGAAGGCGCACGGCAACGACGCCGCCCTCGACGATTTCAAGAACGGCCTCCGGGACGCATCCGACAACATGGTGTGGGGCACCATCTCCCGGCTCGAGCGCACCGCGACCGCCGCGCTCATGAAGGTCGGCGGCGGAACCCCGCTCGGCCGGAACGACCCGGCGCTCCGCATGCCGAGCCCGGTGGGCAACCCGGCGCGCGGCGGCGGTTCGCTCGGCACGAGCGGCGTCTGGACGGGCGGCAACATCACCGACCACTTCGCCGGCGCGGCGGGAGACAAGAACAAGCGCGACGAGGGCCTTTTCGAGGACCCTCCGGCCGAATAATGCCCGGCCCGAGCGGCCGCCGTTTCGTGCGGCGGTTCTTCTTCTCGGCGTGCGTCGCGCTGCTCGCGCTGCCGTTGCTGACCGTGTACACGCACCTGTTCGGCAAAGAGGTGTCGCTGCGGGTCGACCGGTGCGAGCGGCAGGTGCGCTACGGCTACGAATGCCACGGCTCGTGGACGGATTCGGGCGGGCACCGGCATTCCACCGAGGTCGCCCATGTGGGCCCGAAGGACGTCGGCCGGACGGTCAAGGCGAGGCTCGGGCCGTGGCCGCTGAGCGCGCATGCGGGCGGACTGGGGAGCGAGGGGATCATGCTCGTTCCGGGGGCGCTGCTGCTGCTCTGCGTCCCCGGCTATCTCGTGCTCAGGCGGCGGCTCAACCGCGAGGTGGGCGCCACGGCACGGCACCTGCTGGACGCACCGGAAGACTTTTTGGTGCTGGAGGTGGACCGCGACGGCGCCGTCCGTCCCGGCGGGGAGCCGCATCTGCGCGTCCAGTTCGGTGACGCAGACGTGCCGGTGCCGGTTGGGGCTGACCGGCGGCGCTTCGCGTCCGCGCGGCGTCCTGATGGGGAGGTCGCGTTCCTCATCGAGCGGCGCACCGACGAGGTTCTGATGCTCTCTGCGGACGGGCGCCCTGAGGCTGTCATCCCCCATCTGGCGCTCCAGTCCGGCCGTCCAAGGATCGAGCGGCCGGACGGAACGCTGCTGGGCGAGATCATCCTGACGCGGGGCCACACCAGCGACGTTCACTCCATCGTCCGCCCGGACGGCCGAGAGGTCGGCCGCTTCGCGCGGCTGCGCCGCCGGACATGGGCGCTGTGCCTGTCGCCGGAATGCTCACCCACTCTCGCCTATACGGCCCTCGCCTATCTCTTCACCAAGGGCCGCGCCGACTGAGGATTTTCGCCCTACTGGCCCATCCTCTTGCGGAGCTGGTCCATGAGCGCGGTGGCGTCGCGGGAGACCCCCGAGAAGGCGTCGTTCATGTCGCGGAGCGCATCCCGCATCGCGGCCGGATCGAGGGGCGTCTTGACCTTCTGCGCGTCCTCTCCGTAGACCTCGTCGGCGGCTTCCCGCTTCTGCCTTTCGAGGTCCGCGACGGCCTCCTTGGAGAGCTGCTCGATCAGTTCCGCGAGTTCCTCGGACCCCATGCGCATGGCGCGCGGGTCGATGCGCACGCCGGTCAGCCCTTTCTCCGGAGAGAAACCCAGGCCGACGCGGCCGTCGGGGGATTCCGCGCGGCCGACCATGTCCGCCAGCCGAGCACTGAACTCCGCGGACTTCTCGGCCACGCGCCGTGCCTGTTCCACATGCGCGCCGAGGTCGATCCCGAGGGTCCGCTCGATGTCGGGGAACTCGCTCACTCTCATCAATCCTTCGGACGTGCTTGCGCGTAAACCGCCCACCTTAGGGGGTCGCCACCCGTCCGAAGAACCGAGCGTGCTCTCGAATCAGGTTGGCATCGTGGCCGTGTAGTCGGCGAAACGCTCGTCGACCTCTTCCGGGGTGAGGCCGAAGTCTTCAAGCGAGTAGCGGTGAGCGGGTTTCGCGGCGCCGGTCGTGCTCTCGTTGTGGAGCTGCGTCATCGTGGTTCTGGCCTCGTCGGTGAACGGCAGGCCGAAGCGGGTGTAGACGGCCTCGACGGTGCCGATCGGGTCGCGGACGAAGTGGTCGTAGTGGACGTCCGCGAACTGGTCGGGATTGTGGCGTGCCCGCACCTCGCGGAATTGGTCGAGGCCCCGGCTCCACAGGTCCAGTTGGTCGCGGCCGAGGGTGGCGCCGGTGAAGACGTCCGACCATCCGGCGGTGGCGTGTGCGGCGAGACTGCACATGGACGCCATAGCGGTGCGCGGCTTCCGGTGCGTCTGGATGATGAGGGCGTCGGGGTAGACGTCGAGCAGCGCGTCCAGTGCGAAAAGGTGACTGGGATTCTTCAGCACCCAGCGCCGGCCGACGTCGTTGAGGCCGATGAGCTGAAGGTTGCGGCGATGCCTTCGGTAGGCGGGCGTCCAGTCTTGTTCGGCGAGCCAGGACGAGTAGGTCGGCAGGTGCGCCAAACTTTCGAAGGAAATGGAGAGCATGCTCTGGCGGAGGAGTTGCCAGCACTCTTCGACGGAGTCTGCGGAGATGTAGTGGACGCCCATGAACTCGGGGTTCTCAATGTGATGGCGTCGGTAACCGGCGTCGATGGCTTGGAAGACCGCGTTGTCGGCCCAGGTGTCGCGGGGCGGGCGTGGCTGCGGCACTTCGGCAAGCCAGAGGTCGAGACCCTGGTGGGAGGGGTCGGCGGTGAGCAGCCTGTGCAGCGCGGTCGTACCGGTTCGCGGCAGCCCGGTGACGAATATGGGCCGTTCGACGGGGACGTCCGCATGGTCAGGATGCTGTTTCCACGCCGCCTCGGAGAACTGCCGGGCGGCGAGCGCTCCTCGGAGCATCGCCCGCTGAGCCTTGTTTCCGAACGGGGTGAGGCCGGCGTCCTTCACGAGGGACTCTAGAAGAACCTTGAGCCCCTCCAGGTACTCGTCACCACCGAAGTCGTCCATGCCGGTGACCTTGCTGGCGGACGCGTGGAGGTCCTCGACCGTCCCGACGCTGTCGCGGCGTGCGCTCATCGGTACGCCCCTTCCTAGGGTGCCTAGTGGTGCCACTCGCCGGAATTGACGTCCAGGCATTGTCCGGTGACCGCACGGGCCAGCGGCGACAGCATGAACACCACGGCGTCGGCGACCTCGTCCGGCTCGGGGAGTTTCCGCAGGTCGGTCGTCGCGGCGTTCTCGTCGTAGATGTCCTGCGCCGTGACGCCGCGCTTCTTGGCGAGGTGGTTGAAGTACCACTGGAGGTTGTCGGCCCAGATGTATCCGGGGGCGATGGTGTTGACCCGGATGCCGCGCGGCCCCAACTCGGTCGCCAGGTTCTGCGCCATCGCGAGGAGCGCGGCCTTGGCCATCTTGTAGGCGCCGAACGTCCTGCGGGAGTGGCGGAGGACGGCCGAGTTGATCATGACGACCGACCCGCCGTGTTCTTCGAGCGCGGGGACGAAAAGTCTGGTGAGGTGCAGGGCAGCGAGCACATTCGTCTCGAAGCCGGCCCGTACCCCGTCGAGATCGACCTTGGTCAGATCCTTCAGGGGCGGTGTCGCGAAGGCGTTGTTGATGAGACCGTCCACGCGCCCGAAAGCCTCGTGGGCCGTCTCCGCGAGCCGCTCGCACGCCGCCGAATCGTTGATGTCGGTCGGGACGGCGATGGCGCGCCGCCCGATGTCCTCGACTTCCTTGGCGACCTCGGCGAGCCGCTGCTCATTGCGCGCCGCGAGCACCACATCGGCACCGGCCTTGGCGCACTGGACGGCGAGCCCGCGCCCCAGCCCAGGCCCAACCCCGGAAACGACGACGACTTTATCCTTGAGCAGGTCCGCCATCAGCCGAGCATCCTCTTCGCAACGGCGACCTGACGGGTCGCGATCTTCTCGGCCCATTCCTGCGGTGTGATCCGCTGCTTCTCATGGAACGGCAGGACGCGAGGCAGTTCGTCGAACTTCACGACCTCGACCTTGGGTCCGTCCTCGGGTGTGAGGTCACGGCTGATCCGCTGCCACCGGAACTGCAGGTAGCCGCGACGGTGGCCCGTCCGCTCGATCCAGTTGGCGAGCCCGGGATCACGCTCGCTGACGATGTACCGGATCATTCCGTCCTCGTCGACGCGGGCTTGGTCGGCGGTGAGGCTCGTCTGGTGGTTGATGTAGTCGAGCGAGATGTACCACATACTGCCGAGCTGGAAGCCCTGGTAGGGCGCCACTTCCCGGTCGGCGGCCGGCGCGGTGATGACCATGACCTCGTCGTCGTCCAGGTCGTAATGCCCGACGGACGAGAACTGCGTGGCCAGGCCGCCCGGCGTGGGCCGCGGCTCGGTCATCGTGTTGACCGGAAGCTGCAGGTAGTGCCATTCGGGAAAGGCCAGGAAGGTGCGAATCCTGGAGACCAGCATCTTCCCGGCGATCTGGTACCGCCGAGCCATCCGCTCGGACGGAACGGAGAGCGGCGACGTGCCGAGCGTGTCAGCTCGGTGGATGCGAATCTCGCCAGGCCGCTCGTTCTCCCAGTCGCTGAACACCTCCCGGACAATGAGCATGGCCGCGCCCGACGGAAGCGTGACGTAACCAGGCCCAGGGTCGTCCTTCGGCGGCCCGAACCTCAACTGGAACGACCCGTCCTCGGCGATGTCGAGTTCGCGGTCATCGAACGCGGTCAGACTGTCGGGCGACTGCGTAGGCGAGTAGTCGCCGTTCATGACCTGGAAGCTCAGATCGGCGGTCGTCCCCCGCCGTCCGGTCACCACGTACTCGGCGTCGTCCCGGATGTAGGCGTGGAAGTACAGCGTGTCCGGGTTGTCGAGCCCCAACTTGGTGTACGGCCCGGTCGACGACGCGAAGAACGGATAGTCCTGCTGGTAGGCGCCGACCATGTGCAGCGAAGCCTTGATGCTGCCGGCGAGGTAGTCGAGCCCCTCGGCCAGGTCCTGGTCGGTCTTGACGTGAGGCGCGTTGCGGATGATCCGCTCTGCCTCCACGACCGCGTCGGCGAACGAACGCGTCGCGGCTTCGAACGAATCGGTCTTGCCTTCAGCTGAGTCGGTGGCCACCGGGCTCTCCTGGGGACGCGGGGCGCGAACGCCGTTGAGAACGCGACACTGAGGACCAGAACCTAGAACCCGTTCTAGGTTCTGGTCAACGCTCGGTCCCGATCAATGGGAGGTGGTGAACTTCAGGCTCGGGGCGTCGTCCAGCGAGACCATGTACTCGTACGTCCGCCGGTGCCCGGTCTTCTCGACCAGCCACCGCCCGTCCTCCCCGCGCCGGTAGACGTCGTGGTAGAACGCGGCACCGCGGATCAGCAGCTTGTGCTCCGGGATGATGATCGTGTCGTCCAGCGACCAAATCCCAGTCGCTCGGTCCCCATCGATGTCGATCTCCGGGCACCCGGCCGTGTGCGCGCTGATCTTCCCGCCGTCCAGGTTCTCCCGCATGTACTGGACGATCGCGTCCCGCCCCTCCAACCTGAGGGTCTTCTTGAGCACCGGGGTGTCGTACTCGGCGACGGCGTCCTCAGTGAACACCTCGGCGAACTCGTCCCACAGCTTGAGGTCCACACACCGCAGGTACCGGTGCTTGAGCCGCCGAATCTCTTCCAGAGCAACCAGATCCATGCGCCCAAGACTGGCCGCTGCAGGCCGATTAGACAAGAACAGGTTCTATTTTCACCGCCCACCGCCCGTTCCCATTGGGCCACTCGGGGACGGACGCTCACCCGTGCACCGAACTCACAACCCGGCGTCGCCGGTCACATCGACCACCCGCCCGATGACTGGCCTGGTATCGCCGGACGCCAGGAACGAGACGACCCCCGCCCGGGCCACCGGACACAACCGCAGGCTCTGGCCCAACCCCAAGCTCTCGCAGCCAGCGTCGCAGGCAGGAAGGGGGCCGCTCCATAACCGGCCCGCCAGACTGCCCAATCCCCCGGCCAGGCCCCGGCGTCCGAGTGAACGCATTGGCCCCCGGCCTGTTCCTGGTACCCAGCTCCGGCGGCGACCTGTACGCCCTCGCACGCGGCCGGGCTCCGCTGCAGCGCCGCGCGACGCTGGCCGACCTTGGCGCAGCACTCCGGTTCCTCGACCGGGCCGCCAGCGTCACCGGGCAGGTGATTTACGTGGACGCCGGCGAACACCTCGGCCAATCGGGACAGCACCGCGATAGCGTGAACTCACCACGGTCAGCCCGCTGACCAGCCATCTCGAAGGGGAGAAAACCGTGCTGCCAGATCTCGGCGCCGAACTCGAACGGCGCATCGTCGACGCGGTCCACGCCGCGTTGGATGTGGAGATCACCCCCGAGCAGGCAGTCATCCGACCCTCGGCCCCCGGGCGGGCCGCCGACTACCAGTGCAACGCCGCGATGCCGTTGGCCAAGCGCCTGGGCCGCCCGTCCCGCGAGATCGCCGACGCCATTGCCGCGCACCTCGACACCACCGGGCTGATCGCCGATGTCGCCGGGCCCGGATTCGTCAATCTCACCTTCACCGAAGAGTTCCTGGCCGCGCATCTGGCCGCGCTCGCCGCCGATGACAGGCTCGGCGTCCCCGAGCAGGCCCCGCTCAGGGTGGTGATCGACTACTCCTCGCCCAACATGGCCAAGGAGATGCACGTCGGGCACCTGCGCTCCACGATCATCGGGGACGCGCTGGTGCGGCTGCACGAGGAACTCGGGCACGAGGTGATCCGGCAGAACCACCTGGGCGACTGGGGCACCCCGTTCGGCAAGCTCGTGGAGCACCTGGTCGACGAGGGCCTGACCAGTGGCGAGCTGTCGATCGGCGACCTCAATGAGTTCTATGTCCAGGCCAGCCGCAAGTTCGACGCCGACCCCGACTTCGCCGAGCGGGCCCGCAAGCGCGTGGTGGCACTCCAGGCCGGCGACCCCGCCACCCTCGACCTGTGGCGGCGGCTACTGGAGGAGTCAAAGCGGCACATGGAGGCCGTCTACGCCCTGCTCGGCGTCCGACTCACCCCGGCTGACTACATGGGCGAGAGCGCCTGCAACGACGTGCTGGGCTCAACCTGCGATGAGCTGGTCGCCAAGGGACTCGCGATGCCCAGCGAGGGCGCGCTGTGCGTGTTTCCGCGCGGCTTCACCGGCCGCGAGGGCGCACCCGTACCGCTGATCATCCGCAAGCGCGACGGCGGCTACAACTACGACACCACCGACCTTGCGACCATCCGCTACCGGTCGCAGGACCTCAAGGGCGATCTGCTGCTGTACGTGGTGGGTGCGCCGCAGGCCCTGCACTTCAAGATGATTTTCGCAGCTGCGCGAGAGGCCGAGTGGCTCGCCCCGACCAGCACTGCAACGCACGTGGCGTTCGGGTCGGTGCTGGGCAGCGACGGCAAGGTCCTCGGCTCGCGTAAGGGCGCCGGGCTGAAACTGGCGGATCTTCTGCAAGAGGCGGTGACCCGCGCGGCCGCGATCGTCGCCGACCGCAGCGAACTGAGCGCGGACGAGCAGGCCGAGATCGCCCGCGCGGTCGGAATCGGCGCCGTCAAGTACGCCGACCTGTCCACCGCGCGCGAGAAGGACTACGTGTTCGACTGGGACCGGATGATGTCGATGGACGGCAACACCGCCACCTACCTCCAGTACGCGCACGCCAGAATCCGGTCCCTGATCCGCAAGGCCGCTGATAGCGGCGCCGGTGACGGTTCGGCGAACCTGCTCCTCGCCGAGCCGGCCGAACGAGCCCTGGCCCTCAAGCTCAGCCAGTACCCCGCCGCCGTCACCGCCGCCGCGCGTTTCGCCGAACCGCACCGGCTGTGCACCCACCTGTTCGAGACCGCGACGGCCTTCTCGACGTTCTACGAGACCTGCCCCGTCCTCACCGCCGGCGACGCCGTCCGAGCATCCCGGCTCGCCCTGAGCACCCACACCGCCCGCGTGATCCGCCACGGCCTCGCCCTCCTCGGAATCCAAGCCCCTGAACGCCTGTAACGGGCATGTCCTGCGAGCAACGGGAATGGGGCCCCGGCGTACCGGACGGGAGGCTCTCGTACTACTGCAGTCGGGGTGGGCCCCGGAGTGATCGAGGCCCACCGCCCGGCACCCCTAGGTCGTGGTAGGCGGCTGAGAGCCGCCCTTGTACAGCGAGATAAGGAGACTCAGGCCTCCGAGGACGAGCGGGACCACGACACCAGCCGCCGCGGCGATCCGCGGGTGGTACGTGATCAGCACGCCGAACACGAACGCGCCGACGATCAGCAGCGCAGCGGCCGCAACGAAGATTTGACGGCGACGCGGTCCGGGCGGCAGATTCATAGGTGGTTGGGCCTTCCTGGTGGGTTCGAAGCTCCGGGATGGTCGGATCATCAGACGGGTTCCTCGCTGTCATCGAGGAACCCGTCAGTGCTGTCAGGTCTGCGTCTGGTCGCTCACCCCCTCTCTTGCCAGACTCGCCTCGGGCGGTCGCCTATCCTGCCCGAGGCCCAGCCGACCAAGCTGTCAGGCGGCTCCATCGATGGCGGCCAGCCGCTCGCCGGCCTCGCTGTGGCCGTTGGTCTCTGCGATCGAGAACCAACGTCGTGCTTCTTCGATGCGCTCCAGCGCCTCTAGGACTTCACCTAGGAGGAAGGCGGCATCGGCATGGCCGGTCGACGCCGCGAGTTCGAGGTAGGTTTCAGCGACCGCCCGGTTTTGATGGAAGAGGTACCAGCGGCCTGCCGCGAACGCCTCCTGCGCCGCACTCGCGTTGTCGAGGGCAGACGGCTGCTCCGCTACCGCCTCACCCGCCCGACGGCTCCAATAGCGGGCATCGTCAGTGTTGCCGGAGAGCCACTGGAGCACGGCAAGTTTGCGCAATGAGGATGCTTCCCCTCTGGCAACGCCGGCTTCGAGCAGGCTGATGCCATAGCCGCCGAACAAGTCGACCGTACGATCATGACGCGGATCATTAGGGTCGTAGGAACTGGGCAGCCGCGCTCCCGACTCAACACCCGCAGCGAGCACAGCACTAGCGAATGCCTCCGCTTCTTCCATTGCTTGGCGCGATGCGGCACCGGCACCCTGCATCGAACTCTCAGCACATCGGACCGTCAGATGGAGAAGCACGAGGTTGCATCTTCTCATCTTGACCAAGTTGCTACCTGTAACCATGCGGCTGATCGTCGGACGACTCAGGATTTTCGGCAGGTCCGAGCAGATCTCCCTGTATTCCTCCGAGACGCGCTCACTCTCTTCCGAGATGGTGCCCTGGTTAAGTCCCGACCTTCTGATCAGTGCTTTCACCATGCGTGTCTGTTCACAAGGTATCCGCTTGACGACTTGCTCATCCTCCATGCCGCCGAGCACCTTTCCACTCCACCGAGAACCTGACGATCAGGAAGGCTAGACCGGTATGCCAGAGTTGCGCAAGTTGCGATACCTGCCCAACACCAGCACCATCGCACATTTCGTCCACCTATGTCGCAATTTCAATTTTTTTCATCTTCGCGCCTACCGGCGCAACGCATGTCCGCCGCCCATCCCTGCGCCGACGCAGCGGGCCGGTAACTCACCCACACGCTCTCGCAAGGTTGCGCACGACCGGCAGGTGCATCTTGTGAAATATTTCAGCAGCTCAACGTCTCTACGCAGGCTCTCTCGCACTGGTCAGGTTGCGGCATAGAACGGCAACTCAACCTGACCCGCCGGGCGGGAACCACGGCCGCTCGGCGAAGGATCGAGGACTGGGGGCGAACGATGGTCTGGTACTTGAAGGTCAAGTGGTTCCACGACTTCAACGATGAGCCGTCGAAATCTACAGCGAGGACGGCGAGGACGGCGAGGACGGCTACGAGAGCCGCAAGATCGAGGTCGTTCGAGACGGCGCTTGGAGTACGCTGACGAGCACCGCGAGTCCGGCGCCACCTGCCTTCGGGGCGCCTGTCGGACGGTGGAGGAGATCGCTGCCCAGAACGAGCTCCGGCCTCGCGTGATCAGCCAACATGAGTTCGAAGAGGCGTGGGTTCGGGCGCGGGCAGCGCAGGAGGAGTGAGTGCGCGTGACTGACGGTGACGCGGCAGGCAGCGAATCCTGGCAGGCTCCGGAAGGTTCTTGGGCATCGTCGGCCGCCAACCGGCGCAGCATGCTGGGCAACCGGAACCGTGATACCTCGCCTGAGCTCGCGCTGCGATCCCTGGTTCACGCCGCCGGGCTGCGCTACCGGGTGGCAGCCAAGCCGCTCGCAGGTATGCGCCGGACCGCTGACTTGGTCTTCCGGCCGACTCGGGTCGCCGTCTTCATCGACGGCTGCTTCTGGCACGGCTGCCCTGAGCACTTCGTGCCGCCGAAGACCAACCCGGAGTACTGGCGCGACAAGATCGGCCGCAACATGGAGCGCGATCGGGACACTGACGCCCGTTTGGAGGAAGCTGGCTGGTTGGTGCTGCGCTTCTGGGAGCACGAGGCGGCTGCTGGCTGTGCCCGTACCGTCTGCGAAGCAGTCCTGGCCCGCCGCCGCTCGGCTGGAGGCCCGTCGCTTCAGCCGCGCAGCAGCGGCGATGCCCCCTGAGCTAGCACGGGACCGAGCCGCGGGATTCCGTCGGCTACTTGCTCCGGTGGTACGTCGATCCGGCACGACTCCCAGCGCCCGAGCGGCCCCTGGTCGTCCGGAGCCTGGGCCTCGATCCAGCTCGGGTCGACAGAGCCGACCGCGCTGACAGCAAGGTCGTCCGTGAGTTGGACGACGACCAGCTGCCAGGACTGGTCGTATCGCATGACCTCGTACTCGCGCCGCGATAGGAAAAAGGTAAGGCGGTTGCGACGTGTGGTGGCTTTGGCTTCGATGTGCAGGCTGTGCCGGCCGGCAAGCACCGCGATGTCGTAGCCGTAACCATCAGAGTGAGCGGCGACATGCTCGACCGCCGCGGTGGTGGACGCCGTGAGCAGCCGCACGAGAGCAGCCTCTCCGGCCGAACCCACCTTCAAGCGTGTCGCCGCGTCGACCTTGCCCCACACGGCATGGATTTCTTGGAATGCCTCCAGGTCGCTGAGCCCGAGCACCGCGGCGGCTCGTACTGCATCAATGGGCAGCTCAGCAGGTTCGCGTACATGGAGGTCGGCATCTGGAAACCACGGAGCACCGCCGGCCAGGAGTACAGCCCGGAAGATGCGCTGCCCCACTGGAGTGGTGTCGTCTAGCCCTCGCGCAAGGCCCGTCTCGGCCAGCCATCTGTACGCCTCGTCGTACTGGGCAGGACTGATGTCGCTGTAATCGGCATGAGTGGTAAAGAGCGCCCGGCACCTCGCCCGGCCGTTGGCGGGTAGCTTCTCCAACCAGCGCGCGGCAGCCCGGAGAACCGGGTCAGGAGGCATGGGCACGGAAATGGCCCATCAGTGCCTGGAGGTCAACCTCGTCCAGGCCGCCGCCGACGGCAGGCTCCTCGTCGAGATCGGAAAGCTGCTTAACGCCCGGGTCGTCCAGCACCGACCCCATGAAGTGGAGCTTCTCTTCGAGCCTCGTCCTCACGACTTCGTCGATGGTCTCTTCGGATGCCAGCACGGTGACGCGGGTTTCCGTCTCGGGAGCCAGCCCGAGGCGGTGGATCCGGTCCAAACTCTGCAGGAAGCGGCCGGCCGCGAAGTCCCTGTCGATATAAACCGCGTCGTGGCAATGGTGGTGGAGGCTGATCCCCTCGCCGAGGGTTGCCGGGTTCGACAAGAGCACCATGCAGTCGGGGTCGTCACGGAAGCGGGCGATTTCTGCTTCGCGGTCCTCCGTACCGCCGTGGACCAGCGCCGGCTGGTACATCTTGAACATGCGGTCGAGCGTGTTGAGACTGCGGATGAAGGTAGACCACACCAGGGTCTTCCGGCCCTGTGCGGCATTGGCTTCCACAATCGCCAGCGCCTCGCGGTACTTGGGTGAGAACTCGTAGTGCGGCAGGTCCCGCAGCAGCTCGGACAACCGCGACCCCTGCGGCACTTGCAAAGGTGGGACCTGGTACTCCAGCGGTTCGTACCGAGTGGTTCCCGCGTGGAGGAGCGCTGGGCTGGTCGCAGCCATCAGCAGATAGACCGTGATCTTCCCCCAGGCGAGGAAGTCGGCCTCCGAGCCGGTGGCACGGGCAGAGAACCTGCCGATGAGCGCCTCATATATCTCGCTGTGCAGGGGCGGTAGCTCGAGCGAACGGATGGTCGTCCTCACCGGAGGCAGGCCCAGCTCGCGCTTCGTCGTGCGCGCGAACAGCGGGCGAAGGACCGTGCTTGCCTTAGCAAGGTCGCCGCCCCCGACAGCTTGGATCACTTGCTGACGCCCATAACCCGGCCAAACAAATCCGAACAGGTTCTCCAGGTCTTTGGCGCCATTGGGTGCTGGAGTTCCGGTCAGAATCAGTCTGCGCCGGGCCCGCGGCCCGAGAGCCAGGCATGCGGCCCCGTAGACGCCCCGGGCGCCTGCCTTCATCCGGTGGGCTTCGTCCAGCAGCAGCAACGACGGCCGAGCCGACAGCCATGCGCTGAGCTCTTCGACAGCGCCGTCCAGACGTTCGTAGTTGATGATCATGACATCAGCTGACGGGTCCGGGCGTCTGCCGTACACGGACATTCGCAGGGGCTGGCTGAAGCAGACGCTGTTCTCGTACAGCCACGATTCGTAGGCGGACTTTGGGCTGACGACCAGCATCCGCTCGACCTGTCCGCGGACACGGAGCGCCTGGAAGACTGCCAAGCCGACGCGGGTCTTTCCAGCCCCAGGGACAGAGAAGTTCGCGCCATGGCGCAGCGACAGGAGCTTGGCGACGTCACGGCTCTGGAAGGAGGTGAGGTCGCCTACCCAGTTAGAGCCGAGGAGGTCCTCGATTCCCTCTGCCGCACTCTCCGGCTCGGCCACTGCAGCTGGGGCCAGTCGCCGGGCGACAGCCTGCGCGTCGGCGGTGGAGTCTCTGACAAGGTCGGCCAACTGCGGATCCCACTGCACGGTGGCGGGCTCCGGCCACCCGCTGAGCGCGCGGAGGTTGCTGAGCAGGTCATCGATCTCGATGTCGAGAATGGTGGGGGTGCGCTGGACGCCGCTCTGGAATCGCAGGGCGAGTCGGCGCAGGTCAGCTACACGGTCCTTGCGGGCATGCAGCCGGACCGTGACAGCTTCGTCCCCGAAGCCGAGCTCGAGGCTCGGCGCGGCAGCGTCCTCCATTGCTACCGGTCCTTTGTTGCGTTGAGCAGCCATTCGACACCGTCACCGGGGGAGGTGAACGTCCTGCCGGCCTGCTTCGCGAGACGCGCCAGGCTATCGCGCAGGGTAATCAGAGCATCGTCGAAGGCGTCCTCGTCTAGAGCGCGTCTGGCCTTCGCCTCGGCGAACTCAGTTGCGCACTGCTCGATGAATTCCGCTGCGTCCGCCACCCTCTCTGGAACCGCGGTCTGCCTCTTGCGGAGCCTGAAGTCTTTCCCAGCGAGGGTGGTTGCTGTGTCAAACACCTCCCGAGCAGCCGTGAAAACAGTATTCGCAGCTGAGACTTTTGCAGAAGGCAGCTTGTCTGGTGCCCTCCTGGCGGCATCCGCTTGCAACAGCTTGTCGGTAAGGTCGCGGACAGCCTTGACGCCGGCTGCTTCGTCGGGGACGACGACGTCGTCGAGCCCGGGCACGCCCAGCGAGGTTGGACTCTCCCCAGCATCCGGCCGAAGCGAGTTGGGGAGCCGCTGCTCAAGGTAGCGGTCATAGAAGTCTGCCTGCGCCAAGCGGAGCGTCGTCTTGGGGAGGTTGAGCACCACCATGGCGAGACGTGCTTCCTTCAACCGCTCAGCCGCGTCAGGGTCTGTTGCGGCCAAGGAAGCGTAGTCACGAGCCAGCTCCCGCAGCTTCTCCTGGTGGTCCTCGAAGTCGACTAGGCGGAGGCCCACACCACCGTCCGTCTTGCTGCGGTCGATGGCATCGTTGATCAGTTCGAATACCCAGCGGTCCCGCTTGAGGGTCGGCAGCTTGATGTTGAACTCTCTGGCAACGTCCTCCTGCTTCCGTCCCGCTGCCAGCTCCTCCTCTACGGCTATGAGCCGGTTGAGGTAGGAGTAGTCACGGCGCTTGTCGCGGCGCAACTGCAGGGACAGCTCAACCCTGTTGATGTCCTGCCGACTGGTGTCTTCGGGAAGGACGCCAACACGAATGTGCTCCTTCCCAAGCTCTCGCAGCGCAGCACAGCGTGTGTTGCCGTCGACGAGGATGCCGTCCGGACTGATGATCCCAGGATCTCGCTGCCCGAACTCTTCCAGCTCGTCGAGGAGTGCCGCATAGTCAGGGTCGGTCTTGCTCAGATCCTTCGGGTCACGAGTCAGCAAGTAGCGGAGGTACTCCTGGCCCTCCTCGCTCCACGGCCGCTCGTCGAGGACGCGGTTGCGTTCAGGATCAAGGGTGCGCTGGGCGCGGACCCGGTGGGTGTCCGGGTTGAAGTAGAGCATGCTGACCGGCATCGAGATCACGTAGAGGTGCCGCTGCTCGGCCCCCCGCCAGTCGACGGTCACCTTGGCGCCGTCCTCAGCTACTGCCTGCTTCAGCCGCTCTTGGACCAGCTCCCTGATCGTTTCACCCTCGGGTGGAATGCCGAACTTCGCAACCATGAATAAAGTCCCTCCAACCAGCTAGCGTAGCGATCGCCGTAAGCTTCGCGATACCAAGCGCCTGGGCCGCTAGGACCAACGATCTTGCTGCTTGGGGTGAGGAGAAGACAGAGTGAACGCACCTGCCTGGAGCACCAGCAAAGCCGGCGGCATGGTCCGGGCCGCTCTCTGGCTCGTTCAGGAGGTGGGCGAGGGCAACACCTTCACCAAAGGGCAACTGCGGGACGCCTTCCCCGGGATGGCGCAGATCGATCGCCGGGTGCGCGATCTGCGGGACTACGGCTGGACCATCCTGGCCAACACCGAGGACGCCAGCTTGGCAGCTGAGGAGCAGCGCTTCGTCAAAGCAGGGGTAGCCGTCTGGGACCCGAAGGAGAGACGCGCCGCCGCTCCCCGGAAGACCCTCTCCTCCAAAGAGATCAGGGCTGTCCAGGAACGTGACGACTTCCTCTGCACGGTCTGCGGCATATCCGGTGGAGAGGAGTACCCGGATGACCCCAACAAGACAGCGGTGCTGTCAGTGACGCGGCGCGCCACGGTGCTCCCCGACGGTCGTGAGGAGGTGCTGCTGCTTACCGAGTGCAAGCGCTGCCGGGCCGGGTCCTCCAACGCTCGGGCCAGAGCAGACGAGGTCGCGGCTGACATCCGCATCCTGGATCCGGCAGACCGGAGGCGCCTTGCCCGGTGGATCGACCGCAACCGTCGTGTATCCACCCCCCTCGACCGCGTCTGGTCGGCCTACCGGCGCCTACCTGCCGACGCTCGAGCCGAAGTCCTCGCAGAGTTGAAGGCCGAACTCCAGTAGTGGGCGCGGCGCAGGTCGACGGGTGGACCCGCTGACCGTAAACTTCCACACTGCTTGTGCTAGCGCCGACCGGCACGCTGAAACGTACGGGGCCTTCGCTCCGGCCCTGCGGCCGCGTGGGAGGCTGGGACTTGGCAGAACACAACACAGGCCGCATTACAGGTCCGCCGGGTGCTTGGAAGGAGAACGACTTGTCCGAAGCAGCCGAGGACAATCCACTTGAAGTCGTCGAGATCTGCGCTGGCGCAGGCGGCCAGTCGCTCGGCCTAGAGCGCGCCGGCTTCCGCCACCGCCTAGCGGTCGAACTGGACGATAACGCAGCTAGGACGCTTCGCCATAACCTTGTTAAAGTCCTGGGCTACAAGGAGAAAGAAGCTGAGGATACGGTCCGCGTCGGAGACGTAGCCGATCCTGATGTTTGGAACCCCAGCGAGCATGAGGGAGTGGATTTGCTGGCCGGCGGTGTCCCATGCCCGCCATTCAGTATCGCCGGAAAGCAACTGGGCGCTAGCGATGAGCGCGATCTGTTTGCCTGGGCAGTGGCGCTGTGCGGTCGGATGAGGCCTAAAGCCCTTCTTCTGGAGAATGTCAAGGGACTGAGCGGAAACCGGTTCACGGCTTATCGCCAGCACGTTCTCGACCGGCTGCACGAATTTGGCTATGTCGCCGAGTGGAGGCTGCTCCAAGCCGACCAGTTCGGAGTCTCCCAACTCCGTCCTCGATTTGTACTTATCGCATTGCAGCGCGAGTATGCGGAGCATTTCCACTGGCCAGCACCGCATCCCACCCCCCCTCCTACAGTCGGAGAACTACTCAGTGACCTGATGGCTCAGGGCGACTGGAGTACAGACAGGCTCATAGAATGGGTCAAGAAGGCGAACGGCATCGCCCCTACGATTGTGGGCGGTTCGAAGAAGCATGGCGGAGCAGACCTCGGACCTACCCGCGCGAAAGCGGCTTGGGCCGAGATGGGTGTTGACGCCAAGGGGGTGGCCGACGACCCTCCCGGGCCGACGAACCCGAGAGTCAAGGGTGTCGAACATCCGATGCTGACAGTGGAGATGGTCGCCCGCATTCAGGGCTGGTACGGTCCCGATTTCGCCGACTGGGAGTTCCTCGGACGCAAGACCTCAAGGTACCGGCAGATCGGCAATGCATTCCCCCCACCAGTCGCCAAGGCGCTCGGGGAAGCAATAAGAATGGCACTCCTGAAGGAGGGCGAGCCGCGTTCGCTCGTCGAGAGCTCCAAAGTTACCCTCGATCCTGTCTACAAGATCCTGCGAGACCGGAAGCGTCCTATGACGGTCGAGCAACTGGTCGCCAAGCTCGCGAGCAGCGGCACACCGCTGGAACAACCCGAGGTTGAGCGCCGCCTCGTCCATCTCGGTCATGATTTCGAGCTGACCAAGAAGCTGCGCGCGAATGGCGAAGTCGCATTCCTCTTGGGGGACTTCAAGGCATTCCTAGGCCAGGACGACCACCAGCGGCATCATCTGTTTGCCGAGCATCGCGCGAAGATCAGCTGATTTTGTCTCGGGTGCGATTGGAGTCGGCAAGACATCGAAAGAACGTGAACCTCGCGCCAGCCAGTGAGAGGCGCACGCCATCCGGGCGAGTTGCAGGTGGGAGCCTGGCCAACTCGACTCAAGCCGCGTCGTTGGCTCTGCCGCTGTGCGCGCTCCTGCGCTACTGATTGGTCATGGGGATGTCTCTAGGTTGGCCCTGGTCTGCTCGTTATGCTGCTTACGGCTCTACGCCCATGAAGTCGGCTAGGTCGAGCATGGCTTGGGAGGGCATCCTCGGCCGACTCCCTAGCAATTCGCGGGTGATGTCGCGGCCGTACTGCTGGTAGCGCAGCCAGGAGGGATGTTCCGCGCGGATCGTTTGCATGATTTCGGTTGCCTTCTCCGGGTCCCCGGTTTGCAATTTCGCGCGAGCCACGTCCAGGCGGTGCCGGTCCCATCCGGAGGTGTTCGCGGCGCCCACGTCGCGCGGGAGGTCCCGCGCCAACTCCAGCGCCTGGTCGGGGCGACCGTCCAGCAACTCGATCTCCGGCCCCAGAAGTGCAGGGGTGAGGGGCCCGAACGCGACATGTCCGGCTAGGTTCTCGTGCTGTCGTCCGAGCCGTGCGCCTGCCGCCCCGGCGGCGCGGACGTACTCCCGGGCCTCATCGGCACGGTTGTTGCGGGAGGCAGCCGCGGCGGCCCGTAGCAGCAGGTAACCCCAGCCGGACAGTTCGTCGGGGGATGCCTTACTCATCTTCGGTTCGATCTGTCCAGCGGTGTCGACGCATAGCCGCTCGACCTCGGCGAGGCGTCCCTGCCTCAGCATTGCCCACGCCTGGGAGCTGACGGACGCGGTGGCGAGCGGAACATCACCGATTTCCAGCGCGTCCCGTAGCGAGGCGTGCAGGGCGATCAGCGCCAGGTCGTGTGCACGGATCTGGATGAGATAACGGCCCACGAGCCCGGTGATGTCGGCACGCAGTCGCAGCGCCTCTTGCCGTTGTTCTCCGGTGTTGTACACCTCGACGTGATGGTGAGCGGACCGCACCAAGGCCGGCATGAACACCGCGAGGTCATCGTAGGCATCGGCGTGGTACTTGGCAGCGACCGCGGAGACCGCCCGTCCAAGGCGCGCCAGATCTGGATGGTCGCCATCAGCGGTGCCGTACAGGGGGCGTCCAGCGAAGCCGACCGGAGGGTTGATCGCCGATCTCATGTCCGCGAGCACCACCTCATCGACGGTGGCCTCGGTCGGTTCCGGTGATCCAGCAGAGGCGAACCACACAGTGGTGACGCCGAGGGCGCGGGCGAGATGGTGGTAGGTCTCCATACGGCAGGTGCCGCCTTGTTCCAGTTTCTTGATGACCGCGAGCGACAGGTTGGCCTGCTCGGCAAGCTCCTCTTGAGTCATCCCGCGTCGGCGTCGCAACTCCCGGACGCGGTCGCTGATGCTGGCGTCCTGCATGGACCTGCCTTTCCCTGAGCATCTGGACAACCTCAGCGTAAGTCGAGGGGCCCTGCCGTTTCGGGGTCAGTATTCAAACGACTACGCCGCATATCCCTTCCGGCGCGAACCGACGGAAACGACCGCGCAGCGTGTCTGTACCGACACGGTAACTGAACGTAGCGTCTCCGGCGTCCTAGCAGCCAGGAAGCCGAGATGAGCGTCCACTGTGCCAACACCTCGTCCCTCAGCAGCTGAGGTACTGCGCGCCAAGCACGGCCACATATGGGACATCTGGCGCGAAGTCCTGCCCGGCGGACGCCATGGCGACTGGCTTGCTCAAACCCTGCCGGGTGCGTCGCCGCACCGGCTACTTCGGGCGCGAACGGTCGAGGAACTGGACGCGCTGCTGTCTGAAGCGGAGGCGTGATCATGCTTGCCGACGTGACGGTCCCGGTAGACACGGGGCCGCTCATCCGGGCCGAGATCGGTGAGCTGGAGCGCCGCTTCGGTGTGGTGGCGTGGTTCGGGTTTCATACGCGTCGGTGGTGGGCGCTGGTCGAAGGGCGGCTCGTCGAGGCTGCCACCCCGGCTGGTCTCGCCGAGGCGGTCATGGCGGTGCGCGGCGCTGGGGGGCGATCGTCTCAGCACGTCCGTCCCTGTGGGGAGTCGCGACGGGTGGGACAAGGGCGGCCGCCGCGTCATCAGCGGGTTCGCCGTCGCATGCGGTCGCCGCGACGGGGCGGCCGGGGGCCTGGGGGCCGGACGTGCCTGGAGTCATAACGAGTACGGAAGGTGGAGAGTGTTGAGCGGCCACATGGAGGACGAGGAGATGATCATCCAGGTGGGTGATCTGGAGCTGCTCGTCTGGGGCGCGGATAAGCAGGCACCTGCGGCGGCGCGGCAGTTCGTCGGTGAATGGTTCCAGGATCGAGGCATCAAGGATGCCTACACCGCGCAGCTCATCGTGTCCGAGCTGGTCACGAATTCGCTTCTGCACGGGCTGCCGCCGATCGTCGTCCGCGTGGTGCGGGACGAGTCGGACGGGCGGCCCATCATCGAGGTCGAGGACGGCGGCGATGGCGTTCCCTGCGTCCAGCCGGAGAGTGACACCGCGATCAACGGACGTGGGCTGCTCTTGGTCGCCGCACTCGCAGAGGAGTGGGGCACGGATCCGCTGGCCGAAGGCGGGAAGGTGACCTGGGCCAAATGCGCACTCTGAGCGTCCAGGCCACACGCCAGGTGCTCCGCCTGCGGACGCGGTTGGGCAGGCGAACTGCGATTCGCTACCTGGACGCGCTGGCCATCGCCCTCCAGCCGCAGGGATGGCGCTACATCAAGTTCTATCGGCCCGAGGAGTTCCCTACGCCACTGCCCATGCTGTGGGTGCATGCCGGTTTCTCAAAAGACGTCGGGCTCGTCGTCTCCGTCCGGGCCACTCCCGGTGGAACGTGGGGCTACTACGAGACGCTGCGCGGAAGGCAGGGGTACTTGTGGCCCTGCGGCGACGCCAAGTCGGCAGCCGAGCAGATCGATCGGCTCCTCAAGCACCAGATGTTCCCGGGCACTTGGTAGCCCATGGCATGAGTACGTCCTGGCGCCGGGGACGTCCTCTGGAGCGACCGCAGGCGTGGGGTGCACCACTGAGCCACCCCGACTGCGACCATCTCCGGCTGGCCGCAGAGGGTCTGGCGGGGTCAGGGGACGTCGAAGAGGGGCGGGTCGAGGGTGGCCAGGCGGGACGGGTCGGCGTAGATGTCCAGTTCGGCGATCTTGTCGTTGACTACGGTGAAGGCCATTACGGCTATCGGTTCGTCTTCGGTGGCGACGACCAGGCCGGCGGTGCCGTTGATCAGGGCTGGGCGGGCGAACTCCGCGCGGAACGAGAAGGCGATCGCGCGCTGGGCAATCGTCCGGGCACCGCGGAGGTGCAGGAACTCGCCCTCGGCCTCGGCGCGCAGGACGATGTCGGGCGCGAGGGTCGCCACCAGGGCCTCCAGGTCGCCGTTCTTGGACGCGGTCAAGAACGCGTCCACCACGGCGCGTTGGCGGCTCATGTCCGGATCTGGGACGGGGGCTGCGCGGACGCGGCGGCGGGCTCGGCTGGCCAGTTGACGGGTCGCCGTCGAGCTCCGGTCGAGGATGCGGGCGATCTCGTCGAACGGCATCTGGAACAGGTCGTGCAGGACGAAGGCCAGGCGCTCGGCCGGTGTGAGGGTGTCCAGGACGACGAGCATCGCGACGCCGACTGCGTCCGCGAGCAGCGCCTGTTCTTCGGGGTCGGAGCCGTCCTGGCTGATCAGCGGCTCGGGTAGGCGCTCGTCGAGCGGATCTTCCCGGCGGGACGTCCGGGACCGCAGCATGTCTATGCAGATGTGGGCGACGATCGTCGTCAGCCACCCGTTGAGGTTCTCGATGCGGTCGGCGTTCGTCCTGGACAGGCGCAGCCACGCCTCCTGGACGGCATCGTGCGCCTCTGTCGGCGAGCCGAGCATCCGGTACGCGAGCCCAGCCAGGCGTGGGCGATTGGCCTCGAACCGTTCCGCGAGCTGCTCGTCGTCCACGGTCACATCCTTCCCCCGGCATTCGTCGTGTCTATGACGGATCGCTCAGGGCAAATGTGACTGCATCGGGAGGAGACATGACCGCCTTGGTGAACAGCATCGAGATCAACCGGCCGGCGGACGAGGTGTTCGCCTACGTGGTCGACCCGGCGAAGTTTCCCGAGTGGCAGCGGGACGTGACGCGTGTGAGCGTCCAGGGGGACGAGGTCGGGTCGCACTTCACCACCGTCCGGAAGATCGGCGGTGCCGAAAGGTCCATGACGCAGGAGATCACCGAGAGCGTGCCGCCGCGCACGTGGGCGGCCCGGGGCGTGGACGGGCCGATCCGTCCGAACGCGACCGTCGACATCGAACCGATCGCCGCCGACCGGTGCCGGGTGACCTTCGGACTCGACTTCGACGGACGCGGGATGGCCTCGGCCCTGGTGCCGATGGTCCGCCGTATGGCCACAAAGGTCGCGCCCGCGAGCCACCAGCGGTTGAAGGAGCTGCTTGAGGGCCGCGGGTAGCGGGACAATTGTTGTGCTGCTGACCGTGCATGCCCTGTGGGTGCGCGAGGGGCGGATCGGCCCTGAGCCCAGTCTTCGACAGGTGCGGCTCTTCGCCGCCGACCGGCCGCCGACCGGCCGCCGACGCGACGTCGATGAGCGCCATCTCCGGGCAGGAGTGCAGCCCTCCTCCGTTCACGCTCTTGTTCATTCGTGTCGATAGCCAGGGAGTGTGCGGCACTTTCTGATAAGCCTGGCCCTCGTCATTGGCCTTGCGGGGTGCGCTACCGCGAGCGCGTCCATTCCCGGAGAGGACGTCATCGTCGTCGGGGTCAAAGCCGACCAGCCTGGACTCGGCCGCAAGGAGAACGGCGTCTTCCGCGGCTTCGAGGTCGATGTCGGCTACTACATCGCCCGCCGGCTCGGTGCCTCCCGCGTGACCTTCAAGGAGGTCAGGTCGGACAACCGGGAGGAGAAGCTCGACGAGCATTCGGTCGATCTCGTGCTCGCCTCCTACTCCATCACCCCCGATCGCGCGCATCTCGTCACGTTCGCCGGCCCCTATTACGTCGCGCATCAGGACGTCATGGTCCGGCGCGGCCAGGTCGGCATTCGGAATGTCCGCGACCTGGCCGGGCGGCGGATGTGCCAGGCGAGCGGGTCGGTGTCCACATCGCGTGTGATCAGCGGCCTCGGCGTTGCCGCCGAACTCGTCCCCGCCTCGTCCTATAGCGATTGTGTGGCGAAGCTGCGCGCGGGCGCGGTGGACGCGGTTTCCACCGGGGACCTGGTGCTGGCCGGGTTCGCGGCACCGGACCTGGAAATCCTCAACACGCCGTTCACCGACGAGCGTTACGGCATCGGCATGCGGAAAGGCGACATCGATGCCTGCGAGAAGGTCAATCGGGCCGTCACCACCATGTACCAGGACGGGACGGCGAGCTGGCTGCTGCGCAAGTGGTTCGGGTCGAGCGGTCTGAAGCTCGTCGAGGAGGTGCCGCAGTTCGAGGGCTGCTCGTAGTGTCACGCGCATCGGGCGTCACTCGTAATGTCAGTGGCCCTCCCTACAGTGGAGGCGTGGCTGAAGACCGGGATGCTTGGGACGAGCTCTTGGCGGCGGGCTTCCTGCACGGCGTGCGGGAGGCGCACCGCGAGGCGACGCTCGCCCTGTTCAACGGATTGAGCCGTGAGGCGGGCTTCAAGGAGCGCACGTACGGCGTCGGCGCGTTCGAAACGCTGGCGCACCACCTCGACCGCGTCTTCGGGCGTGGCGAGCTGGCGAAGCAGGTCGTCCGGGACGACTTGAACGGCTCGCCCGGCTGGCGTTACGGGCGTTATCGCGTCCTGCTCAAGCGGCACGAGTTCGGCAACGTCCGAGGAATCCGGTGGGACCGGGACAGCCCCACCAAGCAGGCCGTCGCCCGCCAGGGATACGTCGAAGACCCGCAGCTGACGCTGCCCTTCGGCCTGGAGGTCCACGACACGCCCGGCGTCGTGACCCTGGTCCTCGCGCACAGCGCCACCGAGGACCCCTTCGAAATGGAGCTCTTCCTGGGCCGTCCCCGATGGAACGCGGACGGCGGCACCGCCTGGCACTGGGTGAAACAGCTGGACGACGCCATCGGGCCCGATCCACGTCGTAAGCTCGTCGAGCGGACGATGCCGCTCTGGGACGACAAGGAAGACGACGTCCCGATGCGGCTCCGCGGGGAGACGAAGACGGCCTAGCAAAGGGTGGCGCAGGGTGCTGTTCGACTGCGAGCGGCTGACGCTGGCCCGGCGGCTCAGAGGCTTGCGGAAGAACCAGCTCGCGGACGCCGTCGGGACGACGCCGAAAGCGATCGGACGGTACGAGGCGGGCGTCCAGCCACCGGACGAGCTGACGCTGAAACGGCTCGCCATCGCGCTCGGCGTCCCCGCCGAGTTCTTCCAGGCCGGCCGCAGTCCCGTTTCCATGGACGGCGCCCATTTCCGGTCGCTCAGGTCGACCAGCCAGATCGAGCGCGACCAGGCGCTCGCCTACGGGCGCATCGCCACCGACGTCGTCGCCGCCCTCGAAGACCTCGTCGACTTCCCCGAAGTCGACCTGCCCGAATACCCGGTGTCGCCGGACGAGATCGCCGGCCCCGGGCCCGTCGAGGCCGCCCGGCTGACCAGGAAGGCGCTGCTGGCGCAGGCCGGGCCGGTGCCGCACGTGGTCCGGCTGCTCGAACAACACGGCGTGATCGTCCTCGTCCTGCCGCAGGCGGCGGAGCGGGTCGACGCGTTCAGTGTCGGCGTCCACCCGCGGCCGATGGTCTTCTTCAACCCGGCCAAGGGCGACTACTGGCGCAACAGGTTCGACGCGGCCCATGAGCTGGGGCATCTGGTCATGCACGCCGACGCCGAACCCGGCGAGAAGGTCGTCGAGGACCAGGCGCACCGCTTCGCGGCCGAATTCCTCATGCCCGAACAGGACATCGCCGCCGAACTGCCCGCCGCCCCCGACTGGGACCGCCTCGCCCACCTCAAGACGACCTGGGGCGTCAGCCTGGCGGCGCTCCTCTACCGTGCCCGCACGCTCGGCATCATGAAGGAGACCGCGTACCGGAACGCGATGAGCGCCATGAGCTCGCGCGGCTGGCGCCGCCACGAACCGGGCCCGGCGAAGCCGCTGGAGCAGCCCACGATGCTGACCCGCGCGATCGAGATCGTCGCCCACGCCGGCACCGACCGCGACGCCGTCGCCGACCGGGCCCGCGTCCCCCGGGCCGACCTAGACCTACTCGTCCCTCCGCGCTAACCGGCCCCGGCTAACACCGTCCCCCGACTGCGAACGCATGGTGCCGGTTCAGAAGCCGATGGCTTCGCGGAGGAGCAGGACGGTGCCGCGTCCGGGACGAAGTTCGGCGTTGAGGATGAGAGGCGGTTGATAGCGCTGGGCGACCCATAGGCCGCCTGGGTGCGGGCACTTTCCAGCGGAAGGCAATGGTCCTCGATACGGCGCAGTGCGGTACTCAGATCGGGTACCACTTTCTGTGCCCCGACGATCCAGATCGCGCGGGCGGCGCCGCCGGCGTAGCCGGGCAACTGGCTCCCGCTGCCCGAGGCGACCACCAGCGAGCCGGTCTCGGTGACCGCCTGCACGCTGCCCACGATGACGTCGGGAGTGGCGCTCAGCCGCCGGATGTCGTCCATCTGCGTGGCGCGGTCCATCGCCAGGAGGCGCGGCCTGCTGGCCCGGTACCGTCCACCGGCGTTGATGTCCTCGTCGATCCCGGACAGGCGGAGGGTCTCGCTGGCCCCGGTGAACACCTCGGCGCCCTCGGGGATCAGTTCCTTGATGCGGGCACGCGCGGCGGCCACATCGTCGAGGACTTCCACCGTGAAACCATTCGCGACCAGCGCAGCGGCCGTCCGCTCCAGGCGCTGCGCAGGGGCCGGGTCGACGAACGCGGTGTCGTGCAGTGAAGTGGTCATGATGTCGCTGATCTCCCCGTTCGCTGGATGATGTGCTCGTCTCAGCAGTTCGACAACACAACCCCCGGGAATGTGAGGCGGGCACGTCGCCTCACATTCCGGTGCGCTGTCTTGTCGAACTGATGAAGGCGGAAGCGACCGAGGGGAGGCGACGGACCATGACCACCCGGCCCGGACCGCACACGGTCGGCTCGGGCGGAGGCCGACCCGAGCCGGACCTGGACGCGATCATGAGCGAGCGGCGCCGGCTGATCAATCTCGCGTACCGGCTGCTGGGCTCCCTCGTCGAGGCCGAGGACGCCGTCCAGGAGACTTACACCCGCTGGTACGCCATGTCCCGGCAGCAGCAGGACGCCATCGTCTCCCCCGGCGCCTGGCTGACGACGGTCGCCGGCCGCATCTGCCTCAACCTGCTCAAGTCGGCGCGGGCCCGCCGAGAGACCTACGTGGGCGAATGGATCCCCGAGCCGCTTCCGGGAAGCACGGAATGGGTCATCGGACGACCGGGCGGCACCGCCATCGACCCCGCTGACCGGGTCACCTTGGACGAGTCGGTCAATCTGGCCTTCCTCGTCGTGCTCGAAGCGATGACCCCGGCCGAACGCGTCGCGTTCATCCTGCACGACGTCTTCTGCCACTCCTTCGCCGAGGTGGGCGAGATCGTCGGCCGCTCCCCGGCGGCATGCCGCCAGCTGGCATCCTCGGCCCGCCGCCGCATACGCGCCTCGCAGCCCGCCGCGACCCCGCCCGCCCAGCGCGCCGGCATCGTCCGCGACTTCAAGCAGGCGTGGGAGGCCAAGGACATCAACGCCCTACTCGCGCTCCTCGACCCCGACGCCACCGCCATCGCCGACGGCGGCGGACTCGCCCTGACCTTCCTGGACCCCATCGAAGGCGCCGAGCCGATCGCGCACGCCTGGATCGACCTCGCCGGCCGGAGGCCCGACAACATGATGGTGCTGGAGCGAACCGTCAACGGTCAGCCCGGCCTCGTGGCCCAGCAGGACGGCGTCACCGTAACGGTCCTCGCCTTCGATATCGCGGACGACCGGATCAAGCACATCTGGGTAATGCGCAACCCCGAGAAGCTCCGCCCCTGGACAACGGACTAACGACACGCCACACCCGGCCAGCCCCCAACGCGGCTGAACCCCGCGCTCAGTGCCCCACGCCCGCCTCACACACACAGTGGGGTCTTCGGACCAAGCTCGGTGTGGTTCAGCCGTCATGCCCGAGGAGGTCGGCTGGTGCGCCGTGCGCGCTTCTGCGGAGTGGTGAGCGACTCGGTCTCCGGGGAGGTGACCTGGATCATCGGGCGGGTTGCGTCAGCCGGTGTGTGAATGGACCAATTCCTCCTTGCCGGGGGGCGTCAGGAGTTACATATCTCTGGCCGGAGGTTTCCTGCGCTTCCGGCTCTGCTGTGAGACCCTCCGAGGGTTGTCGGGACGTACGGGACGCTGGAGATCTTGTGCTGGACAATCGGCAGGCAGGTCCGCGCGCGCAGGCGGGGCCGACCGCGCTGCGCATGCAGATCGGGGCGCGGCTCCGGCGGATGCGGGAGGACAAGGGCATCGGCCGGGCGGAGGCGGGCGACGCGATCCGCTCTTCGGCGTCCAAGATGAGCCGGCTCGAGTTGGGGCGGCACGGGTTCAAGGTCCGGGACGTCCTCGACCTGCTCGACCTCTACGGCGTCCACGACGAGGACGAGCGCGCGAGCTTTCTCGAACTCGTCCAAGAGGCGAAGAAGCCCGGCTGGTGGCAGGGCTACGGCGACGTCGTGCCGAGTTGGTTCGAGCAGTACCTCGGCCTGGAGCAGTCGGCGGCGACGATCCGCAGCTACGAGGTCCAGTACATCCCCGGCCTGTTACAGACGCGCGACTACGCACGGGCCGTCATCGGGCTCGAACACCATGACGCCTCCTACGACGGGCTCGAGCGGCGGCTCACCGTCCGGATGACGCGGCAGCACATCCTGCATCGGCCGGCCGGCCCGGCGACGCTGTGGGCGGTCATCGACGAGGCGGCGCTGCGGCGGCCGTTCGGCGGGCCGGAGACGATGCGCGGCCAGATCGAGCACCTCATCGCCGTGTCGGAGGGCATGCCGAACGTGCGGCTACAGGTCCTGCCGTTCTCCGCCGGCGGGCATCTGGCGCTCGGCGGGCCGATCACGGTCGTCCGGTTCGCCGAGCACGACCTCGACGACGTCGTCTACCTGGAGCAGCTCACCGGCGCCCGCTACCCCGAGGGGGGCGAGGCCGCCCGCTACCAGAAGATCATGGACCTGCTCGCGATCCGCGCCGCGCGCCCCGCCCGTACCACCGCCTTCCTCAAGGACCTCCTCAGCGACTACTGACGGCCCGGCCCGGCGCAGGAAGGCCGGGGTCAGCAGGAACCCGGCCGCGCCGACCGGCATCGCCGCGCCCGCCACCGCCACCAGGCCCGGGACGGCGAACTGGGCGACGCCCCACGACGACCCGAAGAACGCGAACCAGCGGGGCCGCTCCGCCTCCGGCGCGGCGTCGGCGATCACCGCCTGCCAGCGTCCCATCAGGACGCTGTCGACGACCGCCCAGGCCAGGTAGGCCGCGACCGTCAGCGGGACGGCCCGGCCGGCGGCCAGCACCAGCGCGAGCACTCCGAGGACGCCGCTCCCGACGGCGAGGACGCGCTCGTGTGCGAGCGCGTTCAGGCGGCGCCGCCCCAGGCGCCCGGTCAAGGGTGCGAGCAGCGCGGCGGCGGTCAGCGTCAGCCCGGGGAGCCAGGCGGGCGCGCCGCGTTGGAGCAGCATCAGCGGCATGAACATCAGCACGGCCAGGTAACCGCACGCGAACGCCGTCCCTGCGGTGGTCAGCCGGAGCAGTTGCCGGGACGGGCGCCAGGGGACGGCCTGTGTCCGCTTTGTCGGCGGCTCCCGTTCCAGGAACGTCATCGCCACGGCGGCCGCCAGTAGGCAGGTTGTTCCGTCCACGACCGCGAGCCAGCGCGCGCCCAGCGGCAGCAGGACGGCGGCGAGCAGGCCGCCGAGTGCTCCGGCGGCGACCAGGGATGTGCCGAGCACCCCGTAGATGTCGTCGCGGCGGCCGTCGACCCTGGCCAGTGCCTCTTGCGTGGCGGGTTCCTGGATCTCGAAGGCCAGGCCGACCAGGGCGACCGCGACCAGTACCTGCACGCTCCCCTGCGCGGCGGCCAGGAGCAGGAGAGCGGCGCCCGTCGATGCCAGGCCGAGGACGACGAGCGTCCGCGGCGCGAACCTGTCGAGCAGCACACCGCCGAGCCAGCGCGAGACCAGCGCCGCGACCCCGAAGACGGCCAGCGCCGCCGCGGCGAGGTCGGCGCCCGCGAGCACGGCGAGGAACGCCATCACGTACGCGCCGAGCTGGTTGATCACTCGGACGCCCACGAGCGCCTTCGCCGGACGCGGCAGATCTCTCATCACGAGCGAAGGCTACGGTCCGCCACCGACAGAACACGCTCCCGCGCCTTGATCGAACACATGTTTGAGCGAAAGGGGTACAGTGGCGGCATGTTCCAAGGCTCGCTGCTGGACTTCACGGACGAGCAGGGCCCGCGTCCGCTGACGTCGGCGCGCCGGACACGCCTGGCCCGCGGTGCCTGGGTGGACGTCCTGCCCGGCTGGATCCCCGGTGCGGACGCGCTGTTCGAGCGGCTGCTCACGTCCGTCCCGTGGCGCGCGGAACGGCGGCGCATGTACGAGCGGGTCGTGGACGTGCCCCGGCTCCTGGCGTTCTACGACGAGAGCACCCCGCTCCCCGATCCCGTCCTGGACGAGGCCAAGGCGGCGCTCGACGACCACTACGCCGGCGAACTCGGTGAGCCGTTCCGCACCGCCGGCCTCTGCCTGTACCGGGACGGCCGCGACAGTGTGGCGTGGCACGGCGACACCATCGGACGTGGTGCCACGCACGACACGATGGTGGCGATCCTATCCGTCGGGACGCCGCGAAGCCTTCTGCTGCGTCCGCGCGGCGGCGGCCAGACGATCCGCCATGAGCTGGGACACGGCGACCTCATCGTGATGGGCGGGAGCTGCCAGCGGACATGGGAGCACGCCATCCCGAAGAGCGCCCGCGTCACCGGCCCCCGCATCAGCATCCAGTTCCGCCCTCGCGGCGTACGCTGACCCGGCCACCGCAGAGCGACGTGATCATCTCGGGGGAGACCGCCAATGACCGTCACGCCGGTCACCGGGGCGAACCGGGGCATCGGCCTCGAAGTGCAGGCAACTCGCCCCCCAACTCCGCGCTTCGCATGATCTCCCTCGCTGAGATCACCGCCGCGACGCAGGCCCTCCTGGCGACCGCGGCCCGGCTCGACGACGCCGACGTCCGCGGGCCGTCCCTCCTTCCGGACTGGACGCGCGGCCACGTCCTCACCCACGTCGACCTGGACGCCAGCTTCGCTCCCGGCGACTGGCCCGCCGACTTCACCAGCCGCATGCTTGCCGGCGTCACCGCCTCCTTCGCACGGCGCGATGATGGTCCGGCCCTCCGCCTGCACGCCACGGACACCGGTGAATACCACGGGACCGGCGACCACCTGGTGACCGGTCCCGCACCATCTCTTCTCGCCTGGCTCCTGGGCCGCTCCCCCGCCACGGGCCTGAGCGGTGCCACGCACCTCGCAATCCCTTTCCTGTACTAACGGTCTGTCCTGCACCTGAGGGGAGTCGCCGTCCGGGGGGCGGACGCCGGCGCGCGGTTTGTCAAAGATCGCTGGTAAAGGTGTCGACGGTGTGCAATGGTCGACAATTATTGAGAGTGGCGCGGGAAATGAGTCACGGGACTCAAACCAGATCCAGGTCGCCGTCCCGGACTGCGTCCATCAGCGCATTCCACTGCGTGCGGCCGAGAGCGATGACACCGGCGGAGTGATCGCGCGAGTCGCGGACCAGCACCGAGGAGTCCAGTGCCGCCACCTCCACGCACGTGGTGTCGTCGCCGCTCGCGCTACTCTTCCGCCAGTTCAGCACATCTCCCCGAGTCGACCCGTAGACCATCCAGCAACCTCCGTCCATTGCCGGCGGGTGCCGTCTCGCCAACCGATCGGCCGAGAACACCCGCCGGACGAGCACCGAGCAGGGCACGACAAACCACGACCTTGTGGATAATTTCCCGATCACGAGTGTAAACGGTTCTACTTATTCCGCCTACAAGGGAACACAAGATCACGCTGCGTGCTATGACGGCCACTCGCCTTGTCGGATGTCCGCTGCGGCCTTCACCTCCGGTCGAGTCGAGTTGCGGTTCCTCAGTCAGGCCATGAGGTCTTCGGCGGCCTGGCGCAGCAGCGCGACGGACTGATCGGCCGGCAGCGCCTGCTCCAGGAGCAGCTCGAAGGTGTCGCGATACTCGATGACCTTGTCGTCCTCGCCGCTGATCATCACGCTGGCCCCCGACCTCCCCTCCAGATAGAGGACGTCGTCGAGGTCGCCGTCGAACTCCAGGATGCTGAACGGCCCCTCCATGCCGAGGTGCGCCCCCGTGCTGAACGGGATGACCCGCACCGTCAGCAGGTCGTCGCTCTCGGCGGCGTCGGCGACGTGGTTGAGCTGGGCGGGCATGATCGCGGGGTCGGTCCTGATGCCGACGTGCCGGCGGATGACCGCCTCGTCGATGATGTAGTGCTGGCGGGGCGGGTTCTCCCGTTTGGCGAGCTCCTGCTGCCGCTGGATGCGCAGCTTCGCCGCGAGCACCCGCGCCCTCTCCGGCGCCCTGCCGGTCGAGAGGACCTCGGCGTACTCCGGCGTCTGGATGAGCCCGGGGACCGCCGTCCCGTGGTACTGCCGGATGAAGGCCGCGCCCGCCGAGTACCCGACGTAGTTGAGGAAGCTGGGGTCGAGCTCACCGCGGTAGACGTTCCACCAGGCGGGTTCGCGCGCGCCGCGGGCCAGTGCCTGCAGCCGCTCCTGGCGGCCTTCCGAGGTGACGTCGTACACCGCGAGGAGGGCCTGCAGGTCGGTCCGGGTGATGGCGTTCTTGCCGCCCTCGACCCGGATGAGCTTCGACGGGGACCATTCGAGTTGCCGCGCCACCTGCTCCTGCGTCAGCTTCTTCTGCTTGCGCAGCCGGACGAGCTCCGCCCGCAGCAGCGCACTCTGGACTATCGGCCCCTGGTCACTGGACATGGCGTTCGCTCACTCTAAGTAGTTGGTGCCAGCAACCTGAATGCTACATGGCAAAGGGGGACCTGACATCCCGCTTGCCACCACGGCGCTACATCTCTTGGTCATGCGATCTTCACTCCCCGCGCAGACCCCGCCATATCGCCCAAAACTCGCGTCGGAAGCTTCCAGACTGCTGCACACCCGATGACTATGTTGTAATGTGCTAGGTAGCAGAATAACAGACGACGGCTTGCAACAGAGCGTCGTGCCACTTCGAAGGGGCCGACGATCTGACGCAGGGTGAGGGTCCGGACGGGAACGCGCGTCATCCCGGACGGGCGCTCGCGACCGGCCGGATGCACGGGCGACGGACACACGGGCCACGGGGTCACGGGCCACCCGGGCATCGCCGGCGCAGGCAGCACGAACGGGACGCGCACCGAACGGGGAGGTCAGCCGCACCACGAGACTTCGGCATCGCCGGCGGGAACGGCCGGCGACCGACCGCGAAAAAACAGAGTCGCCCGCCACTTTCAGCCGGTCACCGGTTGGCAGCCAAGACGATCGACGGAAAGCGGAGAGCGACTCCCGAGCCGCGCGAAAGCGCTCCGGCGGGTCTGCGCAGATACCCTGCGAAAACGCAGAAAGATCCAGGCTGACCTGCCAAAACGTTTTCTGCGGACTCACCCAGTCTAACCGCGATCACGCGGAACGGGCTATAGGTGATGCGACTTCGGCCGCCGCGACCCGATGCCGGGCGATCCCGGGCACCGGCGCACGGAGGCCGAATTCGCGCTTCGAGGCATGGGGTTCCTGACATGTCAAGACAGCAGATTCGTCCCCCGACCTTCGACGTCCACCCCACGAGTTCTTCCAGCCCCGGGAGTTCCCTTCGGCCGATCGCCGGGGCGGTGTTCGGATGAGCGAACACGGGCGCCTGCACGACCCGGACCAGATCGTCCGCCCGGACGCGTCCTCCACCGGTTCCGGGAGCGAGCACAGCCGATCCTCGAGCGAGAACACGGACCTGGTGAGCATGGCGGCGCCCGCCCCGGCGGCCACCGCCGGCCCGGCGTCCGCGCAGGGTGCGCCGCCCTCGGCGTCTCCGGCGTCCGGCCGGGCGGGCGGAACGTCCCAGCGGCCCGGGTTCTGGCTCTCCCTCACCACCATCGAGCGGGCCGAGTTCCTCGCGACCGCGCAGGAGGTCGTCTATCCGGCGGGCACGGTGCTCTGGGAGGAGGACCAGGCCGCCGACCACACCATCGTGATCAAGTCCGGTTCCGTGCGGGTCTGCGTGGAGCGGGACGGGCGCGAGCGGATCATCGCCTTCCGCGGTCCCGGCGACATCATCGGCGAGCGCGCCGCGCTGCTGCTCCGCCGCCGCTCGGCGACCATCGTCGCGATGGAGACGCTGCACGCACTGCGCCTGACCACGCAGCAGTTCGTCACCTACCTCAGCAACCATCCGCGTGTGGTCGTCGTCATGGAACGCGAGATGTACCACCGGCTCACCGAGCAGTCGAGGGCCATGCGGGACGAGACGGGCCAGTACAGGCCGGCGCCCACGCCAGGGCCGGTCACCCAGTACCCACCTCAGGTGTACGCGACGGCGTACATACCGATACCGGCGGTCTGGCCGCACCCGCCGCAGGGAGTCCCTGCTACGTACGGGCCGTCCCCCGGCCCTTATGTCGCAGGTGACCAGTACACGCCGCCTGGCCCGTACACGGTGCCCGCAGCCGACCCGCATCGCACGAACGGGGACCGGGCCGCCGGCGGACGGCGCCCCACGGGCGGGTCGTCTGCCGGGCGGTGGGCGCCCATGGAGGAGGCGGCGAGCGCGGCCTGGCAGGCGCGCCCTGCGGCCGACGTCCAGGTGCCGTTCCACGGGCAGCCGACTCAGCCCATGGCGATCACACCGTCCGGCTCCGCCGGTCCGTCGTGGGCCGGGCAGAACTGCACGATCGTGTTCACTGACATCGCCGGCTTCAGTTCGCGCGTCCGGGACGAGAACGACCGGCTCGAGGTGCGGCGCGCCATGTACGCCGCGCTGCGGCAGTCCTTCGAGGAGTCGAGGGTGCCGTGGGACGCCTGCTACAGCGAGGACCGCGGCGACGGCGCGCTCATCGTCGTCCCGCCCGGGATACCGACCGCCGCCGTGATCGATCCCATGATCGCCGCGCTCGGGATGCGGCTGCGGCGCCACAACCACCGGTCGAGCGAGGCGGTCCGCATCCAGCTCAGGGTCGCGCTGGACGTCGGGCCCGTGCTGCCCGATCCGCCCGGCGTGTCCGGCTGGACGATCATCAACGCGGCCCGGCTCCTCGACGCCGCCCCGTTCAAGGAGAGGCTCGCCGCGACGGGCGCCGATCTCGGTGTCATCGCGTCGAGGTTCGTCTACGACTCCGTCATCGCCCACAGCCCCGGCTACGTGAACGCCGCCGAGTACGAGCCCATCGGCTGCAGGGTGAAGGAAACGGACATCGAAGGCTGGATCCACCTGCGCGGGCTGCCCGCCCGATCCGCCATCTGACCGCACGAAGCCGCTCCCGGCCCGTCCCCGCGCGGGCCCCTCAAACCCGTCGACAACCCCGCGTGCACCGACGCCGCGGGGTTTTCCACGCCCGGCCCGGACCGCCACCGCGGCCCGAACCCCACCGCGGCCCGCCGCGCCCAGCCCCGTCGGGCCCGCCGCCGTCCTGCATCGCCCGGAGTCCCGGGTCAGGGGCCCTGGTCGGGACGGTCTGGAACGTTCCGAGGAATGCACAGGACGAAACGGGCGCCGCGCTCGCTGTCCTCGATCGTCAGGGTTCCGCCGTGCATCCGCGCGATCTCCCGCGCGATGGGGAGGCCGAGGCCGGTGCCGGCCGGGTCGCGCGCCTTGCTGGCGTCGAGCCGGGCGAAGCGCTGGAAGACGACGTCGCGGTGCTCCTCGGCGATGCCCGCGCCATCGTCCTGCACCTCCAGGACCGCGTGGCCGTCGCTGCGCCGGACCGTGACGTCGACCTGCGATTCGGCGTGCCGCTCGGCGTTGTCCAGCAGATTCGTGAAGAGCCGGACGAGCCGGAGCCGGTCGCCGCGGACCGTGACGCCCTCCTGGAGGTGCGGGACGATCCGCTTCGTCCGCTCCGACCGCGCCATCTCGATGGTGACGAGGGCACCGAGGTCGATCGTCTCGACGTCCTTCCAGGCGGCGGCGTCCAGGCGGGCCAGTTGCAGCAGGTCCGTGACGATCGCCTGCAGCCGCTCCAGGCTCTGCATGACGGCCCGGGCCGTGCGCGGCCAGTCGACCTCGTCGGGGTAGAGGAGCGCCTCCTCGATCTGCGTGCGCGCCGCGGCGATCGGGCTGCGCAGGTCGTGGGAGGCGTCGGAGGTGAAGCTGCGCTGCCGCTCCAGCGCGCTGTCGAGGCGGTCGAGGGTCGCGTTCGCGGCCTCGGCGAGCCGCCTGATCTCGTCCCGGTTCTCCGGGACCGTGACCCGGCGGCCCGACTGCATAGCGGTGATCTCCGCCAGTTCGCGCCGGATCGCGTCCACCGGGGCGAGGGTCTGGTCCACCGTCCCCCAGGCGCGCAGGCAGGCCAGCAGGATCACCAGCAGCGAGACGCTGACCAGGAGCATGGTCAGGCCGGGACTGACGTACCAGGGGACGGTCGCCGCCGCGGCGTAGACGAACCAGTCCCCGCCGGTGTGGTAGACGCGGAAGCCGATCACCCACGCGCAGCCGGGCAGTTCCACCGACGAGCAGACGTCCCGGGTCGAGTACACCTGGGCCTGAGAGGGGCGGAAACGGGCGATCGGCGGACCGTCGAGGGACGGACCCGGGGTGCCCGCGATCACCGTCCGGTTCTCGTCCATGACCTGGATGACCACGCCCTCCGGCGCGTCGATGTTGCCCCGCACCGGTCCGCGGCGCATCTCGTAGCTGATCCGCAGCGCCGCGGCCGTCGCCTGGCTGCGCTTGGACTCGGTCTCCGAGCCGCGCACCTCCACAAGGATCAGGATGGCGACGATGACGCAGATGACTGCGGTGACCATTCCGGCAATCACGGTCATCCGCACCCGTATGGACCATGTGCGCCGTCCGAACACCCGACCTCCCGCAGGGGAGGTATTCACCGCCCAGACCGGAATCAGTCCTCTGAACTGCAGCGACGCACCCAAGATGGTCCAAAGAAATGGTTGCCGAGGCCGACCGCCCCAGTCCTCGCCCCGCCCGCTGGACGGCCCGGCACGCTCCTGGCGCACGCCCCGGGATGGACGGTCCGGGCTGGTCGCGGCAGAAGCCATGGCGCTGGACGCAGGCGCGGTTAGCATGGCCGGTTATGGAGCTGCGCCAGCTGGAGTACTTCGTCGCGGTGACCGAAGAGGCCAGCTTCACCAAGGCGGCCGCACGGCTGCACGTCGCCCAGCCGGGTGTCAGCGCGCAGATCCGGCAGCTGGAGCGGGAACTGGGCCAGCCGCTGCTGGACCGGTCCGGGCGGACGGTCCGGCTCACCGAGGTCGGCGCCGCCGTCCTCCCCTACGCGCGGGCGGCGCTCGCGGCCGTCGAGGGCGCGCGGCTGTCGGTGGACGAGCTGACCGGGCTCCTGCGCGGGCACGTCACCGTCGGCACCATCGACTGGATCAGGTCACTCGACCTTCCCGGCATGATCGCCGAATTCCACCGAGACCATCCGGATGTGGAGATCACGGTCATCCAGAAGGACGCCGACACCCTGACCGACGGGCTGCGCACCGGACGCGTCGACCTCGCGTTCCTCAGCCTCGGCGCCGAACCGCCCGAGGGCATCGCCACCAGGGTCGTCATCGAGCAGGAGGTCCACGCCGCCGTCGCCCGTGATCATCCTCTCGCACGACGGTCGACGATCACGCTGCGGGCGCTCGGTGAGGAGCCGCTGATCAGCCTGCCGAAGGGGACCGGGCTGCGGGCCGTCCTGGACGCGGCCTTCGCGGACGCCGGCCTACGCCCCCGCATCGCGTTCGAGGCCGGCGAGCCGCCCGTGCTGGCGCAGATCGCCGCGCACGGGCTCGGCGTCGCCGTGCTGCCCGAGTCCGCCGCCCGCGGCCTGCCGGACGCGCTGCACGCGATGCCGATCGTCCGGCCCCGGCTGAGCGGCCGGATCGCGCTGGCCTGGCGGGCGGACGGCCCGCGCAGTCCGGCGGCGCGGGCGTTCACGGCCCACGCCCGCCGGCTGCTGCCCTGACGCACCGGCCGGCCATCATCGCCGCCGTGGCGCCGGGGCCGGTCGCGGCGGCCTCAGGCCGCCTTGGACTCCTGGCTCCGCGACGCCTTCAGGACATCGCGCAGGACGTCCGGTTTGTTGGTGATGATCCCGTCCACGCCGAGGCCGGCGGCCCTCTCCATGTCACCGCGGTCGTTGATCGTCCAGGTGAGGACGTCCATGTGGGACGCGTGCACCTTCTTGACATAGGACGCGGTCAGGCCGCCGAACGTCGGGTTGATCTGGTCGGCGTACTTGGCGAGTTTCGGCAGGTCCGCGACCTTCGGGGTGCCGAGCAGACCCGTCGGCACCTTGGGCAGGACGGTGTGGAACCGCCGCACGGAGTGCCAGTCGAAGGACTGGACCGCGAGGCGCCGCTCCCGCGGATCATGCCGCAGCCAGGACGGCGAGCGCTGCAGCGCCGCGGCGACCCGCTTCTCGATGCCCGGGTACAGGTCCGGGCTCTTGAGCTCCAGCAGCATGCCGAGCCCCTTGCCGCGCATCGCGGACAGCACCTTGCCCAGCGTCGGGACGCGCTCGCCCTTGTACTCGGCCGCGAACCACGACCCCGCGTCCAGCTTCTCGATCTCGGCGAGGGTGAAGTCGGCGACCTTCCACGGCTTGCGGTCCGGGTAGAGGTCCTCGACGTTCGTCGTCCTGTCGAGCGTGGTGTCGTGCATGATCACGAGCTTGTGGTCCTTGGTCTCCTGGACGTCCAGCTCGAACATGTCGGCGTGCTTGGCCTTGGCCAGCCTGAACGCGGCGAGCGTGTTCTCGGGCGCGTACGCGGACGCGCCGCGGTGCGCGACGTCCACGATCCCGGCGCGCAGCGCGCTCCCGGCCGCGGGCCGCGGCTCCAACGCCGACTGCTGCACACCCGGCTGCACCGCCCCGGGCTGGGCCGCGCCAGGCTGAGTCGCGCCGGGCTGAGTCGCGCCGGGCTGGGCCGCGCCAGGCTGAGTCGCGTCCGGTCGCGGGTCGGCGGGCCGCGGGCCGCCGCCGGGCCGCGGCGCGCCGGGATCCACCGCGCCGGCCTGCTGCGGAGCCACGACCGGGTCGGGCCCGGGATCGGCGGCGGCCACCGTCGCCGGCACGACGAGCGCCGTGGTGGCCGTGACCGTGAGGAGCGCGAGACGATTCCGTCGGTGCATGTGTCACCTTTCGGGAGCCGGAGCTGTCCGCCCCAACCCTCGGGCCGTCCGGTGACACCGGAGTTATGGGCCGGTAGCAGACCGTGTACAGTCGGCGACGATACGCAGTTGATCGGTTCGCACCGGGCAGGACACGGCGCTTTCCCCGGAACCGCAGGCCCCGCTACTCGGACTCTTCCGACTTGTCCGGCGTACGCGCGCTCTTGGCGGCCTTCGAGAGGATCAGCGCGCCGACCAGCAGCCTCCGGCTCCTCCGCAGCGGACGCGGGAACCGGACCCGCCGGACCGGCCGCTCCGCATCGAGCGCCGGCTCCGCCTCCGGTTCGGCGACCGGCGCTGAACGGCGCGGCGTACCGAGCCGCGTCGGACGACTCCGCCCGCGCAGTGTCACCGACCGGCCGACGTCCCATTCGCCGGCCTCGGCGAGATGCGCCAGGTCGAGCACGGCCGCCGAGGCCAGCACCCGTCCCGCCTCGCCCTTCGCCAGGTCGCTGAGCCGGGCCGCCTCGTTCACCGGGTCGCCGATCACCGTGTACTCGAACCGCTCCTCGGCGCCGATGTACCCGGCGACGACCGGGCCCGCGGACACGCCGATCCCCGCGTCCAGCATCGGCACCTCGGCGCGCAGCCGCACCGCCAGCTCGCGGGCGGCGCCGAGCGCGCCGCCGGCCGAGTCCTCCGTCCGCGTCGGCGCGCCGAAGATCGCCAGCGCCGCGTCCCCCTCGAACTTGTTGATCCAGCCGCCGTGCTTCGCCACCACCGTCACCACGACGCCGAAGAACCGGTTGAGCAGCCCGACGACCTCGTCCGGGCTCCGCGTGTCGGCGAGCCGGGTCGACCCCGTCAGATCGACGAACAGCACGGCCACCTCGCGCGTCTCGCCGCCGAGCGTGATGGCGCCGCGCTCCAGCGCCAGGTCGGCGACCTCCTCGCCCACATGCCGGCCGAACAGGTCCCGCAGCCGCTCGTTCTCGCGCAGCCCGGCGACCATGTGGTTGAACCCGGCCTGCAGCTGCCCGACCTCGCTCGCGTCGTACACCGCGACCTCGGCGCCCAGATCGCCGCGCTCGACCTGCGCCATTCCCTTCCGGACGGCCTTGATCGGATCCGCGATCGCCCGTGTCGCCATATAGATGACATAGACCCCAGCCAGGAGCGCCACGCCGCCGAGCCCGAGGATCGTGATCGCGAGCTGCTCGACGTTGATGTCCGGCGCGGCGAGCGCGGCGATCGCGACGCAGATCAGCCCGAACACCGGGATCGCCGTCCCGAGCGCCCAGGCGAGCATCACCCGCGTCGTCACCCCGGGCAGCCGGAACCTCTTCGGACGTTCCGCCCCCAGCACCAGCGCCGCCGCCGGCCGCAGCAGCCGCTCCGACAGCAGGTACACGATCGTGCACGTCGTCGCCGCGCCGAGCAGGCACGTCAGGCCGGTCTTCACCGCCAGCCGCCCGGTGAACAGCACGAGATCGAGCACCGCCCAGCCCAGCGCGCCGACCGTCCACATGGCCCCGATGAGCAGCGTCAGCCGGAGCGGCCCCAGCAGGACGGCCCGCCGCTGCTCCCGCCCGGGTTCTCCCCCGTCCCGGACGAACGTCACGACGGGCCGCCACAGCCACAACCCCAAGACCAGCGCCACCGGAGCGGCCACCACCGGATAGCTGAAGAACGCCACCGCGTTCACCATGTGGACGTAGTCGCGGTCGTCCAGCGGTGGATCGGGCACGACGAACGTCGCGAACAGGAGCACGACCAGCGCCCCGACCACGTTCGCCACGCCCACCACGACCAGCAGGACCCAGCGCACACGGATCTCAAGCCTGCTGGTCACGCGCGCCTCCGGGGGGATGAGACCGCCAAACGGAATCATCCCATGGAGGTCAGGCGCTGGTGCTCTCCACCGCGACCTTCATCTCGGCGGTCTGCGAGCTCCGCCGGACGAACGGCCACCCGACCACGATGAGCGCGACCCACGCGGCCATGACGTACAGCGCGACGCGCGTATCGGCCTCCCACGCGATCGTCACCGTGACGAACGCGAAGAACGCCAGCACGGCCCAACTGCTGTAGGGCGCCCACGGCATCCGGTAGGGCGACTTGGGCAGCGCACCCGCCGTCGCCCGACGCCGGTACATCATGTGCGCGACCAGGATCACCGTCCACACCAGGAGTGCGCCACCAGTGGAGACCGACGTGATGTACTCGAACGCCTTGTCCGGCACGATCGCGTTGATGACGACCCCGATCCCCATGACGAGCGCCGAGATGACGACCGTCAGTATGGGAACCCCACGTCCGTTCAAGCGCGAGAGCACCTTCGGCCCGTCACCGTTGACGCCGGCCGTCCTGAGCATCCTGGACGTCGAGTACAGCCCGCCCGCGTTGCAGGACGACAGCGCCGCCGTCAGCACCACGAAGTTGACGATGTCCCCGCCGCCGGGGATGCCGATCTTGTCGAACGCCAGCACGAACGGGCTGGCCCCGCCCTTGAACGCCGTCCACGGAACCACCGCGAGGATGACCAGCAGCGACCCGAGGTAGAACAGCGCGAACCGCAGGGGCAGCGCGTTGATCGCCCGCGGGATGTTCTTCTCCGGATCCTTGGCCTCGGCGGCCGTGACCCCCACCAGCTCCACGCCCAGGTAGGCGAACATCACCATCTGCAGCGTCATGATCGTCGCGGAGTACCCCTCAGGGAACACACCCCCGTGATTCCACAGATTCCCGACGCTCGCCGTGTCTCCGGCATCACTGAACCCGAAGGCCAGCACCCCGATCCCGACGAGGATCATCATCACGATCGCCGCGATCTTGATCATCGCGAACCAGAACTCCAGCTCGCCGAAGAGCTTCACCGAGATCAGGTTCACCGCGAACAGCACGAGCAGCGCCACCAGCGCCGTCTGCCACTGCTCCACGCCCGGCCACCACTTCTGGATGTACGTGCCGGCCGCGGTGAGCTCCGCCATCCCGGTCGTCACCCAGATGATCCAGTACGTCCAGGTCGTGGCGTATCCCCAGAACGGACCGAGGAACTCCCGGGCATACCCGGCGAACCCGCCCTCCGCCCTCCGGTACGTCAGCAGCTCGCCGAGCGCCCGCATGACGAAGAACAACGCCAGCCCCGCGACGGCGTACGTCAGGATCAGGCTCGGACCCGCCTTGGCGATGTTCTCCCCGGCCCCGAGGAACAGCCCGGTGCCGATCGTCCCCCCGATCGCCAGCATCTGGATCTGCCGCGTACCGAGCCCTCTCTGGTAGTCCTCGGCGCTCTGGTCTGGGAGCTTTGCGACCACGCCGACCTCCCTTCTCCGGCCGTCCTGGCTACAGACGGCGCCACCCTCCGGTCACGCACGGTTGCGCAACCCGGACAGACTAGGACCCCAGGCCGCAAACACGCGGCACCCGCCAGCAACCCGTACTCACCCGGTACCTCTCCGTTATCGCTCTATCCCCCACCGCCTCCGCCGTTAACGAGTTGGCGCCGCCCTCGGCCATCGCGTATGCTCTCGGACGTGCCAAACGCCGGGGGTCACCACCGGCCGACACACCCCTCCGAAGCCGCTAGGCTCGGAGCAGCAAGGTCCTGTGGAGCAGTTAGGAGTGCTCGCCACCCTGTCAAGGTGGAGGCCGCGGGTTCAAATCCCGTCAGGACCGCCAGGCGCACCAAGCGTCCTGGGCAGGTAGCTCAGTCGGTACGAGCGTCCGCCTGAAAAGCGGAAGGTCGGCGGTTCGACCCCGCCCCTGCCCACCACAAATGACCAGTACAAACGCCCCGGAGCCATGAGGCCCGGGGCGTTGTGTTTGACGGCAACGGACGTCATCAAGAAGCGGACGGTCAACCCCACAGTATGAGCTAGACGTTATATTGGTTGGGTGCCCTGGGACGTCGTTCTCCTCGAACCGGTCGAGAGCTGGTTCCTCAAGCTGTGTGAATCCGAGCTGGACACAGCAGCCTTGATCGAGCAGGCCATCGACAGGTTGGCCGAGGTCGGACCGACGCTGGGGCGGCCGCTGGTCGACACCCTCGAACACAGCGAGCTGCGCAACCTCAAGGAGCTGCGGCCCGGCAGCCGAGGACGATCGGAGATCCGCATGCTGTTCGTCTTCGACCCGGAGCGTACAGCGATCTTCCTGGTGGCCGGAGACAAGGCCGGGCAGTGGTCACGCTGGTACGACGAGGCGATTCCACTGGCCGAAGCCCGCTACGCCGAGTACCGGGCAGCGAAGGATAAGGAGGGCGGACGATGAGCACCGGACGCCGCTGGCAGGACATCAAGGCCGAAGCACACCGCCGCAACCCTGAACTGGCCGACCCCGAGCGCCAGGCCAAGGCTCGCGCCGAGTTGGACGCCTACGTCGCCGGCCACCACCTCAAAGAGCTCCGCAAGGCCATCGGCAAGACGCAAGCCGAGGTCGCCCAGGTCCTGGGGGTCTCACAGTCTCGCGTCTCCCAGATCGAAAACGGCAATCTTGAGGCCATGGAACTGGAGACGCTCCGCGCCTACGCCACCGCGCTCGGCGGGCACGTCGACATCACCGTCAGCGTCGGCCCTCACTCGATCAAAGTCGCCTGACGACTCCGACCGGTGACGGCAACCCTGACGGCAACGTCAGCAACCAAGCGGCACCACGGGCGCACGTCGAGCACCGTCTGACCTCGGTGGACGGGGTGGCGGCAGGGTGGTTGCTACTTCTGAAAAGCGGAAGGTCGGCGGTTCGACCCCGTCCCGTCCCTGACCACTCCTTTGACCAGCCAAAAGGCCCGGAACCTGAGTTAGGTTCCGGGCCTTTTGACGACAGTCCTGACGACACCGCTGCCTTACACCGGCTTCCAGTCACCCAGCGGACGGCCGCAACCGACGTAGTCGTGATACTCGTCCGCGAGAACACCCTGGTTCACCCATCGGCCTGCGGCGGCGGCGAGTTTCCGCTCAGCAAGGGTGATCGCCGCTTCAGCGGATGCCGTCTCCCCAACGGTCTCGGCACCGTCCCCGTACTCGTCCTCATAGAAGGCGCCGAACTCGTCGATGGGAAGGCCTTCTACCTCTTCGACGACGTACAGCCGGACGACGAAACCGTGATGGCGGTTCGCCGGCCAGATGCAGGCGTAACGCAACCCTCGCCGCCCCTCCTCTTCGAAGGCGCTGAGAAGCTGCTCGATGCCCTTCCCGCGCCGGAGGGCACCAGCGGCGAACGACCCCGCCAGGTAACGCATGGCGCCACCCTACGGACCCTCAGAGACAGCAACGAGGCCCGGACCTGACGTGCCGGCGCCGCCCGGCCGAGTGGGCCCGGGGTGTGGGAGCTGGCGGAACTGCACGCCGCCGGGCGACTGGACTTCAGGACGCTGATCGGCAGCTCGCAAGTTGAGCTGTGCCATGGCGCTGTCTTTCCAATGCACCTGGCGGGGGTGCCGGTCGCCGTCCCGCCTCGTTGGTCGGCGGCCGAGGTCGGCCAGGGGATCCGCGGTCCATTGGGCGTAGGTGCGGGCGGGGTGTCCGGTGGTCTGTTGGAGGGCGTCGTTGACCGACTGCGCCATGAAGAGGACCTTCCCTCATGGTCCGCCGGTGGCGGGCCATGAGGCGTGCGGCTGGCGTGGCTTCCAGCTGTGGTGCGGCGGCCCGTGGAGGCCAGATCACGCAGGGCCCGGCGTTGCCGGACGGGGTCAGTCCTGGACGGTGAACTCCGTGGTGACCGGTGCGGGACCGAGCACCCAGTTCGCGGTCAGTTTCACCTTGGTCCCGGCCGGGACCGAGTCGGCGACCCTGATGCTGAACTGCGCGCCGTCCTTGTCGGCCGGGATGCTTCCGTCGGAGGGCACGTTGAGGGAGGTGGTGACGCCGGGCGTGTCACTGGTCAGGTTGATCCTGGCGCCGAACGGGTGCCAGATGTCCCCCAGGCCGACCACCCCGAAGTTCTCGGCATTGCCGGGCCGGTGCCGCACCGGGCCGAGAACGCCGACGGAGAACTTCTTCGGCACGCCGATGACGCCGGCGAACTGCCTGGCCGTGCTGACCGCCGCCATCACCGTGGATCCACCGCGATGCGCTTGTCGATGGTGAACGAGGTGACGTCCTGATATCGCCCGTCGATCGGGTCCACGGTGATCGACGTCTCCGCGACCGAACCGCCCGCTCCGGCGGTCAGGCGGGTCACCGTCCCCTCGTTGATCGCGGACTGCACCCGGATGGCCAAGCTGACGCTGCGCTCCCCCTCGGGCACCGTGACCCTGTTCTTGGTGGCCTGGAAATAGGTCAGGTCCCTGTACTCGTTGCCGTCCAGGAGCTGCACGGTGACGCCCCCCGCCGGGGCCGGCTCGGCCAGGGTGACCGTCTGGATCGCCTGTTCACCGGAGGTGATGCGGGACGGGGTGACCGTCGTGGACACGACCTGGACCTCGGCCGCGGAGGCCCGCAGCGGAACCAGGACGGCGGCGGACAGGGCGATCGGCAGGGCGGCGGTAAGGGTGCGGCGGCCGACCGCACGCAGGAAGGGCGATGTGTGCATGCGTTCAGTCAAGGGCCGCAAGATCGCCCGTACCAGCTCGCGCACCCGCCTGTTCGATCTTCGTAAGAACTACTCCCCAGGGTGTGACCGGATGGTCACCTTCCGGTGTCGTCCCTGCGTCAGTGCTACTTGCCGGGGGATGGATGCACGGGTTCGTCCCAGATCCGGTTCAACTCGATCTGGTAGTAGAGCGCATGGAGCCCGAAGAAGAACGACAGGATCAGCCCGATCCAGCTGTTGCAGGAGGGCTGGCGGTTGGCCGAGTCCTGCATGCGCGCAATCCGCTCACCCGTCCGGAAGATGGAGATGTAGGGCGGCACGATGATGACCCACCCGAGGAGGACGGCCAGCAGGGCCAGGCCAGGGCTTACTTCCACGCCCGAGTCGCGCGCTTCTCGGTTGATCTTGTACCACCACACAAAGTAATAGACCCCGAGAGTGATGAGCGGCCAGACCAACCAGGTCAGGACCGGATCGCGCCGCTTACCTGCCGTCACACGCTCCTCATCCATACCGCGAACGTATGCGGCCATTTCCCATTGAGCTGCACCGTGGACACAAAGAGTCACAAGATTCTTGTCGACCATCTCCGTGGTCGTCACCGACGCCGACGGGTTTCACTACGGCGGGCTCACGGTCACTTCCCGGCCGACCGGCGGCGCGGCAACGACCAGGGGACGCATAGCGCCGACCGGCCGACGCCTCGTGCAAGACGGCGAGCGAGAGTTCGGCCCCCGCGCGGACCGACCCGGCGGAGATACCGACCGAGCCGGGTGCGGTTCGGGTGCCGATGTGACGTACACGACCGCGCATCCTGCGCCCGACGGCGACGTCGCACTGGCGAGGGCTGATGTCTAGAGTCTGCGTCATGACTGACACCGGAGGCGACGTCGACAGGCCGGTCGCCGAGGCATGGGCGCGGATCGAGGCCGGCTTGGGTCGCGTCCTGCCGGCTTCCTTGCGGCAGCTCAATGCGCGGGCCACGGTGCAGGAAATCGATGCGGTGGAGGCCGCCCTGGCTCTACGACTTCCCCAGGATTTCCGCGCTAGTCTGCGCATTCACAACGGAACCGACCCCGGACCGGCACTGCCACCTCCGGAGCCCAGTCCGGTACCGCTGACCTGCCTCTGCGACACAAGCGGGATTATCGAGGCGACCCGGATGTGGCGCGACAACCATCATCCGGAGCCGGACTGGGACGACCCTCGGGCCTGGGCATACGCGGTCGATACGAAGACGCTCTCCCTGAACGGGCCGGTCCGGCCGATCATCGGTTCGCCGGGTGCACTCGTCGTCGGCGACATGAATGGCGACGTACAATGGCTGCTCGACTTTGATCCGGCCCCGGGCGGAACGCCCGGACAAGTGGTTCGGGTTGACGTCGAATGCACCTCATGGGACGTGCTGGCTCCGTCCTGGACGCAGCTGCTCATCCGCTATGCCGAAGAGTTGGAACTGTACGCGGCCGATCCAGGCAACTCGACACTGAGAATCGGTGGCCTGGGACCGGACTGCGAATGGGGCGGCACGCCGGCGGACTCTTGGGGGACGCGTCCCGCATGGCTCCGGGACGTTCGACCACGCAGTCCGGACCCGACATGATCAGGACGGGTGGACGTGGCCGCGTCGCTGCCTTGGGCCGGCTCGGCGGCCGTCGGTCTGCCGCCGACCGGTGACTGGCCGCTCTATGACCTCGGGGCTCAGGTGTCCTCGGTACCCGCCGCCGCATCGGTCGGCCAGATGCCGAGGGCGATGTGGTCGTAGAAGGAGTACGTCGTGATGTCGTCTTCGATCGAGAGCGTGAGCGCCATCGTCCCCCGATCCCAGATCTCCCTCATCCATCCGCTGGTGATGCCACCGACCGTACGGGTGGGCGGTCCGATCCGGTCCTCCACGAGCGCGCGCACGCGGCGGAACTCGGCTTCGAACTCGGCAGGACCGGCGTCCGGGTACCGGATCCACTCGGCCGAGTAGTCCTCCTGCAGATCGTCTTCGTCGTCTTCGTCGTCTTCGGGCTCTTCAGTGTTGAGCGGCGGCCACAGGAGCGCGAAAGGGAATGCCACGAAAGAGTGACGGTCCACCTCGCCGGTCTCTTCGTCCGGCGGGGGCGCGCCCAGGTCGAGTCGCCATCCGGTTTCGTCCGAGTCGTCGGGCAGCGGCCCGGAGGCCACCGGCAGGTCCAACTGGGGCCAGACTTCGTCACCCGTCTGCCAGGGCACTCGGGCAGTGCCCACGTCGTCGGCCTGTATCCATCCGCGTTCCACGAACAGACGCTCGACGGCCTGCCTGGTCCACGGACCGTTCGCGAGCGAGATCATGGCATCGACCCACACGCCGTCCACCGGCAGCAGTTTCATGCTCATGTTGGGACCCTACTGCTTTGGGAGTTAGCGCAGGCGCCGCAGGTGACCTGTCGCAATAAGGTCCTGCGCTCCATGCACGAGATTTTGGTGCAGTGATATGCGCGGAGGTGGGTGGGAACGTTCTGCCCATCGGGCAATTCACGCTGGAATTGCGACTGCGCGTCGATTGATCGTGGGCCTAAATCCCAGGCGGGCGCGCTCGATGCGGGCGATGCCTGCGAAGCTCCCGGGCGCTCGTCGTCGAGGGGCGTGCGGACACGTTGTCGCCTGTCTTGGGATGAGGGCCGTCGCACTCCCCCTGACTCGGTGGAGCGCCTGTGCGGCTTCCGGCGCGGCACTCTCGGCTCCGCCGCCGGCACAGGTCCGGCTGTCGGTGCTCAACTCCGGAGCCTTCCCGCTAAAACTGTCCACAGAGCGACAGTTATGTATTGGAAGGACCCCACAGGGGTCGACTTAGTGAGATTCTCACGTTTGGTTTTCGCGCGAGGCATCCCTCCTCCGCCCCTTCGGCACGGCATCTGCCATCAGACGCGCCACGGAGCAGAAATTCACATCGGGGCTTGACAAACGATCATGGTCGGGTGATGATCAACTTACCAAATCCCCCCGAAGGGAGCTCGAAATGCGAATGGCGGCTAACCGTGTCATGGCCATGGCGGCTGCGGTGATTACGGCGACCATGGCCCCTGTTGCGTTCGCCATTCCAAGCGCGTCGGCGAGCGAGCAGGGCATCCAGGCTTCCTGCTCGGACTGGACCCCGCATATTCGGCGAGTCATCGTCGGCTCGGCGAAGGTGCACACCAGCTACTCGGGGTCTTCCTCGGTCATCGCCACCTGGAAGTCCGGCACGCTCTTCCGCATCGACAAGCGATGCGTGAACAACGCCGGCAACCTGTGGTGGCACTCGGACTGCTGCACCGGCGTCAAAGGCTGGATCTGGAACGACTACACAGAGTTCGCCCATTACAACTAACACATACGCGCCCAGCGGTCTGCGGCTGTGAGGCACAGCCGCAGACCGCTCGGTGCACCTGGAACGATCGGCTTCGCGACCGGCCTGCCCACGGCCCTCACATGCCGTATGCCCACTGATATCGCCAGGCCGCGGCGCATACCTCTATCCACGTCGCGAGGTCGGGAACATCATCGATCGTGAGCAGTGAATACGGCGGGCACCCGTCCAGTGGTGCGACACCTTTGAACGCGTGGTCCGGTGCGAAGAGAAGCAGCCGGCCATTGTCGCGATGCGCCAGTGTCAGATTTCCGTTCGCCTCTACGGCGACGGCGTAGTACTCATCCGGGTCGATGGGAACCTCCAGGCCCTCGCCTTCCCAGAGCCAGGCATAGTCGGCCAGGACGTCCGCGACCCGCACACGCGCCGCTTCCGCGGTGAGCACCTCGTTCTGGTTCTCCCACCAGGTGGTGGGCTCACCGAACCTTTCGACGATCCCGCCGCACAGTTTCCAGAAGCTCTCGTGCGCCGCCGGGAAAGGCCCGCCGTCCACGCAGCGGGGCGGGTGGCAGAGCCATCCCCGTCGACCGTCCGGCGGACCCCAGGCGAGCAGCTCGTAGGCGGTGCCTCCGACGGTAACGGGGGTGAGAACCGTCGCTTCGAGGAGTGCGGAGAGCTCGGGCAGGTCCTCGGCCGGCCCGCGGGTCCACGGCTGCACCTCGCCCACCACGGCGCTCTCTCCGGGTTGGAGGAACCATGAAACCTCCCGGAGGAAAAGCTCCCAGTCACTCATCCCCCGATGATGACAGGGGGCCCGGATACCGTCGCGCCGTGATCGAGGATCTTGTGGGACGGGTGGGATCCGGCGATGACGACGCCGTCGAGGAACTGGCCGACATCGCGGCGGCCGACCCGGGCGCGCTGGCCCCGTACCGCGACGATGGGGGCGCGACGTGGTCCGCGCACAGCGAACGTCCGGAATATCGGCCCGGTGGAGGGGCCGAGGAGCCAGGACCCGGCCTACGCCGACTGCCCGAAGTGCGGAAAGGCGATGGACTACGTCGGCCTGGTCGGTGGCGCAGATCTGTTCGACTATGGCGAAGGCGCCTCTTACCTGTTCGTGCACGCGCACTGCGGGCTCGCGGCAGTGGAGTACCAACAGAGTTGAACAAGAGATGCCGGACGCCTGCAGATGCCGCGGCGGTGGACCGGGAGAAGTAGCCTTGGGCGGTGTTCTCGGCTCAAGGTCCTTCTCTGCGCGAACTGGCCGTTCAGGCGCTGTCGTCGGTCGAGCACGGTTATGACCTGCTCGCTCCGAAGTTCGACCGCACGCCGTTCCGGACGCCTGACGGCATTCTCGACGCGACCGTCAGCGCGCTGCGCTCGCTCGGGCCTTTCGGGGACGGGCTCGACGTCTGCTGCGGTACCGGGGCGGGCATGCGGGTCCTAGGGCCGCTCTGCGAGGGACGGAACACGGGTGTCGACTTCAGCGCCGGGATGCTCGCGCAAGCGCGTAAGGCGCACCCCGGCGCCGAGTGGGTGCGCGGCGATGCCCGGGCCCTGGCCTTCGACGAGGAGTTCGACCTGGCGGTCACCTTCGGGGCGCTCGGGCATGTGCTGCCCGCCGAACGGCCCGCGGTCTTCGCAGGAGTGCACCGCGCGCTGCGGCCGGGCGGGCTCTTCGTCTTCCCGATCGGCGCGCCGCCGTCCCCCGCCTCGGGCTGGTACTGGGCACTGCTCGGATTCGACCTGGCCATGCGGGTCAGGAACGCCCTGTGGCGTCCCCCGTTCGTCATGTACTACCGCACGTGTCCGCTGGGGGCGGTCCGGCGCGATCTGGTGGCCGCCGGGTTCGCGGTGACAACGGTCCCCTTGACGGACTTGGGACGACGGGAGGACGGCGCCCCGCGCTACCGGCTCGTCCTCGCACGCAAGGCAGGCGCCCTCGACCATGGGGCACGGCCCGGCGAATAGAGGCCGGGCCGTGGACGGACGGACGGATCCGTCAGGCGCATGCCTCCAAGATCGTGTCGGCCACCGCATCGGGCTGGGAGACCGCGATGGCGTGGGAGGCGCCCGAGATCTCGCGGGTGCCGCGCGAGCCGGCGCGGTCGGCCATGAAGTGCATCAGGGCCGCCGGGATGTTCCGGTCGTCCGAGCCGAGGATGAACCAGGACGGCTTCTGGCGCCACGCCGGCTCGTCCACCGTGAGGGGCCCGGTCAGGGCGCGCTCCGTCACCGGGCGCTGGGTCGCGGCCATCAGCGCGGCCTCGCCCGCGTCGACGTCGGCGCAGAACTGGGCGTGGAACTTGTCCGAGGCGATCCGGAGGTCGTTGCCGCCCTCGGTGAGCGGGTAGGCGTCCAGTGCCGCGCCGAGCGTGCTGCCCTCGAACTTCTCCGACAGCTGGAACGCGGTCTCGTCCCGGTCGGGCGCGAAGCCCGCGATGTAGACCAGGGACCGGACGGCCGGGTTCCCCGAAGCCGCCTCGGTGATGACCATGCCGCCGTAGGAGTGCGCGGCCAGCACGACCGGGCGGTTCAGCCCGGCAACCACGTCGCGGATGTAGGCGGCGTCGCCGGGGACGCTGCGCAGCTGGTTGCCGGCGGCGACGGCCTCGTGGCCGCGGTCGTTCAGGCGCCGGATGACGCGGTTCCAGCTCGCCGACTCGGCGAAGGCGCCGTGGACGAGGACGATGACGGGTCGGTCGTTGCTCATGTGTTCGCCTTTCCGAGCGCGGTCTTGAGGACGTCGATCGCCTGGGCGACGGCGCCCCGGGCGGCGCGGGTCTCGGTCACGTTGTTCAGCATCATGAAGTCGTGCAGGATGCCGTTGTAGCGGACGCTGGTGGTGGGGACGCCGGCCTCGGTGAGGCGGCGCGCGTAGGCCTCGCCCTCGTCGCGCAGCACGTCGTTCTCGTCGACGATCAGGAAGGCGGGCGGGAGCCCGCGCAGGTCGTCGAGGGTGGCGCGCAGCGGGGAGGCGGTGATCTCGGTCCGCTGGACGGGGTCCATGGTGTAGGCGTCCCAGAACCAGGCCATGGCCTTCGCGGTGAGGTACGGGCCGTCGGCGAACTCCCGGTAGCTGCCGGTGTCCTGCCCCGCGTCGGTCACCGGGTAGTACATCGACTGGTGGACGAACCGGACATCGCCGCGCCGCTTGGCCATGATGGCCAGCGCGGCGGTCATGGCGCCGCCGACGGAGTCGCCGGCGACCGCCATGCGGGAGGCGTCGAGCCCCTCCCCGGCGCCGTGCTCGGTGATCCACCGGGCGGTGCCGTACGCCTGCTCGATCGCGACCGGGTAGTGGGCCTCGGGCGACCGGTCGTACTCGACGAAGGCGACCGCGGCGCCCGTCCCGGTGGCCAGTTCGCGGACGAGCCGGTCGTGGGTGCCCGCGTTGCCCAGCACCCAGCCGCCGCCGTGGACGTACAGGACGACCGGCAGCATCCCGGACGCCCCGGCGGGCTTGACGATCCGCACCCGCACGTCGCCGGCCTCGGACGGGACGGTGATCCACGTGTCGTCCACGTCCGGCATCGGCACCGGCGCGGACTGCAGGTCGTCCAGGACCTTGCGCGCCCCGTCGGGCCCGAGCTCGTAGATGAACGGCGGTTTGGACGTCGCCTCGGCGAACTCCTGGGCGGCCGGCTCCAGGATGTGGTTGCTCATGCTCTCCCTCGCCTCCTCCGTGATTGAGCCGTTACCGGCAACTGTCGCCGGACGGAGGTCGCGGGGCACCAGGGTCGGGCACGGGCCCTGTCCCTAGCCGGGCACGGGCCGGGCACGGGCCCCCGGCCCCGGGGTCAGGCCCTGCCGGTGGTGGAGGTGCGCTGGAGCTGCCTGCGCGAGGTGATGCCGAGCTTGCCGAAGGTCTTGCGGAGGTGCCATTCGACGGTGCGCGGGCTGATGAAGAGCCGGGCCCCGATCTCGGGGTTGGTCAGGCCCTCCCGGACGAGCCGGACGATCTGCGCCTCCTGCGGCGTCAGCTCGCCGGCGGTCTCGGCGGCGCGCCTGCGGACGTGCTCGCCGGTGGCCTGGAGCTCGTCGGCGGCCCGTCCGGCGAACGCCGCCATGCCCATCGCGGTGAACGACGCGTGGGCGCCGCGCAGTTCCTCCCTGGCGGCCCGCCGGCGCTGCCGGCGCCGCAGCCATTCCCCGTACAGCAGGCGGGCGCGGGCGAGTTCGCCGGGGACGCCGGCGCGGCCGAGGCGGTCGATCGCCTCGCGGTAGTGGTCCTCGGCGGCGGTGTCCTCGCTCAGCAGGGCCCGCGCGCGGGCGTGGACGCCGAGCGCCCAGTCCGTGCCGGCCGGAAGGGCGGCCTCGCCGAGCCGGCGGAGGGCGACGGCGGCCTCGGCGAACCGGCCGTCGCGGGTCGCCGCCTCGATGTACTCGGCCAGGGCCCAGGGTCCGGTGCCCACGTCGGCCGGACGGTCCTCCGCGGCGTCCGGCACCGCGTCCACCGCCTCGGCGTAGCGGCCGCGGCTGTTGCACAGCAGGGCCTTCGCCCAGGCGCCGACGGTCGGCCCGTTGCCCTCGCCCCGGCGCCGCGCCTCCGCCGCGACGGTCCGCAGCAGGCCGGCGAGCTCGGCGTCGCGGCCCCGCCAGGCGGCGACCAGCAGGCCGCCGTAGGGCGGGACGGGGATTCCGGTCGCCTCCGACACCGTCGCGACCTCCTCGACGAGCGACGCGGCGCCCGCCAGGTCGCCCGCGAACACGTCCACGGCGATCTGCTGGGTCAGCGCGAGGGGGAGCGCGGCGGTCTGGCCGGACTCGCGGGCGAGGCGGACGTGCCGGGACGCGAGCACGCTCCAGGCGCCGTGGTCCCACAGGGTCGAGGCGGTCACGCCGGCGAGCCAGAGCCAGCGCAGGCCGTCCTCCTCGGAGAGGTCCGGGCCGCGGAACACCTCCAGCGCGGGCCGCAGGACGGGCAGCCCGGCGGCGAGGCCCTCGCCGATCCGCAGCGCCAGGCCGTCCAGGAGGAGGTCGGCGGGACGCGGCGGGCCGGGCGGCCGCGGCGCGGAGCGGGCGGCCGCGGCCGTCTCGGCCTGCCCGGCGCCGTCGGCCAGCGGGCCCGCGAACAGTGCCGCGCTGATCGCCTCCAGGTAGGTGTCGCGCGCCAGCCGGACGTCGTGCGGGGTGAGCCGGCGGGCCGCGGTGAGCAGCAGGCCGGGCGCGTCGCGGCCCCGGTCGACGGCGAAGGCGATCTCGGCGCGGAGCAGGTCGACCTCGCCGCGCAGCCGCGCGTCGAGCGGGGCGGCCTCGGCGACCGACAGCAGCCGCAGCGCGCCGTCGGGCGTGCCCGCCCGGTGCGCCGCCCACGCGGCGGCCAGCGCCCGCTCCTGCCGCCGGACGGGGTCGGGCGTCAGCTCCACCGCCCGGGTGAGGAAGGCCGCCGCCGCGGCCAGCCCGCCGCGGGCCCGCGCCCGTCCGGCGGAGCGTTCGAGTTCGGCCGCGACGCCCTCCTCCGGTGCCGGGGCGCCCTGCGCGGCGTGCCAGGCGCGGCGGTCCGGGTCGGCCCGCGCGTCGGTGACCTCGGCGAGGACGCGGTGGACGCCGCGCCGGTCCTCGGGCGGCGCGGCCCAGTAGACGGCGGACCGGACGAGCGGGTGGTGGAACCGCACCCGGTCCCCGATCTCGATCAGTCCGGCCGCCTCGGCGGGCGTCGCGGCCTCGAGGTCGATGCCGAGCCGGTCGGCGGCCCGCCACAGCAGTACCGGCTCGCCGCCGGGTTCGGCCGCCGCGGCGAGCAGCAGCCGCCGGGTGGCCGGCGGGAGCCCGGCGACGCGCCGCTCGTAGACCTCCTGGATGCGGCCGGCGAGGCCCGCCGCGCTCGGCACCCCGAATCCGCCCGCCAGTTCGGCCGCCGTGGACTCCTTCGGCAGCTCCAGCAGGGCGAGGGGGTTGCCGCGCGCCTCGGCGACGACCCGGTCGAGGACCCGCGGGTCCCAGGGGCCGCTGACGACGGAGCGCAGCAGCGCCCGCGCCTCCGCGTCGGGCAGCCCGCCGACGGCCATCTCCGGCAGCCCGGTCAGCTCGTGCGCCTCGTCCGGTTCCCGGGCGGCGAAGGCGATCGCGACCGACTCGGCCAGCAGCCGCCGGGCGGCGAACGCGAGCGCCTGCACCGAGGCCCGGTCGAGCCACTGCGCGTCGTCCACCACGCAGGCGAGGGGCTGCTCGCGGGCGGCGTCGGCGAGCAGGCCGAGGATCGCGAGGCCGACGAGGAACCGGTCGGGCGCCCGCCCGGCGCTCAGCCCGAGCGCGGCGCGCAGCGCGTCGCGCTGCGGGGCGGGCAGGCGCTGGAAGCGGTCCGCCATCGGCGCGCACAGCTGGTGCAGGCCGGCGAAGGCCAGCTCCATCTCCGACTGCACGCCGGTGATGCGCACGATCCGGAAGCCGGGCGCCCGGTCGACCAGGTACTCCAGCAGCGCGGTCTTGCCCGCGCCCGCCTCGCCGCGGAGCACCAGGGCCCGGCTCTCCCCGCTCCGGACGGCCTCCAGCAGCCCGTCGATCTCGGCGCATTCACCGCGTCGGCCTCGCAACACGAATTCCCACCGCCACTCGGTCAGCCGGCGGCGGGCACCCGCCACATGTGCCCGCCCGCACCCATCCCATCTTTCTCGAACCACTCGGGCCGACCCGCCCGCAATACCCGGTCATGGCGACTTTGTGGGAATACGGTGACCTGTACTGCCCGTCCGGCATCGGCCGTCCCGGCCATCGTGCCCGGCATCCGATGGTGCGCCGGTTAGGTTCCTTGCATGACGCTGCTGGTCGGAGCGCGGGTCTCGTTGCGGACGGTCGCGGCCGAGGACGAGGACGCCTTCGTCAGGTCGGCCAGGCAGAGCGCGGGCCTGCACCGGCATCTGATCTACGCGCCCACCAGTGCCGCCGCGTTCGGTGCGTACCTGGCGCGCTTCGACGGGGTCCGGGCCGTCGGCTTCGTGGTGGTGCTGAACGGCACCGGGGAGCTGGCCGGGCTGGTGAACATCAACGGCATCGTGGACGAGCGGCGCACCGGCGGGCCGCGCGCCTGGCTCGGGTTCGGCGGGTTCGCGGCGACGTCCGGGCACGGGTACGTGGGCGAGGGCGTGCGGCTGGCGGTGCGGTACGCGTTCGGGGAGTTGGGGCTCCGCCGCCTGGACGCCGACGTCCAGCCGGGGAACGCGGCGTCCCGGAGGGTCGTCGAGCGGGCGGGGTTCCGGCCGGCGGGGGCGGCGCCGAAGAGCATCCGCATCGAGGGAGAGTGGCGCGAGCACGAGACGTGGGTGCTGCTGGCCGGGGACGGCCTCCGGAAGGACGTTTAGCGATCTTGAGATAAGTACATATCTGCCCAGAATCCCTCATATGCCGCAGCCCGATCCTGGGTCAGGGAGCGATCAGCGTGGCCGACGGCCCCGAAGGCAGCGAATGGCCGGAGACCCTCGACGTCCCGTCGCTCCTCGGGCGGGGCTGGCGGCCGACGCCGTTCCGGGAGTTCATCCTCAAGGTCCACAGCCGCTGCAACCTGGCGTGCGACTACTGCTACATGTACGAGATGGCCGACCAGGGCTGGCGCCGCCAGCCGCGGAAGATGGCCAGGCCCACCGTCGACTGGACGGCGCGGCGCATCGCCGAGCACGCGCGGGCGAAGCTGCTCGACCGGGTGGACGTCACCCTGCACGGCGGCGAACCGCTGCTCGCCGGAGTGGACCATCTGCGGTACACCATCGAGACCGTCCGGGACGCGTGCGCGCCCGACGTCGACGTGCGCTTCAACATCCAGACCAACGGCGTGCTGCTCGACCCGCCGTTCCTGGATCTGTTCGACGAGTACGACGTCCACGTCGGGGTCAGCCTCGACGGCGACGAGGAGGGACACGACCGGCACCGCAGGACGGCCAACGGGCACGGCAGCTTCCACGCCGTCCGGGACGGGCTGCTGAGGATCGGCGCCGAACGGTACCGGCACCTCTTCAGCGGGCTGCTGAGCACGGTCGACCTGGCCAACGATCCGGAGAAGACGTACGAGGCGATGCTGGAGTTCGAGCCGCCCGGCATCAGCTTCCTGCTTCCGCACGGGAACTGGGACGCTCCCCCGCCCGGCCGGCCGCCCGACGCGTCCACGCCCTATGGCGACTGGCTCGTCACCGTCTTCGACCGCTGGTACGGCTCGCCGGAGAAGCGCACCGGCGTGCGGCTCTTCGAGGACGTCCTGCGGCTGCTGCTCGGACGCCGCTCCACCGGGGAGACGATGGGGCTGGCCCCCGTCGCGATCGTGGTCGTGGAGACCAACGGGCAGATCGAGCAGGTCGACACCCTCAAATCGGCCTACGAGGGCGCTGCGAGGACGACGCTGCACGTCTCCCGCGACCCGTTCGAGACCGCGCTGATGCACCCCTCGATCGCCGCCCGCCAGATCAGGGAGCTCGCGCTCGCCGACGAATGCCGGGAGTGCCGGCTCCGCAGAGTGTGCGGAGCCGGCCACTACACCCACCGGTACCGGAGCGGTGCCGGATTCCGGAATCCGAGCGTCTACTGCCACGACCTCCAGCGGCTGATCACGCACATCCACGGGGTGGTGTCCCGCGACATCGCCGACATCAGGGCGCGGCGGGATCAGATGGGCGGCGCGTCGAAGTCGGCGTCCAGGTGCCGCCCTTCCTCGAAGACGACCGCGTCCGGGTGATTCAGGCCGAGCGTCCGCCGGTAGCCGGTCCGGATGCGCTCGGCCAGTTCCGCCGCCTCCTCCGTCCGGCCGGCGGCCTTCAGGTCGGCGGCGAGGTTGGCGCCACCGGTCAGCGTCAGCGGGTGCAGGTCGCCGAACAGGGCGCGGAGCCGCCGCAGCGTCCCCTCGCCGAGCCGGCACGCCGCCTCGAGGTCGCCGAGCGCGACCAGGTCGGTGGCGAGATTGACGGCGACCGTCAACGAGTAGTCGTGGTCCCGGCCGAGTCTGGCGTCCAGGCCCGCCAGGGCGCGCTCGTTCAGCTTGCGCGCGGCCACCGCATCGCCCTGGATGCGGCGCAGGACGGCGAGGTTGGTCAGGCACGCGAGAGTGTAGGGGTGGTCGGGGCGCAGGACCTCCGCGTACCGGGAGGCCGAGTCGGCGACCAGCTCGGCGGCCTCGTCCAGCCGGTCCGTCGTGCGCCAGAGGTTGGCCAGGCAGACGGCGGCGGCCAGCGTGTCCGGCGAATTGGGGCCGAGCAGCCGGACGCAGCGCTCCTGCACCTGCGTCGCCAGTTCCTCCGCCTGGTCGAATTCCCCGTACCTGCGAAGCGCAATCGACAGATCCTTCCCCGTGCGGAGCGTCCAGTTGTGCTCGGCGCCGAGCGACTCCTGCCCCATCGCGTAGGCGTCGAACCCGAGGTCGCACGCCTCCGAGTACCCGCCGGAGAGCCTGACGGCCCTGGCCAGCCCGCTCACCGCGGCCACGACGCTCGCCCGGACCATTTTGGCGCCGCGGTCCCGCCAACCGGAATACGATCGGTCGTGCAGTTCACGGGCCTTTCCGTAGTCGCTCAGCAGACCGTAGTCGAGGGCGAGGTTGTTGACGGCGCGGAGCGTCCCGGCGTGCTCGGGGCCGTACCTGTCCTCAAAGCGGCGCAGCGCCTCCTCGTCCCGTTTCAGCGCCTCCCGGAAATCGCCGGCGGCCCGCAGGTCGGCCGCCGATCCCCGCAGCGACCTGAGCGTGTCGGGATCGTCCCGTCCGAGGACCTTCTCCGCCGCCGCCAGGATCTCGTCGTTCAGTTCGGTGGCGGTGTCGTACTCTCCGACTTCACGCAGCGTATTGGTGAGCTCGAGTTTCATCCGGATCACATCGGGGTGCTCGGGTCCCGAATCGGCGCCCCACTTCTCAATGAAGTTCTCCGCGGTCTTGCGGGCCGAGTCGTAGTCACCGGAGCCGAACATGTAGCGCAGCATCCGGATGGCGAACGCGCGGACCTCCGGTGCCTCGCAACCGGCGATCCCCGCCGGGGTCAGGTGCCCGGACAGCGCGCCGTACTTGGGCCAGGTCTCCTCGTCGTACGGGTCACCGGCGTCGTAGGCCGCGAGAAGGAGATGCACCTCATGCCGGATCCGGCGCTGCTCCTCCGGCGACAGTTCGTCCTGCACAAGTCTCTGGACGAGCCGGTGAACCTCGATCGTCCGCGCGTTGATGTCCAGCCTGGCGAGCGCGTACCGACCCAGTTCGCCGACCGCCCGTCCCAACCGGATGGTGTCGCCGATCAGTCCCGCCAGCTGCGGCCGGAGACCGTCCGGAGCCCTGCCGATGACCTCGCGCGGGATGGGCTCGGAGCCGAAGAACGCGCAGACCCGCAGCAGGTCGACCGCCTCCGGGAGGCTCTCGCTCAGGTTGGCGACCGAAACGCTCCACGCGGCCGTCATCGGCACCGGGTACTCGGCCGGACGCCCCTGCGAGAGCAGCTGGCTGGTGCGCTCCTCCAGCTGCTCCAGGTATTCCGGCACGGTCATGCCGCGCTCGAACAGCAGCGCGCCGGCCTGCTCCAGCGCCAGCGGAAGGTCTCCCAGCTGTTCGGCGAGGCGGCCGGCGTCCTCGCCGGTGATTCCGGCGCGCACCCGCTTCAGGAGGAACTCGACGCTCTCCTCCCGGCTGAAGACGTCCACCGGAACCGCGTCGACCATGCTCGCCCAGCGGTGGTTGCGGGAGGTGATCAGCACATGCCCCGGTCCCTGCGGGATGATGTCGAACAGATCCTCCGGCTGGTCGGCATTGTCGAACACGAGCAGCCACCGCTGGTAGGGCTCGCCGCGGCGCAGCGCGTCCAGGACCTCTCGTGCGGCCTCCTCGATCCCGCTCACGGCGGCGGACCGCAACCCGAGGTGCGGAGCGAGATCGGCCAGCGCCGTCTTCACCAGGAACGGCTGGTCGGACGGAATCCACCAGACGACGTCGTAGGTGTGCCGGTAGCGGTAGATGTACTCGACCGACATCAGCGTCTTGCCGACGCCGCCCAGCCCGTGCAGCGCCTGCGGCTGCGGGACGACCGCCGTCACCTTCTCCGCGATGCCCTCCCGCAGGGCCGCCAGCAACTCCTCGCGGCCGGTGAAATTCTTGTTACGCGGCGGAACATTCCCCCAGACCGGGGGAACGCGCTTCTCCAGAGCCGCCGCGGCTGCCTCTTGTCCGGACACTCGCCCGCCTCCGACCCGTACTCATTCCACTGGCCATGGACAAGCCTATGTCCGGTCGGCACAATCAGCTATACCATTTGGACACGGCCGATCAATTTTCCGCATCTTGCGTCACACGACACACTTGATTCGGCCGCTCCCCATCCACCATTAGGTTCGGGAACAGAACAAGTACCGCCGGACTTTGCGGTTATATTTGCCCAGGCGGCTCGTCGCCATGTCATGGAGTCATTGGGAGGTACCATGCCATCGCTCACCATCGACGCCCGCGAGATCACTCCCGACCTGCTGCGCCCCGAGGACAGCCCGGTGCTCACCGACGCGGTCCTGGAGGCCAACGGCGTGACGCAGCCCATCCTGGACGGCACCGGTTTCGAGAACAGGTTCTAGCCGCGAGGGGCCCCGGCTCCGCTCGGCGCCTGTTCCGGCCGCGACCAGACATGAGCACGCGTTCCCCCTTCGTCGGTTCGCGCCCCTTCGACACCGATGACGAAGCGCTCTTCCACGGGCGGGACGAGGAGGCCGCCGCCCTCGCGCAGCTGTGGCCGGACCGCCGGCTGACCGTGCTGCACGGCCCGTCCGGCGTGGGCAAGTCCTCGCTGCTGCGCGCCGGCGTGCTGCCCCGGCTCGGCCGCCGGCCGCGCGTGGACGTGCTCCCGATCGGAGGGCCGGCGTTCCGCGCCGACTTCCCGCTGGCCGCGCTACCGGATCTGAATCCCTTCACGTTCGCGCTGCTCACGTCGTGGTACCCGGACGAGTCGCCGACCCGCGCGTCCGGCTCCTCGGTCTCCGGGCTGGTCCGCAGGAACACCCGCACCGACCGCTACGGCGACCCGGTGCCCGTCCTCGCCGCCGTCGACCACGCCGACCTCCTGTTCCGGGCGGCGGGCCACTGGGACCGGCACCGGATCCGGTTCGCCGCCGAACTCGCCGAGGCCGCCGCCCAGCACGGCCTGCACCTGCTGATCGCCGTCCGCACCGAGAACCTCGACGGGCTCCTCGGGCTGCTGGCCGGGGCCGGCATGCCGGACGAGGCCGTGGCCCGGTTCCCGCTGCAGCCGTTACGGCCGGCGGCGGCGCGGCAGGCCGTCCGCGGGCCTCTCGGCGGCACCGGGCATCCGCTGGCCGCGAGCGCACCGGAACTCGTCGACGAGCTCGCGGCCGGTGAGACCCATGTCGATCCGGCCCTCCTGCAGATGGTGTGCCGCCGCCTCTGGGGCGAGCTGAGCCCCGAGAGCGGAACCGGAATCGCGCACCTGCCGCGGGCACTGGACCCGATCCTCCGCGACCACTGCCTGACCGCGCTGGCCAGGACGGCGTATGAGTACGAGCGCCTGCCGAGCGGCCTCACCGAGTGGTTCCGGGAGACCTTCGGAGGCCGGTCCGGCGGCGTCCCGCAGACGCGGGACATGCCCGGCACGGTGCTGCGCGCCCTCGAGGACGCGCGCCTGCTGTCCGCCGGCGAGCGCGGCGGGTACCGGCTGCGCCAGGCCCGCCTCCGGCCCGTCGTCCGCGACCTCGGCCCGGACCCGGCGTCCGCGCCGCCGGAGCCGCCGCGGCTGGACGCCGCCGAGACGGCGTTCACCTCCGGCGAGCCCGAACTGGCCCGCCGGCGCGCGCGGGCGGTGGCCGCGGGGGCGGCCGGCGACGCGCGGCTGCGCGGCGCGGCCGAGTGCCTGCTCGGCACCATCGCCTACCACCGGGGCGGGACGGCGCCCGCCGTCGAGCACTACGAGAAGGCGGTGAACGCCTTCGGTGCGGCCGGGGACACCGTCCGCGTCGGCATGCTGCTCGCGGCGATCGGCCGGCTGCGGATGGACGAGGACGCCGCCGAGGCCGTGAACCGGCTGCGCGCCGCGCTCACCCGGCTGCCCGGCGACCTCTTCGTCCGCACGAGCCTCGCCCAGGCGCTCTGGTACGCCGGGCGGACGCAGGCGGCGATCGCCGTCCTCGACGACGCGCTCAGCCAGGACGGCGGAGTCCCGGAGGCGCTCCGGCTGCGCGGCGAGCTGCTGGCCGACCTGAACCGGGCCGAGCCGGCCCTCCGCGACCTGGACCGCGTCGACCACGGCGACCGCCCCTCCACGCGGGCCGCGTGGGCGCTCGCCAGGCGGACGCGCGACGGGCCCTGCGGCCTGGCCTCGACCGAGGAGCTCGAACTGGCCGCGGACGCCGACGACAGCGGCCCGGTGCTGCTGCGCGTGGCCCGGGTGCTGCGGCTCGGCGGGGCGGCCGACACCGCCGCGGGGCTGGCCAGGCGGGCCGTCAACGCGCGGCGGCCGCCGTTGCCGCGGCATTTGCACAAAGAGGCGGAGCGCCTCATGACTCAATAGGCATTGACTGGGCAGCCTTTGGGGTGAATCGGTCCATCAGCCTGATAGCGTGCGTGGCATTGGCTTCGGGAGTCGGATGACGGGCGCGTCGCTCCTTTGATCGCGATCCCATCGCCAAGGGACGCGGATGGCAAGTCTCGTCCGTTTTGTCCCACCATTGCCCTGCTCCTCAGCTTTACCTGTGCAATGTTGGTTTTAGCGATCGCTCCATGACCAGGAGGGCGACCCTCGATGAGGATGGTCACTCTGGAAGAGGTCCGCGCCGATGAGAGGGCGTGACTTCACCCTGCTGTGGAGCGCTTCGGCGGCCTCGCAGCTGGGGAGCATGTGCCTGGCCGCGGCCAATCCCCTGCTCGCGCTGCTGCTGACGCACTCGCCCGTCGTCGCGGGCTGGGTCGGCGCGGCCAGCACGATCCCGGCCCTGCTGATGCAGCTCCCGGCCGGCTGGTTCGTCGATCGCTGCAACCGGCGGCTGCTGATGTTCATCGGCCAGACGGGGCGGCTCGCCGCCTGCCTGCTGCCCGTCTGCGCGATCGTTTTCGACTACCATCCGGCGACGCTGCTGATTCTCGGCGCGTTCTTCGAAGGCGTCTTCCTCGTCCTCTACAACGCCGCCGAGATCACCGCGGTGCAGCGCGTCGTCGACTCCGCGGAACTGCCGTCGGCGCTGGCCACGAACGAAGCCCGCGGCCATCTCGCGCTCATGGCGGGCAAGCCCCTCGGAGGCTTGCTCTTCAGCCTCGACAGAACGCTTCCGTATTTCTTCGGCATCCTGGCCTCGGCGGTCTCCATACGGGCGCTGATCTCGATGAAGAAGAAGGACTATCAGCCGCGAGAGGCGGACGGCTCACCCGTCCGGACGGGCGCGCGGACGCCGCGCGCCCCATTTCTCGGCAGCCTGAGATTCGTCCTCCTCAGCCCCTTTCTCCGCACGGTGATCGTGGTCTGCGCGGTCGGCAACTTCTTCTTCCAGACCGTCGTGCTGCTGCTGGTGGTGCTGGCCGAGCAGCGGCACATGTCGGGTACCGAGATCGGGCTGTTGCTCGCGTCCTCGGGCGTCGGCGGGCTCATCGGCTCGGTCGTCGCCCCCAAGGTCGGCAAGCGGTTCCGGCGGGAGCGGAGCATCATCGTGTTCTGCGTCGTGGTCTGGCTGGCCCTGATCGGGATCGTCGCGGGCACCGTGCACCCGGTCGCGGGCCTGCTCGCGTGGGGCGGCCTCAGCGTCACCGGCGGCTTCCTCAACGTGGCGATCATCAACCACCAGACCGGCCGGGTGCCCGAGCACATGCTCGGCCGCGTGATGGCCGTCAACCGCTTCGTCACCGGCGGCGCCGTCCCGCTGGGCGCGCTGAGCGCCGGCTACATCATCGCCGAGCTCCGGCCCGACGGCGCCGCGCGGCTGGTGTTCTGCGTCATCGCGGTCCTGTGCCTCGCCGTGCCCGTCCTGCTGCGTCCGCGCAGGATGCTGCCGGACCGGACGGTCGACCGGCTCAAGTACCGGATCTCCCTGCCGAGGGACCTCCAGGAGGTCCCCGCCATTCCGGCGGTCCCGGCCCTGCCGTCGGTCCCGGCGGTTCCGGCCGTCCCCGCGCCCCCCGTCGCGCCCGCCATTCCGGCCGCCGCCATGGTCCCGGCCGCCTTCGTCATTCCGGCCGCCTTCATCATCCCGGCCGGCTTCGCCATTCCGCCCGCCTACGCGACGCCGACCATGCCGACCGTGCCCGAGCCGGCCATGGCGGCCGTCCGCGCGGTCACCATCGTCCGCGTCACCGCGATCCTTCCGATGGCCCTCGGGGCGCCGGCGGTGACCATCATCCGCATCACCGTCATCTTCCCGATGGGCTTCGGAGTCCCGGCGCTGCCCATCGTCGATGTGATCCGGATCCGCTCGACCAGTGCACTGGAAATCCGGAGGTCCCTGCCGGTTCCGGAGGCCGTTCACGAGCGCCGGCCGAAACCGCTGCCCGCGCATTAGCCGTTTGTGTCACCAGACCTTGACGGGTTCGCGCGCCATGGTGGTAGATGGCATTCGACGGCTCGCGATCTGAAGGCGACGGCGCATGTCCGAATCCGGCGGTGGATGGACGCCCAACGGGTTGTGCTCGCTGTTCGCCTGCGACATCGCCTCGTTCGGGCATCCGGCGCGCACCGACCTCGACCGGCGGAAGGTGCGCAAGGCGCTCTACGAGGGGCTCCGCGCGAGTTTCGACGCCGACGGAATCGGGTTCCCCGCCTGCTACCGCGAGGACCGCGGCGACGGGGCGCTCGTGGTGGTCCCCCCGGACGTCGACACGGCGCGGCTGATCACCTCCCTGATCGACCTGCTGCGGGGCGAGGTGCGGCGGCACAACGAGGTCTCCAGCGCCACCGCGCACATGCAGCTGAGGGTCGCCGTGCACACGGGAGTCGCCCATTCCGACGGCGAGGGGCTGGTCGGGACGGCGGTGAACCACGTGTTCCGCCTGCTGGAGGCCGACGCGCTCCGGCAGGGGCTGCTGCGGTCCGGTGCGGAGCTGGCGCTGATCGCCTCCGACCGCGTCCACGAGGACGTGATCAGGCACGGCCCGGGCATGGTGCATCCCGGCGAGTACCACCGGATCGACGTCCAGGTGAAGGAGACGGTCGCGCATGCCTGGGTGCGGCTGCCCGGCGTGCCCGCGGCAGGACGTCCCGTCCCCGGGCCGCCCCGCGTGACCAGGACCGTCCGGGTGTTACCGCCGCCGGCCGAGCCGACGGCTGTCTCTT